>DAOTUA010000378.1:0-3069 GCA_034437355.1 Anaerolineae bacterium | reverse complement strand
TTGACCGGCGCTTTTTGGCGCAAAGCGCCAAAAATGTAAAGTTTTGGTCAAGCTTTTTCAAAAGCTTGGCAGGGTTTGGGATGCAATCCCAATAAATGACACCAGAAAATTTTAAGGCGATTGCCCTGGCCGAATAATGGGCGTGCTTGGAATGTGTTTCATTTGCGGATATAGTGGAGACAGTTCAAGCCGTGACCGAGTGAAGTGTGATAATGCGTAAGTTGTTTTTGTGTGCGATGCTATGGCTAATTGCGATCCCTGGGGCGACAGGGCTAGCGCAGGATTCGCCAACCTACACCGTGTTTTCAACAGCACCCATCCTAACCGACGATGGCACCCTGGAAATGGAACTGAGCGTGTTTAACGGTGGTGGGGCCGCCACCGCGCCGGCTACAATCGAGTTAAACGTGTTTGGGGATGATACTCCCCTGGCCGATACGCAAGTGGACCCGCTAGGAGCCAGCGAATCGACCACCGCAACGTTAGCGTTCCCGCTAACTGCGCTAGCGGGCACACCTCCCGGTGATCTGGTGGTATTGCAAATTGCGGTCCGATCGGAGGAGTTCGACCGGATACAGCGTTTGATCGAGTTCAACATGCCACAACAGGCCACCCCATCGCCTACGCCGCTACCAGCTACCCCCGATCCGATAGCACCCGGCCCGGCTTTCGACCTGGAACCTATCCGCGTACAGGCCGAAGCGTGGCTGGCTTTTTTACCATTCGAGGTCGATCTGAGCGACCGTGTGCAACTGGCGGTGTTACTCGGTGTACTAATGGCGGGTATCTTGTTGTTATGGTTGACAACCGTTATTTTACGGCTTTTGTTCACCCCACAACCCCGCTACCCGAACCACCCGCCCCCGTATGTCAACACCCCCCGGCAAGATGCGAATACCATTGGCGGGCGGCGGCAAATGTGGCAGTATGTCGCGCAGAATGGGTCCATGCTGGTTGATGAAACCGACGGCAACCTACATATTCGTAAGATTCTTATCGGGACGGACGGGCAGCGTTTTTCCGGGTGGCGGGTGGTAGGCGTGCGGGCCAGCCAATACGACACTTACGGGCGTGTGTCTCGGACAGAGATAATCGGGCCGCGTGCGATGGTGCGCAAACTCACCCGGCTGATCGAACAAGCGGAAAGCCTATCGTTCAAGCAGGTGCAACGCCGGGTTAAGCCGGTCGCTCACCAGCTTGCACGCGGCTTATCACGGCGCATCACCCGGAAAGGGGCCGGGTTGCCTATCGCGCTAGATGTCAAATTCCGGGGCGAACACGGCGAGGTCGAGATTCGATTTATCCTATATCAGTATCAGGGCGGCGCGTGGCAACAGTTGGATAGCTGGCCGCCAGAAATGACCGTCCACGGGAAGGCGATTTACGAGAGTTACACTTATACTGTATTTGGTCGGCGTGAGGGAGAAAGTATGCGCGGGTTCCGTAGACGGCTCCGAGCCGATCTCACGTTCTTGTTAACGGAAATGGCCTTGTGTACCCCGCCACAACTCGAAACGGAAGCACAACACCCACCGACCAACCCCGCCCATCCCACACCAACCCATGATGGGCAGTGGCAGGCCCCCACGACCAGCACCCAACACCCCACCGCCCCGCCATCCGAGGACACCGTACCCGGTGAGCCGGCCTGGTCGGTGGAAGATACGCCCGCCCACCAGGGAGACACGCCACTTCCGAACGACCCAGAACCGGGTGAATAACCTGTTAGCGGTAAGGGCGGGCGTGCTATAATGCCGCCCATGCACATCGGGATAAACGCGCACTTACTGGCCCATCAAGCGGGGTATCGTTCCGCCGGGATACATGGTTATATTTACAATACACTGGCGGCCCTGCCTAAAGTTGTCGGCCCTACCACCCGGCTAACCGCGATGGTTGGTAAAGCCAACCCGGTCACTTTTGATGGCGTTGACATCGACCAGGCCGCGCTGGATACGACCGCACCTATCCGCCGTGTGCTGTGGGAACAGGCGATCCAACCATTTCGGCTGGGTCGCTTTGATCTGTACCACGCGATGGCGTTTGTCGGGCCGATGCTGCCGTACCCGCCCCCAACTATCGTTACGATCTACGATCTGAGCTTCATTCATTATCCGCAGGTGCTTTCTAGCGCCCGTCGCGCTTACCTGAGCGCCTTCACGCGCCACACTGTGCAACGGGCCGAACGGGTGATCGCCATCAGCCATAGTACAGCGCAGGATGTGATCGACGTATTCGGGGTGCCGCCCGCTAAGGTGGATGTCGCACCATGTGGGACGGACTTTGACCGCTTCCGCCCGTTACCGCCGGAGCAAGTCGGGGCGTTCCGGGTGGCAAAGGGCCTGCCGGAACACTTCTGGTTATTTTTGGGCACACTGGAACCGCGCAAGAACCTGCCGACGCTGTTAAAAGCGTATGCCCAGTTGCCCCCGGATACCCGTCCGCCGTTGGTACTGGGCGGCGGGCGCGGGTGGGGCTATCGTCCGATCTTCGAGGCAATCGCGGCCCATCAGCTAACGGATGAAGTGTTACTACCGGGGTTTATCCCGGCAGATGAGTTGCCCCTCTGGTACAATAGCGCCGATGTGTTCGTGTATCCGTCGGTTTATGAAGGGTTCGGTATACCCCCCTTAGAGGCGATGGCGTGCGGGACCCCGGTGATTGTCTCGGATGCGTCATCGCTGCCAGAAGTCGTCGCCGGGTCCGATGGGTTGCGAGTCCCTCCACTGGACATCGGCGCGTGGGTTGCCGCGCTGCAAATGGCGTTAGATGATACATCCTGGCGAGAACGGGCCGCCCAGACCGGGCGACAGGCGGCCCGGCGCTATACCTGGGATGACACCGCCCAACAAACCTGGGCCAGTTATCAAAAAGTTGTAGGATACGCCTGATGTGAAATAGCAGATTTCTGCTTATCTTTATGCTTTTCTCTTATTTTTTGTAACTGCTCAGCCTGCCCCCCACCCCGGCGCTAAAGCGCCACCCCTCCCCCACTATCGCCGCTTTAGCGGCGGGAGGGAGGGGTTTAAGTGGTACATAACTGTTCCCCTTCCCCCTTTATGGGGGTAA
>DAOTUA010000377.1:0-3331 GCA_034437355.1 Anaerolineae bacterium | reverse complement strand
GCCCGTAATGCCACGCCGAACGGCCCTTTCCCGCCGATGGTTTGCTCATCCATGCGCCCTTCACCCGTGATAACCAGGTTAGCCCCGACGAGCGCGTCGTCAAAGCCGATAAACTGCAAGATCGCTTCTGCGCCGGGGGTGATAGCCCCACCCAACCCACCGACCAGACCCGCCGCCAATGCCCCCGCCGCGCCGCCGCCGGGTAAATTGAGTTGATCGGCGTGGGTGGTGGCTTGCGCTAATAAGCCTAAAAAGTGTTTTAGGCCCGCTTCTAGCTGTGGGATGTGAGCTTCGGTTGCGCCTTTTTGTGGGCCGAACACGGCTGCCGCCCCGCGATCCCCCAATGGTGGGTTATCGACATCGGTTAGGATGTTGATCTCGCAATCGGCCCAGCGCGGGTCGATGCCAGCGAGATCGAGGCGTGCGATTTTTCGTAATGCCGCCGCGCCTTGTTGTAAGATCGGGCGGTCGTTGGCGTCGTAAGCCCGCATCCCCAGGGCAGTGAGTGCGCCGAACCCGCCATCGACAGTGGCACTACCGCCCATGCCCACCCAAAACCGACGCGCCCCGGCATCTAAGGCAATCGCCATCAACTGACCGGTGCCGTAGGTGGTCGCTTTCATTGGGTTGGGCGCTTCCCTGCCGATCACTTCCAGGCCAGAGGCTAACGCCATCTCTATCACTGCCGTTTCGCCGCCGTCTAATAGGCCATACGCGGCTTTGACCGGACGCCCAAACGGGTTACGCACGGTGACGGGGTGACGTTGGCCGGTCGCATCTGCCGCCAACATCACATCTAACGTCCCGTTACCACCATCGGCTATCGGCAAGCGGATAACGTCGGCCCCCAGGCCAGATCGCTTTAGCCCGGTGATGATGTGATCTGCTGCGTCGGTGGCCTTCAGGCTATTTTTGAAGGCCCCCGGTGAAACCAGCACTTTCATGGGGTGTTCCTCCCACCTATACTTTAATCAGTATACCACTTTCAATACAAAGGGCTTTGAGCATGTCACATTCTGAGGCTGTTTACAACCGTATTGCGGAATTGGGGATCGTTGCCGGGATGCGTGGCCCGTTCGGGCCAGATGTCGCGCTAGAAGTAACCGGGGCGTTATTGGAAGCGGAGCTAAATGTGTTTGAGTTCACGATGAATTCGGAACATCCGTTAGAGGCGATGCAGGCGGTCAAAGCCGAACATGGGGACGTGGTTTTTGCTGGCATGGGCACGGTATTGAGCGTGGCAGAGGCGCAGCGGGTGATCGATGCTGGGGCCGATTTCATCGTGTCGCCCGCGTTCCAGCCGGAAGTGGTGCAAACGGTATTGGAGGCGGGCTTGTTGATCGCGCCGGGGGTGACGACGCCATCGGAGGCAGTCGCGGCGTGGGGTATGGGCGTACCGCTGCTCAAGCTGTTCCCGGTGGGGGCCTTAGGGGTCGATTACTTCAAGGCGATGTACGGGCCGCTAAGCCATATGAAGTTTATGTGTAACGGGGCGATGAACCAGGAGAACGCCCGCGCATTTATCCAGGCGGGGGCGGTTGCGGTTGGCATGGGGAGTTGGCTAACGGGCACGGGGTCCAGCCCGTTAGAGTCGATCCGGGCACGCGCTACGACGCTCAAAACGACGGTCACACGCGCGAAAACCAACGACATCACGACCCACGTTTAACGGTGAGGCACCATGGGCGACCAACGATTGGTAATCAAATTAGGAACGAGCGTTTTAACCAACGAAACCCGGCGCTTATCCCGCCAGCGCATGTTAGAGATCGTGCAGCAGGTGGTGACGGTTTATCATCGGGGCTACGAGGTGATCGTCGTTTCCAGTGGGGCACAGGCTGCCGGGCGCGAGGTGCTGGGCTACCCGGACCTGGGGAAATCCGTCCCTGCCAAGCAGATGCTAAGCGCCATCGGCCAGACCCGGCTAATGCAGATTTATAGCAGCCTGTTCGACATCTTCAATATCACCGTGGGGCAAGTGCTACTGACTCGCGGCGATTTAAACGACCGCCACCGTTATCTGAATGCACGCGATACGCTGCTCACGCTAATCGATCATCGGATTGTGCCGATTGTCAACGAGAATGACGCCACCGCGACCGAGGAAATCCGGGTGGGGGACAATGATAATTTGTCGGCGTTGGTGGCGAACCTGCTTGACGCCAATCAGTTGATCATCCTGACGGACCAACCCGGCCTTTACACAGCAGACCCGCGCACCCACACAGATGCCGAACTGATCCCGGTTGTAGCGCGTATCGACGAGCGCACCCGCGCCCTGGCGGGTGGGGCCGGTACGGATATGGGCACCGGCGGCATGGCAACCAAGATCGAGGCGGCACAGTTGGCCTCTCGGAGTGGGACGACAACTATTGTGGCTGCCGGGCGCGAACCTGATGTGATCACACGTATTTTAGAGGGGCAGCAGATTGGGACACGTTTTGAGGCGAGTGTGCATCACTTAGAAAGCCGCAAACGGTGGTTACTTGCGGAGCAACCACGCGGCGAGATCATCATCGACGAGGGGGCGGCCCAGGCGGTGCGAGCTGGCGGTGTGAGCTTGCTCCCGGTGGGTATCCGGCAAGTCGTGGGGGGCTTTTCAAGGGGGGCGCTGGTAACGGTCGTCTCACCGGGCGGCGACGCGCTAGCGAAAGGGCTTGCAAATTATGGTAGCCGCGAGCTAGCGCAGATACAGGGGAAAAAATCGTATGAGATCGAAACGTTGCTGGGGTACACCTATGGCGATGCTGCGATCCATGCCAACAATATGATATTGTTGACATGATGGCTAAGGGGGATCGCATCTAACATACCAAGATATACAAAAAGCGTATATCCGGCGTGGGAGAGGGACTCTGTGCCCTCCCGCTGCACGTATAGCCAGCCCAAACGGGTGTACACGGAGCTACTGCATTACAAAAATGCCGCAAGGTCAATTATCGGTGCTTTTTTTGTTGCAGATTTCTTGTGCAGGTGTACGAGCCAACTCTATTCCAATCCTACAAGTTACTGTGGTCATGGAATAGAGTTGGCTCGTAAACACCCCAAAAACGACCTTTTTTACCACATTTTGAAGGGTGTTTTTGGAATAGAGTTGACTCGTATTCTGAGTGTCAAAATTGGGATCATCGCGCTTTTTGGAATAGAGTTGACTTGTAATTATGAGTTTGACCCTATTCGACAACATATGTGTGTGATGTTGTGCTTTGTATTGCGCGAATAGCTTCTTGAATTGCCCGCTCAACTGACTCACTGCGGTCCGAAATCTCATATGCACCAGATTCTTTCATCAGTGTGGTTTTGAGATTCGGTATCGCACTGCTCCTCCTAC
>DAOTUA010000376.1:0-6563 GCA_034437355.1 Anaerolineae bacterium | reverse complement strand
CCCCGCCGATCAGCGCCCGGCGCGGGTTGCGCAACAACAGAAACGCCAGAGCCGCAATCGCTGTCAGCGCCGCCAGTTGCTTGGTATACCCTGCCACGATCAACAGCCCCAGCCCCAACCCGATCTGCCACCACCGACGGCGCGGTTGCGTCACGCTCACGGCATTGGCCAAGATCACGATAGCTGCCGTTTCAAACAAAACCATCGTCATATGCTGCCGGAACAGCGGCCCGATATGATAGACCGTGTTTGACGCCAAAAACGCTAGCCCACTCAGCCCCGCGATCAGCCTGTGCCCGCTGTCCCGGTAGACGGCATAGCCGATCACCCCGGCGCAAACCAGCGTCCCTAAAAAACTGAGCAGCCGCCCGTACCAGTACGCCGGTCCGAACACCCACGCCAACGGCACCGGGAAAATATGAAACAGCGGCGGGTAGTTGCTGGAGTAAAACGGGTATGTTTCCACATCCTGATACGGCCAGCGCCCCTCGCTGAACATCATCACATCCACTAGCTCGAACCCTTCACCCTGATCGTAATCAAACGGAAAAGCGATCAAATTCGCAGCATAGCTCACATACACCGACAGATGAAACAATAACACACCCACCGCCAGCCCAAACAACACCCACGACACACCCCGTAGCCACCGATTCGCTGCTATGCTCATGCTGGCCTATCTCCCAACGGGATCAACGTCCCCCCCACCAGCGCCACCCCCGCACAGGCCGCCAACCCTAACCGTTGCGCCGGCCCGATCCCCAACGGGCCGCGCAGTTGCGCCACCGTCGCCCCACTGAACAGGCTCCCGATCCCGCCCTCACGCGCTATCGCGATCAGATCGATACTGAAAACGCCAATAAACCCCAGCACGCCGCCAATCAACAGCAGCCAACCGAGATGTCGTTTCGTCATTGTGTAGTCTTTATCTAACATAGCGATAAAGTCTAACTAAAATTGGGGTGAGTGGGTAGTGCAACCTTTGTCCCACCGCTTGCGTATAGCCCATGAGAAGGGTACGGTATATCAATCACGCAACAACGAAGGAAAACAGGTTATGGCGGAACACGATAACAACGTGAACACCAACGATGACGAGCGTCTATCGCGTTTATCTGGCGGCCCACAGCCGGATAGCGACGATGTTGTGCGCGAATATCAAGCCCGTTACACCCCCGCCAAGCCCAAACGCAAGCACAGGCCGCGCAGCTACACCACAGATCGCGTGGGCGATGATGATCGGCTGTGGGCGGCAGTGGCTCATGGTTCCGTTTGGGTCACTTTTCTGATGGCCGTCCCGACTTCCGGCTTTAGCATCCCGTTTGTTGTGTTCATCCCATTAGTGCTATACGGGCTGTTCCGTAAACGGTCGGATTATATCGCTTTCCATGCGCTGCAAGCCTTTGTGTTGCAATTGTTGTGTACCATCGGCGCACTAACCGCCTTTGTCGTCGGCCTCATCATATGGGTTATCGGCCTCGCCATCGCCGCCCTGTTAATGGTCGTGCTGGTTGGCTTTGTGATCTTCCCACTCTGGATTCTCGTTGGGATGCTGTTGTCAGTCGTCGTCAGTTTGATTCCACTCGCCGGGCTGATCTTATCCACCATTGCCGTATTCAAAATCCACACTGGGGGCGATTACCGCTATCCGTATATCTCCGACTGGGTAGACCGCCAGCTTGCCGGGGGCGTGCTAAACGGCTAACGGCCCGTTTCGATCTCGCAAACCGGGCGCTTTTCGCCCTAACCTGTTTCTTTCTGTGTAGATACATGCTATCCTACCTCGCATTGTGCCAGGGACATCAATCACAAGGAAACAACTATGCTAAAAACACACCGAGCCGGAGAGCTACGCCCCACCCACGATGGCCAAACCGTCGCGCTTGCCGGGTGGGTCAACCGCCGCCGGGACCAGGGCGGCGTGATTTTTATCGACCTGCGCGACCGTTGGGGCATCGTCCAAGTTGTCATCGACCAGGAAACCACGCCACAGGCGCACGCCATCGGCAACGACACCCGCCGCGAGTACGTGCTACAGGTCAAAGGCTTTGTCCGCATCCGCCCAGATGGGACCGTCAACCCGGAACTAGCAACCGGACAGGTCGAGGTCGTCGCCCAAGAAATTACCATCCTCAACCGTGCCAAAACACCCCCCTTCTACATCGACAGCGACGAACAACCCACCAAAGAATCGGAACGGATGCGCTACCGCTACTTAGACCTACGCCGCCCCGCCATGCAACACAACATCATCCTGCGCCATCGGGTCGTCAAGTTCATCCGCGATTACCTGGACAACGAAGCCTTTGTCGAGATCGAAACGCCCATCCTGTTCAAGACCACGCCCGAAGGTGCCCGCGATTTCCTTGTGCCCAGTCGCATCCAGCCCGGCAAATTCTATGCCCTGCCACAAAGCCCACAACAACTCAAACAACTCTTGATGGTTGCCGGCTACGAGAAATACTTCCAGATTGCCCGGTGCTTCCGCGATGAGGACTTACGCGGCGACCGCCAGCCAGAGTTCACCCAACTGGATTTTGAACTGAGCTTTGTTGAACGTGAGGACGTGATGCAACTCGCGGAGGCGCTGGTACTGGCTATCGTAGAACACGTCGCGCCGCAGCGCCCCACACTCGGCAAGCCGATCCCGCGTTTGCTGTGGCGTGATGTCATGGAGAAATACGGCACCGACCGCCCAGACCTGCGCTACGACCTGCAAGCTGTCGATGTCGCCGATATTGCCGGCGCAACCGATTTCAAAGTGTTCAACTCCGTTGTCGAAGCCGGCGGCGTCGTCAAAGCCATTCGTGGCGAGATCACCCGCCTACCGGATACCATGAGCAAAACTGCCCTCAAAGAGTTCGCCAAAGATTTAGAAACCCGCGCCCGCGCAGTTGGGGCCGGGGGACTCGGCTACATCCTGCTACCCACCGAACCCGACGGCAAAGTGTGGGGCGCACTCGCCAAGTGGTTCTCCGATCAACAGGTAACCGACCTTGCCGAGCGCACCGGTGCCCAACCCGGCGACCTGATCTTCTTCATCTCCGATACCAACCGAGATACCGCCTACGCCGTTACCGATGTCGTCCGGCGTGGCCTGGCCGAAATACTAAACCTGGTAGGCGACAACAAAAACATGCTCGCGCTCTGTTGGGTGATCGACTTCCCGCTTTTCGAGGGCCGCGACGAAGAAACCGGAAGCTGGCTACCATCGCAGCATATGTTTACCATGCCCATGCCGCAAGACCTCCCGCTGCTCGATACCGACCCCGGCGCAGCCCGTGGCAGCCAATATGATCTGATCTGCAATGGCTACGAGATCGGCGGCGGTAGCATCCGTATTCACGACCGCGACATCCAAGAGAAAATCTTCCCGCTGATCGGGCAGGATATGGCCCACGCCCGCGAGGAATTCGGGCATATGCTAGATGCGTTCGAGTACGGCGCACCGCCTCACGGTGGCATGGCCTGGGGTATCGACCGCCTGGTAATGCTGCTCGCCAACCAGCCCAACATCCGAGAGGTGATCGCCTTCCCCAAAACACAAACCGGCGGCGACGCCATGGCCAAAGCCCCTTCCTATGCCGAAACCAGCCAGCTTGACGAACTACACATCCAACTTGGGCCGTCAGCCTTAGCCGCCATCGAAGAAGAACGCCAAGCCGCCGAAGAAGCCGAAGCTCAATCCTAAGCCTATCCCCCGCAACGCCTCCCCACCTTCTACGGGGAGGCACCGTTACCGGGTCGCCCCCTTCTCTTGGAGTTCCACCAATCGCTCGATCTTGCGGCTCGTCTCTGCCCACGAAATGCGGCTTAACCCTAGCTTCTCGCGGATGCTGTCCTCATCCACCCCCGCCCGCGCATCCCGGACCGCGCTTGTCCACCGCATGATCTCAAACGACACCTTAACCGGTATCCCCGCCCCATCCGATATATCCGCCAGAATATACTCCAGGTTCCGCGCCGTACACGTAAACACCTGATCTTTGATCTCGTACTGTTCCATATAGGCATCCAACACGAGCAGCCAATCCGGGTCTAATGGGATTTTACGCTCTTTGTACACATTCCGGGCGGTATGATGCACATGCAAATACGGGGCGCTCTCGTCCTCCCGGTGGATGTCCGCTATCGTCAGGCGGCGCGTTTCCGCTTTTTTGATGCCGGTATCCAACAACAACCGGAACAACACTTCCGGGCGGGTATCCGGCTTGTTGCGGCGCGTCATAGTGGCGGCCTGGGCCAGCATCGCCCGGATTTCGTCCGGGTTTAGCGCATAACTGAGAGGCGCTTCCCCACTCCGTTGGATAACCGCCTTGGCCGGGTCGTATGTCAGCACGTCGATAGCCTTCAACCACTTAAAATATACCTTGAGCGTCGTCACCCGCCGCGCATACGTTTTGCGGCTACACGAAACGCCGCGCTCTTTCTCCATCCATTGCAGATAGCTCTCTAAGTGCCTCGTCTGGAAACTGCCGACCGCCACATCGTCCCCGGTGTGTTCCATCAGCAACCGCATATCCGCAATAAACGCCTTAATCGTATGCTCCGATTTCCCCTCTTTGCGCAAATGCTCCGCAAAAAACCGGATCGTCTGCTTTAACGGCGTCGATTGGTGTAAGTCCGCCTCGTTGTGTGGCTCCGATGAAAATAGGGGGAGTTGGCGTGGATCAGACATCGTACTTCTCCCTTAGCTGCGGGTCAACAATCCAACCCTCTAACGGGTCAATATCCGGCGGAATACCGTAGCCGTCCGTGCGCTGTGCCCACCCTGCCTGCACCGCGCACAGCAGCGCATCCAACCGATCGCCGGACGGGTCCGCGATTAGCTGCTGCGTTAACGCGGTGGGCACATCTAAGCCTAACCCATATCGCGCTGGGGCGATCTCACGCACCCCCGCCAGGATATCGGCGCGTGTTTGTTCGGCATGGGCCGCCTGTTGCGATGGATCATCGTGCTTGTACGCGCTCCCCCGCCCGACAACCTCCCTCACCAGCAGCGCCGGGTACACTTCTAACACCACCCGATCATCATCGGTGGGGCGGTTGGGGAGGACGCTCACACCACTGGCAGCCAGCCGCCGCGCCCCCTCATAAAACATCCGCCCCACCGGGATAAAGTACATTTTCATCGGGCTTTGAGCGTTAGCCAAGCGATCTACCGGGCGGAAGTGCAGTTTATCCCCCGCTTCACGGACTTGCATGTAACGGCTTACCGTGCCCACCCATTCCCTTTTGCCCATGCTTTCGACCAACTCGACGTAGGCCTGCCAATCTTTCGGAAAGCCCAAATTATCGATCAGCTTGCGCGGCTGCCCGAAAGCGAAATCCATCCCGCACACCCACGGCCCATCGGAGCGCAAAAACGCCTCCAATCCGCTAAAACTTGGCATACTCTCCAGCGCGTCTAACCGCAACACATCCCCCGCCAACGTACAGCAGGCTAGCGTTAATGGCTTTCGCTTAGATGGCGCACTTGTGAAATCAAGTCCATAGATTCGCATAGTCAAATTATAACATATCTCGCCAGGCATACTCCGGCTCATAGCCCAGCAGCACCCGCGCCTTGTCGATACTCAATAGCGTATCGTGTTCGCCCAATGCGCCTCGGATCGGCACATCTGGGTAAACCGTTGCCATTAACGCATCGTTGCGAGCCTCCATGCACGTATCCGCCGCCGCAATAATACACACCTCCGCCCCCCTCACATCTGCCGTTAGCGCCTTACGGCACGCCTGCGCCACATCTCGCGCATCGACATAGCCCCATAGGTTCCACTTACGGATCAGCGGATCATGCTGCCATGTCGTAAACTGCTGATAGTCTTCTGGCTCCATAATATTAGAAATACGCAACCCGATAAACGGGATGCCATGCCAGCGGTTAAACTGCCGTGCCATCTCCTCGCCCAACACCTTAGACAACGCATACGACGATTCCGGGTACGGTGTCTGATCCTCATCAATCGGCGCATAATCCGGCTTTTCGTCGTCAAACGGCAAACCGAGCGTCGTTTCGCTAGATGCCCACACCACCCGATCCATACCCAGCGTTACCGCCGCCTGGAAAACATTGTAGGTGCTGCTGATGTTAATGCGGAAGGTCGCCTCATCCGGCATGATATTTGGTGCCGGGATCGCCGCCAGATGAACGACCGCATCATACCCGCGCAGCGCATCCACCGTCTGGCCATAATCGGTCAAATCCGCAACTAACGTCGGCTGATCTGGCCCACGAGTAGCGGCTACGTCCACATTACGCACCATGTACCCGTGTTCGGTCAGGTCTGCAACGACCGCACGCCCAGCCTTGCCGCTACCACCCGTCACAATAATTTTTTTCATGTTACCATCCTAAATTTTGTCAAATAAGCTAACTTACCTTGTTGCCCTGGGTTCAGCACACTCAATCCCGAAAATCACCGTTTTTTGCGTAAACATTAACAGAACCTATTTTGTCATGAATGCAAGCCACTTTACCACCCAATACTCATCGAATATTGTATATCATCGCCCATACCACCTATGATATAACACAATCATCAACCAGAAATGAAAAGGCC
>DAOTUA010000375.1:0-3319 GCA_034437355.1 Anaerolineae bacterium | reverse complement strand
TGTGGCTTCTGCTTCCATGGTTGCCAGGTCGCTTTCTAGCGTGGTGATGGTGTCGGCATTGGTCTGGGCGGCCTGGGTCGCGGTGGCGGCAAGTTGAACTTGGGAATTGGCGGCGGCGGTTGCATCGGCCTGACGTTGCAGGCGGTCGCTTTCCAGGGCGATGAGCGCCTGGCGTTGATCGCGTGCGGCCTGGGTCGCGGTGGCATTGTTGGTTTGGGCAGCCTGAGCGTTGGCGGTGGCTTGTGCTTGGCGGACGAGCGCGTCGCGCTCCAGGCCAATGATCGCGCTTCGTGCTTCGTCGGCTGCCTGGGTTGCGTCGTCTGCCAGCGTATCCAAATCGGCGTTAGCCGTACTGAGTGCGTCGGCGGCCTGGGTTGCGTCGTCTGCCAGCGTATCCAGGTCGGCGTTAGCCGTACTGAGCGCGTCGGCGGCCTGGGTTGCGTCATCTGCCAGCGTATCCAAGTCGGCGTTAGCCGCGCTGAGCGCGTCGGCGGCCTGGGTTGCGTCATCTGCCAGCGTATCCAGGTCGGCGTTAGCCGCGCTGAGCGCGTCGGCGGCAGCAGTAGCGGTTTCTGCCGCGCTTGTTTCCAGGGTGGCAAGTTGGCCTCTGGCCCCGAAAACCAATCCTAATAACACCAAAACAACAATCACCAACCCGACCAAGGCGGCAATAAATATCGTTGGGTTATTTGTGGGTTGTGGTTGTTCTGTCATCAGGCGATCCTCACTTGTTTGGCGTATTTTTTTGCACTTCTACTATGATATAAAAAAACAGGTTAAGACACAAAATAGGTTTGATACGCCTGCTGTTAAAATTACAGCATCGGCGGATTGTCGGTGAATTGACGACGGATTCATCATGATAGAGGTTGTTGTGTTACGTGGGGGATCAAGAAAAACCGAGATGGGGCCGTTTGCGCCCATCCCGGTTGAGGGGGTTTAGGCCGATTTTAGCTGTTTTCCGGTAGTGCGCCGTTCGTCTTAATCGGAATCTGGCGCGGCTGTGCCTCTTCGGATTTCGGCAAGGTTAACATGAGTACGCCGTTTTCGTAGGCGGCCTCGACCTCGTTGTTGTCAACCGCTTTCGGTAGCCGGATGCTACGGCTGTACGTCCCGTATGGGCGCTCCTGGAGGCGCACCCGCACGCCGTCTTTGGTTTCCGGCTTGGGTAGGTCGGCAGTAATCGTCAGGTTGCCGTCGTGCAGGGTGATGTCGATGTCGTCAACGTTCACGCCGGGGAGGTTGCCCATCAGCAAATAGGCGTTATCGGTTTCGTGGACATCCAGTGCCAGGATGTTGTCGGTAGCGCCGTCGAAGTTGCGCCAAGTGTCCTCAAAGAAACGGTCCATCACGTTTTGCATGGTTGCCATCTCACGGATTGGGTTACGGCGAATAACAATACTCATCTGATAAACCTCCTGTTTGACAGTTTGAACTTACGTTGGTGATGGCGAAATAACCGTGCCATCTAAGATTTGTCCGTATCGTACCGCTGTTGTGTAAGAAAAATTTTTGAGCAATATATGGGGTCTGTATACATTGCGTCAGCAAAATATAAACAAAAAAACGCCACTTTGAGATTGTGGCGTAGTGAGCAATGTTATTGAAAAATAGATTGTTGTGCCCGTCTGTTATATACCGGAAGGCTGCGGAGGACGCGAGATCGGCGCTATGCAGCAGGGCGTGTTAATCGTTGCCAGCCGAGGCAACATCTGTAGCCGTTGTTGACGGGGCATCTGTACCGCGCCTGCCAGGGACGACAAGCACCGGGCATGGGGCTAGGCTTAGCACCTTGTGCGTGACACTCCCGAATAGCCATTGGTTGAATCCGCTGCGCCCGTGGGTAGACATCACAATCATATCGACCGCGAGCGATTTTGCCCGTTCGACAATGGTTTCTGCCGCGATCCCGGTAGAAACGATGGTATCCACCTGGAAACCCTTCTTACGCAGTAACTCAGCTTCACGCTCGATGTATTCGACCGCACCGGCTTCCGCCTGGGACAAGGCTTCGGTGTAGTAATCCATGCTGGCCGCCATGGGGTACAGGCTATAAGCGGAAATATCCGGCATATCGATCACAGTCAGCAGTGTAATTTGTGCGCCAGACTTGGCGATCTGCTGTGTGTAAGGTATGGCCTTCTCCGAAAGTTCGGAACCATCCAGCGTTACCAGAATGTTCTCTAACATACGTGCCTCCCTTTCAACTTACGGATTTCCGTTTGTTAACCTCACTTTATACGATCTGACGGGTACATACAGGTCACAATGGTCCCCCGCCGACATGACAAACCACATATCACAATCGCTAAAAACGGATTAAATCCGCAACGATTTGCGCTAAAGTAACGTATAGTAGGGGCAAGCACACCAGAAATAAGATAGGAATGAGAGATAAAACCATGAGCAAAAATAATACAGCCACATTCATCATTTACGGTTTAGCTATCGTTGGGTTGCTGGTATTGACCGGCCCACTGCTGCAAACTGCCGGTAGTTTGGTTGGGCTGATCATTATGCTGGTCGGGTGGATGTTTGCCGGGGCGCTCGCCGGGCGTATTCTACGCGGGGCCGGGTACGGTCCGATTGGGGATATTGGCCTGGGCCTGGTCGGTGGTATCGTGGGAAGCCTGTTATTTGGCTTGCTCGGCCTCGGCGGGATTATGGGGATTCCGATTCTTGGCCCGATCTTGGTTGGTGCGGTTGGGGCGGTCGTGTTTGTGTATATCGTGCGGCTGTTCAATAGCAGCTTTGCCCGGTAATGGGCGCGGGTGATAGGCAACGTCCCTTATCACCCGCAAGCTGACCTACGCGCTAATCCGCAATGGTTTTGAGGGCCTGTTCGAGCAGGTCGCAGCCGGTTTGGATGTCCTGGGCCGTAACGTTCAGGTGGGGCGCAATCCGAATGGTGTTGCCGTATAGCCCGCCCTTACCGATCAACAGCCCGGCATCCCGCGCAGCGGCAAGTAACGCGGCGGTTCGGTCGGCATCCGGTTGTTTCTCCGTGCCAGGGTGGACGAGTTCGAGCGCCTGCATCAACCCCATGCCGCGCACATCCCCGATAAACGAGAACGTTTTCTGCATGTCGATCAAACGCGAGCGTAGCTCTGCCCCGCGTTCGGCAGCGTTTATCAGCAGGTCGTTTTCCTCAATGTATTCGATGGTCGCCAGGGCCGCCGCCATCGTGACCGGGTTCCCGCCGAAGGTGGCAAACGTCAACCCCTTTAGGGCTTCGGCAACTTCTGGCGTGGCGATGGTACACCCGATAGGCGATCCGTTCGCCATCCCCTTAGCAAACGTCATAATATCCGGTTCGATC
>DAOTUA010000374.1:0-35209 GCA_034437355.1 Anaerolineae bacterium | reverse complement strand
CACTGGGAGAGGGGCTAAATCACGCGATGAGAAGTCCCCCTCTCCCCGCGAAGCTGTGGGAGAGGGGGATTTAGGGGGTGAGGGCGGGTGCGATACCGTAAGATGTGTTTAGTACCTGAGTAGTTACCTATCAGCACCCGATCAACGATTGGGATGAGTGCGCCCTCGCTGTACAGAAAAGTAACGAGATAGCCCGCCAAGAAAACCCGACGCTCAGGTAACGAAGTTGGCATCCGTGGGTTAGACAATATAACAAAAAAATTATCAACAGGTATACCTATGCCAACTCATACCCCACTTGAACAACAACCGACACCGCGCTACCTGTGGGTCTTGTTCCGCAAGCGCATCCTACCGGCGGCGGCCTGGGAACGCACCCAAGAGATCGCCGGGTTCACCCCATCCGTTATCGGTTGGCGGCTATTTCTGGATCGGCTGATGCTGGCGCTGGGGGTCGTGTTCGTCCTGGCCGGGATCGTGTTTTTCTTCGCGTTCAACTGGGTGGGAATGCCCAAATTCGCTAAATTCGGCATCTTACAAGGGGCGACAGTGATCGCGACCGGGGCCGCCTTCTGGTTACGGTTAGAAAGCTGGGGCGGGCGGATCGCGCTGGCGGCGGCGGCCTTGTTGTTAGGCGTGACGCTGGCGATCACCGGGCAAGCGTATCAGACCGGGGCGGATAACTACCGGCTGTTTATGCTGTGGGCGCTGATGATCACGCCCTGGGTAATTATTTCGCGCTGGAATGTGCTGTGGCTGATGCTGGTCGTCTTGGCGAATACCACTCTGGCGCTGTTCTGGTGGCAGGTGATAGGCAGCGACTTAGTGATGCTGAACCTGTTGTTGTCCGTCGGGAATTTTGCGTTCTTCATGGGGTGGGTGCTGCTGGCCCGGACCGGCTGGTTTGGGTTCATGCAGCCTCAAAGTTGGTTCGAGTACGTGCTAGCGTTTTTGTTGTTTAGCTACATCACTGAATTGATGCTCGAGTACATCTTCGATGTCGGCTGGGACCGCATCACACTCAACGCGAATGCGCCCATCATCTATACGTTGGTGGTGGGCGTTGTCAGCATCTACGCCTACAGAATCGACCGGAACCTGGGCCTAGTGAGCATCGCTGCGCTTAGCCTGTTGATCGTCACGGTTAGCTTGCTGCTCAGAGGTTTAATCGAAGCGTTCAATTTTACTGACGATAGCTGGATTGTCTTATCTTGTCTGATGGGGTTCGCCGTCATCGGCCTGACCGCTGCGCTTGCCTACGGGCTACGCACATTACAACGTCAATGGGAAGGAGCAGAGGCATGAGTAAAAGAAACCGACCGCTTATGGGCGATGTCCTGATGACCCTGGCCGACGAAGGCTACCTGACGGATGACGACATCAACCGCGCTGCTGAACAACTCGCCGCCGAAAAGCAGGATACGGCCTGGTACATCCAAGGGGTGATGGGCTGCGGGGGTTGGATGGCGGCAGGGTTCCTGTTCATCTCTGCGGTATGGTTGCTCGAACCGTTTCTCGATATACCAATGTTGGCATTTATCATGGGCTTGCTGATTGCAGGCGTTACCAGTGTGATACGACGAGTGGTTGATAACCTGGCGATTAATCAGTTCATGCTAGTCTATCATATCGTCGCACAGGTGATCGTGCTATTTGCTTTATTAGGGTGGGGCATCAGCGATAACGCATGGCCGGCTTACGTGTTGAGTATCGTTATCCAGGCGGTGGCGATTGCCCTTTACCCAGATGCAATCGTGCGCTTCATCGGCGTATTGACCATCACCGCGACCTTACAAATATTATCCAATGAATTAAACTCACCGTTTATCGCGTCTGTCACTTCGATTGCACTAGCCGGATTGGTCACCGTTTTATGGGGGAGGAGCATCCCGCCAAGTATCAAGTTACGTTACTGGCGTATTCTGCGCCCGGTGTCTTACGGGGCGGTTGTCGGGCTGTTCGGTGCGTTGATCTGGGAGTTATTCGCAGATGACAGCATCTACCAAGCGTCGGAGAGTTGGCCAACCGCCCCCGTGCTGACCTCAACGGCAATCGCGCTGATGGTGTTGTATGTGGTGTGGGGCATCCTACAAACCTACGATGTGCCGGCAACCTCCGTGATGGGGGGGAGCGCGTTAGCGTTCGTGATATTGCTGGCGCTGCCGTCCCTGCTGGCACCGGGAATTATGGCGGCGCTGCTGGTGTTGCTATTGGGCCATCAGTACGGCGACCGCATCATGATGACGTTGGGCGTATTGACGATTTACGGTTTCATCGGGCAGTTTTACTACTCGCTGGCGACTTCGCTACTGCTCAAGTCGATCATCATGATGGCTAGCGGCGTCGTGCTGTTAATCGGATGGGCTTTGCTACGGCGGCAGGTGCCATTACCCACCGAGACACCCGCCCCCACGAAAAAGAAAGGAGCCGCATAGATGAAACGCTTACGCATCATTGAGGCCGTCACGTTATTCGGGATGTTGGCGTTTTTCCTGTATTTCGTTAACAGCAACATCATTGCAACAGAAGCGCGGATCGCCAACGGCACCCCGTTATATTTGTCGCTGGCCCCGCGTGATCCGCGTTCGCTCATCCAGGGCGATTATATGACGCTCACATATGCGGTCGAGCGCGACGCGGAACGGGTCGCGCCGGGTTCTAGCCGGGGGCGGCGCGGACAGGTGGTCGCAACGGTGGATGAGGATAACGTGGCCCACTTCGCCCGTTTTCACGACGGTAGCGCGTTGGCAAACGACGAAATTCTGCTGAACTATCGTTATCGGGATAGCTGGCGTGGGATGCGCATCGGGGTAGATTCTTACTTTTTCCAGGAGGGGTTAGCCGATGTGTACGATACGGCGCAATACGCCGAGGTGCGCGTCGGGGAGGGCGGGAGCGTGCTATTGATCAACCTGGTCGATGAGGATTTCAACGTATTAGGCCCATGAATCAGGGGCTTCGTCCCTGGCCCCCACAAGCTAAAGTGGCGGGGTTTGGGGTAGCACTCCAACCCTTGCATGAATCTAATCTGACGATCATAACGCTGCGGTAAACTGTAGCAAACCAATCGCTATAGGAGCTTACCCCACCATGGCAAATGTTCTCGTCTGGATACCCGGTGACCAACTGATCGCAGATCATCCCGCCATCACACAAGCCACCCAGGATCACGCGCACGCCTCTGTGCATGTAGCCCTGATAGAAAGTGACGCCCGGCTACGCCGCCAACCCTACCAACGAAAAAAACTGGTCCTGCTGCTAAGCGCGATGCGCCACTATGCCGAAAAGCTGCGCTCACAGGGCTATCAGGTCCATTACACCCAGGCGGCGACCACCGCCGACGGCCTGCGGACGTTGGCTGCCGAGATCGAGCCGGTAGCCTGCTACACGATGGCGGCCAGCGAATACAGCGGGCGGCAGTTCCAACAGGGGGAACTGGCAGACGTGGCCGGGTGTGAGGTGGTGCTGCTACCGAACACACAGTTTCTCGTCGGGCAATACGACCCCTACCCGGAGGCCGACCGCGATCAGAATGTGGTGATGGAGTATTTTTACCGTAAAATGCGCACCCATTTTGACCTGCTGATGGATGGTGATGATCCCGCCGGGGGCGCATGGAATTTCGACAAAGATAACCGTAAGAAACTGCCCAAAAATGTCAACCCGCCCGCCGTCCCGGGTATCGAACCGGACGCGATCACCCGTGAGGTGATGGCCCAGGTTGCCGAATACGATCACGGCATCGGCAGCGTGGAGGGCTTTAACTATGCCGTCACCCACGCCGACGCCCAGCACGCGCTGCACACGTTCATCACCCAACGTCTGGAGAAGTTCGGCCCGTATGAGGACAGCCTCAGCCACGATCACGGGCACTTGTGGCACAGTATACTATCGCCCTATCTCAATATCGGCCTGCTAGAGCCACTAGCAACGGCCCAGGCGGTGGCAGCGGCTTACTACGCCGGGGACGTGCCGATCAACTCGGCGGAAGGGTTTGTCCGGCAGGTGATTGGCTGGCGCGAGTTCATGTACTGGCAATACTGGCGGCTGATGCCCACGTTAACCACCATGAACGCCTGGGACGCCCAACGCCCGATGCCGTCTATGTTCTGGGAGCCGGAACAAACGGAGATGAACTGCATTAAGCAAACCGTCCGCCGGGCACGCGATACCGGCTATAACCATCACATCGAGCGCCTGATGATCATCACCAACTTTTGCACGCTCACCGGCATCGAGCCGCAAGCCGTCGTCCACTGGATGAAAGCCCACTATATCGACGCTTACGACTGGGTGATGCAAACCAATGTCGTGGGGATGGGCTTAAATGCGGACGGCGGCATAATCGCCACCAAGCCATACGTTTCATCTGCCAATTACATCAATAAAATGGGCGACCTGTGCCAGCATTGCGCCCTGGCCCGCACCAAGCGCCACGGGGAGGACGCCTGCCCGTTCAATTACCTATACTGGAACTTCATGTTAGAACACGAGGACACCTTACGTAGCAACCCGCGCACCGGGCGGGCGGTGTTGGGGCTGCGTCATTTGGATGAGGACGAACGCGCCGCCGTCCGTGAGGCCGCCGGCGCGTTCTTAGCGGGGCTAAACGGGGCGTGATTACGCTCCCTCCGATTTGGGATCGATGGGTGTCCCGCCACGGACAATAATCGGCTGGTCTAGCGGGGTGCCCCACTTCGTCCAGCTATCTGTCTGGTAGAAGTAATAGAACTTAGACCCACTCGCACCGGTGCCGGGGCGCTTGGGGTTAAATTTCTCGGTGATCTGCTGGACGAGTTCTGGCTTCATCAACTGCAACGGATTCACGATCCAATCCTGGTTGTTGTAGCGGATTTCCCAGTGAAGGTGATCGGCATTATTCGGGAAGGCGGCGTTAATCGTACCGACGACAGTATCCGGTGTGATCGGTTGGCCGGGGCTGAAGGCTTTCGGGTTGATGTGTTGGTAGATCAGCAAATAGCCCGCTTTGGTCTTAACCCGAAGCTGCTTATTCCACACACGGCCTTTCCAGTCCGGCAGCGTTTCAGCATATGTGCCATGGACGCCGGCATAAACTGGTACGTTGGTATCCGGCCCGTTGCTGCCGTAATCTAACCCGGAATGCAACCCCTGGGCGAACTTATGATAGTTGAAATTGCGCCCATTAACGTAGGCAAACGAGTTGTTGCCGAAATACTGAAAGAAATTGGTCTGATCGAGATCGACCGGGTGACGTACCACCAACGACTGATAGCCGGGCATCTCTTCCACTTTAGGCCCGTCGGGGCCGGGGATGTAGACATCCGGGCCTGCCGGCTCGAAGAATATATGATCGCCGTTGACGCTCTGAATGGCACTCCAACCGCCGAGGTGTTTAAACCAATAGAAATTCTCCTGTTCGACCAGAGTTTCCATATCCGCTTGGAGCAAGTCGCCTTTGGTCAAGCTAGTGAGCTTTTCGCCACCGGGGGCATCCCGCACTTTTACCGATCCCTTTGACCGCAGATTAAACTTGCGTGTTGCCCCTTTGAAGTCATCAACTAGCGCATTAACCAACGGGTTTTCTGCCGGGGTCGCCAGGTCCGCCGTTTGATTGGTTTGGACTGGGGCGGGGCTTTCAACAACGACCGCCGCGCTCGTCCCGTCGTCGGGGGTCGCCGGGCTGCTGGCGTCGTCGGGGGTCGCCGGGTTGCTGGCGTCGTCAGCAGCGCCGCCGACAGGCTCTAAGAACACGGTCGCGCCGTCTACGGTCCGTTCAATCGACCAGCCCGCGCTGTGTTTCCACCAGATAGACCCTAGCTGCTCTTGGCGGGAATCCGGTTCGACTTCAAAGATGATGCCCTTGGGAATCTTGCCGATTTTATTACCGCCTGGTTCGTTATAGACCACCATCGCATTTGCAATAATCTTGAATGCTTGTTTATCCGCCATGAGAAATGCACCTCTCCCGATGATTGGTAGTAGTTAGATTGACATTATTATGACACCAAAAGGTCGCTTTATGCAAAATTATACGGGCGTTTGGGCCGGGTTAAAACTCACCGCTACAAAATAACCTTTAAGTTCGCCGGAGCGCCTGCAAGAGTTGCGCCTTGCTATAGCCGAGCAGCAAACGGTCGCTGACGGTGACCGCATCAACGCCGATCTCCGCCACGCGCCGCAATTCGTCTATCTGGTGTAGGGCCTGGGTGATCATCACGCTCTGGTGAACCGGGATAAGCGGGCGCAACTGCGCCACATGGTCCAGGTCCACGCTGTAGCCGGTGGGGTCGGTCCCGCTTAGCCCGATGACCTGCGGCGACCAAGCCAGCGCGTGCTTCAGTTGTGTGGCGTCGAACACATCCACGATAGCGGTCATGCGGTTGCGATGCACAACGGAGGTCAGCAGGCGCAATTTTTCTGAGGGGAGCAGGCCGCTGGTCAGCACAACGACAGACGCCCCCGCCGCCCGTGCAGCTACCAGGTTGTACTCGTGGATCATATAATCTTGATTAATCACCGGGACATTTTGAAAGCGCATAGCTTCATTAACCAGTGTCATATCGACGGTGCCGTCGTATTCTGGGACGGCATCGGTGAACATGGCGATGGCGTCCGCGCCGCCTTCGACATAGGTTTTAGCGATCATCACCGGGTCGTAGCGTGTCGATAAATCACCAGTTCGTGGGAGTTGATAGCGCACCTGCCCGACAATCGCTGTTGGTGCGCCAACCGTTGTCAGGAACGGGATCGGGCGGGACTGCATACTCGCCATAGCCCGCAGGCCGTCGATGCTGGTGTGAGCCATGCGCTGTTTGAGCAGTGCTTGCTTTTTGGCGAGTAACTGGTTAACGTGAGTCATGTTTTAAGTTCATCATGCAAACCAACTGGGCTAAATACAAACGTAGCTGGCCCGAACCAGAACGAGGTTGCATAAACATTTGCGAAAGCCTTTTCGTTTTCCGACCAAACCCTGTTAGAATAATACCATAACAGGCATCCATCCCCACAAACACCATCATTCAATCTAATTTTGCAAGGACAATCGTTATGGTCGCACCCAAACAGCCGGAAGAAATGAGTATAGAAGCCTTTAAGGAATTGGCTCAACAAATCGAAGCGGAGGTCGCTCGCGTGATTGTCGGGCAGAAAGAGGTGATCCGTGCCACGTTGATCGCGATCATCGCCGGGCGGCACGCGCTACTAGAAGGTGTGCCCGGCCTGGGTAAGACGGTTCTCATTCGCACATTCTCGGAAGTGCTAGACCTGAACTTCAGCCGGATTCAGTTCACGCCGGACCTGATGCCCGCCGATATTGTGGGGACGGATATTTTGAGCGAGGGCGAGATGCGCTTCCGGGCGGGGCCGATCTTTTCAAACCTGGTGTTAGCGGACGAGATCAACCGCGCCACCCCCAAAACCCAGTCCGCTATGCTAGAAGTGATGCAAGAAAAGCGCGTCACGGTCGGTAATCAGACGTACAGCATCGACCCGCCGTTCTTTGTGCTGGCAACCCAAAACCCGATTGAGCAAGAAGGCACCTACCCACTACCAGAAGCCCAGCTCGACCGCTTCATGTTTAAGGTGAATGTTGGCTTCCCTAGCGTGGACGAACTCGATACGATTATCAACCGCACCACCGGCGCGGAGAACCCGCTGCCGAACAAAATCGCAGATGGCCGACAGGTGATCGAAATGGGGCGGCTGGCGCTGAATGTGCCCATCGCGGAAAATGTGCGTAAGTATGTGGCGCGGCTGGTGGTCGCCACCCACCCCGGCAGGGAGGGCACAACCGAGATGGTTAACGAATACCTGGAGTATGGCGCGTCCCCGCGTGGGGCACAGGCGTTAATCATCGGCGCGAAAATCAACGCGCTGCTGGAGGGGCGCTATAACGTCAGCTACGATGATGTGCAGTCGATTGCCCCGGCAGCGTTACGCCACCGGATGCTGCTCAAGTTCGGGCTGGATGTCCCGGCAGATGATATTATCAATGATCTGCTCAAGACGCTGCCAAAACTCGACTAACTGATGACAGATGAAACGCAACACATCGAAGTGACATTGGATGCGATGGCCTACGGCGGCGATGCGCTGGGCCGCCACGAGGGGCGGGTGGTGTTTATCCCCTACACTATCCCCGGCGAGACCGTCGAGGCGCGGGTTCAGTCGGATAAGGGGCGCGTGTTATTTGCGGAAGGCGTCCGGTTATTAGAGGCCTCTACCGACCGCATCACGCCGGCCTGCCCGCACTTCGGGCCGGGGCGCTGTGGTGTGTGTCAGTGGCAGCATATCGCGCCGGAGGTGCAGCCGTTGCTCAAACAGGATGTGCTAGCGGACCAACTGGAGCGCGTCGGCAACTTCGCGGCGTCGCCTGTCCGAGATATGCTGTTGGCCCCGGTGGTGTGGGGGTATGCGCAGCGGCAGACGTGGCATGTCGGGCCACACGGTGAGCTTGGCCTACCCGGTGCTAGCGGCGGCCTCATGCCGATTGAAACGTGCCACATTATCCACCCGGACCTATTGACCCTACACGATGCGCTCGACATCGCCACCGACCACTTGACACACGTCGAACTGATACGCGGTGGGGATGGGGCGCTAATGGTCGTGTTACGCTCCGCAGATGACGAACCGCCGTCTTTAGCCCTGGACTTGCCAGCGAGTGTCAACTTACTGCTGCCGGATAACGCGCCTGTGAACTTAGCTGGCGAAACCCACGTCAGCTACGATGTGAACGGGCGGTCATTCCGGGTAACGGCTGGGAGCGCGTTCCGGGCAAATGTGGGGATGTTGCCGGTGTTGGTAGAAGCGGTCGTAGCGGCAGTGGGGGACGCCGACAGTGTGATCGACCTGTACGCGGGGGTGGGGTTGTTCGGGGCGTTTGTGGCGGCCTCGGCTAAGTACGTGACGTTGGTCGAGGCGTTCCCACCAGCCGCCACCGATGCGGATGAGAACACCGCCGATCTTGAACACGTCGATCTGATTGAGGGGCGGGTAGAGGATGTGTTACCTATAGCCGAACCGTATGACGCCGCCATCCTGAACCCGCCGGGCGATGAGGGCGTGAGTATCGAAGCCTTAGACGCGCTCGGAGAACTGGCCCCGGCGGTGGTGGTATATGTGAGCGCAAATGTTGCGACTTGCTCGCGAGACCTCAAGCGGTTGGTGCAGCATCACGGCTACCAGCTAGATTACGTACAACCGCTAGATATTGCCCCGCAGACGTATCATGTGGAGTTGGTGGCGCGGCTGGTGCGCGGCCCGGCTTAAAACGCGGCTTGCATGTTTTTTTCGAGCGTGTTGAGGTCTAGGCGAGAGGTAAAATCCAGGCTGATGGGTGTGACCGAGATCACCTTATCGACAAAGACCGCGTATACGTCGGAATCCGGCTCAGCTTCGGTTGGGTCCAGTGACATAGCATAGCCGAGGGATTGCGGGCTCCAACTGGTGATGCGCTCTGGGACGGTGGGCCAGTAGACGCGCTTTTTAGACAAGCGCGTAATGCGCCACGGGGTGGCCTCTGCGACAGCTTCCGGCATATCTAACTTCAAGATTTCGACATCTGTCAACGCCCCGTTGGACAACCACCACTCGGCTATACGGCGTGTGAAGTCAGCCGATGCGCTAAAATCGACCGCTTCGGAGTAGGTCAGGTGGAGGCTGTGGTTTGTCTGCTGAGAAACGGCGATAGCCGGGATGCCGAAGCTAGCAGCTTCTAGCGCAGCCCCGACTGTGCCGCTGATGGTGACGCCGTTGCCGGTGTTCTCGCCGTAGTTGATGCCGCTGACCACTAGGTCGGGTTGGCGGTCGGCAATTTCCATCACGCCATGCTGCACGGCCTGGGCGGGGGTGCCATTGACCGCAAAGGCGGGCAGGTCCGATTTATCGTAAGGGGTGATCTCGCCGGTGCTGCTGCTCGGCAGGCTGCGCCCGGTGCCGCTCTGTTGTTTGTTAGGGGCGACAATCAACACCTCGGCAAAGCTCGTAAAGGCACGCGCAGCGGCCCATAAGCCCGGCGAGGCGATACCATCATCGTTCGTGAACATGATCAAAGGGCGATCACTGGTCATGGTGTGCGCTTTCTAAATCTTGTGTGTTGATCAAATGATGATGATTATAGACCTCACGGATTAATGCAAAGTTAATGTAGAGCAAAATTTTAACCATAAGGGTAACAAAACCGGTAGAGATAGAATGTCTTGGGGTTTCATCACACGATGTCCTATTTGGCGCAAAGCCCCCGTTAGGCGCTTTAACAAGGTTTGATGCGCTTTTTACGCCGATTCAGTTTTGGTGCGACTGCCCTGGCTGATCATTCAGGTTTGTATACCTTGTCTATGATTGATATTATAATATTGCGCTCTGAAAAACTTAGCTTGAGGAATGATCTTATGATGAAGCGTTTTTTAATTGTTGTCGGGGGGGTATTGGTCCTGGCGATTGGTGCTGTTGCTGCTATGGCCCAGGCCGGGCAAGGAATTTCTAGTGCCTGTCGGAATGTTGATGGACAGACAAATTCTGTGGTGCGTATCGGCGTACCAGATGATGCTGTTTCCGGTGGGAGTGGGATTGTAGGTTGTCGGGTGATTCACGATGGCAATCGTTTTGTGTTATCCCCGGCTGTCATTGGTGATCTGGGGGTTATCCGGCGTGGGGTGCAGGGGGCGGTATCCGTTTTCGGCGTGAATAGCAGCGGGTCGGTTGCTAATTTCGGGTCGGAGGTGCAAATTTGCCTGCGGGGTACGGGGACGATGATCTTCATGAACAATGCGTTTACGCCGCGTTTGGTCGCCGAGATGCCCGCCATCACGCGCACCCTAGAAACGGGCGATTACACCTGTACGTTCATCTCTAGTTCCGGGATTGCTGTTTTAGTCGGCGGGCCAGCCGCCCCCAACGAAAGCACCGTCAACCTAACCCCGACGGAAAGCAGCCCGGCCAGTACCGAAACCACCGAAGCGCAAGTATCTACGACGACCACGGTCACCAGCGCCGACGGTATCACCCGCTTGAGTGGCTGCCGGGCGACGACAACGGCTATGGTCCGGCTACGCGAGGAGGCCAACACAAATAGCGGCATTGTTACTCGCTTACCGTATCAGTTCAGCTTGCAGGCAACGGCCCGCACCAACGATTGGGTGCAGGTTATCTGGCAAGATCGGCAAGGGTGGGTCAGTGCAAATTATCTCAACCTGAGTGCTGGCTGCTCCGATTAAGTGTTAGCCCGGCCCACGGCACCGGTTGATACTGCCGGGGCGTGGGCAACTTTCATCGCTAATTTGTCTCAAATTCAAACAGGAAACTTTATGACACTCACCGTCAAAAACATTGATGTGACCGAGTACGCCAATCACCAAGATACCGACCATATTCTGGTAGATGTCCGTGAGACATGGGAATATGAACAGGGCCATTTGCCGGGGGCGATTAGTATCCCCTTGAGCGAGTTCGCAGACCGCTACGGAGAGATACCGGAGAATAAAGCCGTGATATTGGTTTGTAAATCTGGGGGGCGTAGTATGCAGGCGGCTCAGTTTTTGGCAATGCAGGGGAAAGCCTATACCGATCTAATCAACTTGGATGGGGGGACGATGGATTGGATCGACGCGGGCAATCCGGTCGAATAGGCCAGGCTAAAACCGAATTAGCTGCTGCGACATCTGCGGGGGGGGCTATCCTGTCGGGTAGGAGAGGTCTTGGCCTTCGATGACGTGTATTGTTTGGGGGGTGTAGGGGGTAGGATACCGTCCGTGGCCTTCGCGGGTTTCGTGGGGTAGGCGTTGTTCGGTGAAATCTTGGCCGGTGCGCGATGAGACGTTGTTAGCATCGTTCGGCGGTAAGTTGGGGGGCACTGGGGGTTGCCGGACATTGGGGTTTAGCAGGGAGGTATCTTTGCCGTCTTTTATGGTGGCATCGTCGCGGGTGGTATTTTGATCATCGCTGACCTGATCCACAATGATCGTGATCACGCTGATATTGTCTTCACCGCCGCGTTTATTGGCCATTTCGATCAACTTTTGGCTGATGATGTTGGGGTTATCCGACGCTGACGCGACCTGTGCAATTTCTGGCGAGCGCACATGCCCGGTTAGCCCATCGGAACACAGCACCAGCCGGTCCCCGACATTCAACTGAGCATCATACGTATCGACATCCAGGTCTTTGGTCTGGCCGAGGGCGCGGTAAAGCACATTGCGCATGGGGTGGGTTTCGGCCTGTTCTTGGGTGATGTGCTTGGCTTCGACCAGGGCTTGCACAAAACTATGGTCGGAGGTGATCTGCTGGATGTTCCCCTCCGCACTGACGCGGTAAGCGCGGCTGTCGCCCACATGGGCAAAGTAGGCCTGGTTATCCTTCACAAAGGCCATTGTAACTGTCGTACCCATGCCCCGGTTAGATGGATGTTGGACGGCTTCGTGGATAATGGAAAGGTTCGCTTCTTCGACTGCCGAACGGAGTAATTCTACAGGAATATCAATGTCGGCAGTGGTATTTGGGTGATCGACACCGAGCTTAGTGGAGATCGTTTCGACCGCAATACGGCTGGCTTCCTCGCCGGCAGCGGCCCCGCCCATGCCATCGGCAACAATCGCCAATAGCAAGCTATCGCTAGACCACAAATGAACGTTATCCTCGTTGTGAGTACGGACTTTCCCAACGTTGGTGATGGCGCTACCGCGCAACCGGATATGTTTTCCCGAATGACCCATGCCGGTATCTCCCTTTACCCAGATAAATAGCCGTGATTGATTGGGCGACGATACGACAAGCAAGCCACGCCAGCCCGTTTATCTTCTCAATATAATCGAGAACCGCCTTCATCACAAGCTCATGCAGCTAGTTTTTATAATGAGATTCCCCATTATTTTACTGCACTCATCGGACGGTGCAAGCCAAGTAACAAGATCGGTATATATGTACGTTGTCGTATTGATTGAACGACGTTATAACCATTATACAGTAATGTTTTGTAATGCGTTTGGCGATGGCGCTTTCTTTACGACCTTTTGATAATCTGACCGCCCACCCTGAACATTAAGCCTTAGCTGTGGTACATTTCCACACTTAAAGAACAACGTCATCCGATGGAATGAACAAACAATGCCACATCCGCTAGCCAACATTTACCACATAGATACTTTCAACGATACGTTTGCGTTAGGGCATTATGCCCGTGTGATGGATGCCCAGGACCGCCGATCCGGTCAATCGGTGGCGTTTAAGTTGTTGCGCCCAGAACACATGAGCACGCCCGAAGGCGAAACCCGTTGGGAGGTCCGCGCATTCGTCAACGAGGCGAACCTGCTCACCACGCTGGCGGATAGCCCGTATGTGGTTGGGATGCTGGACTGCGGGTATTTATCTGGGAAGGGAGAAGCGCCCGTCGGCGGGGAGATTGTGCCGTTTGGGGTCGATTCGCTGGGCTTTGCTAATCACTTCCGGGATTATGTCGGGGCCGGGTGGCGGCCTTATCTGGCGTTAGAAAATTTACCGCGCCACCACAACTTATTTTATCTGATGAAGCCGAATACGCCGGGCACGCGGCGGCGCTTGCCAACGGAGGAAGGGTTGGCCCTGGCGCTACAATTTGCGGAGTTACTGCGTACCGCCCATCGGCAGAATATTGTGTATCTGGATCATAAGCTGGAGCATGTCTATTGGGATGGGATGCGCTTACAGGTTATCGATCTGAACAGTTCGCGACAGGTCAGCGGGGCGGATGTTGCCGCGCAGAAACGGGCCGACATTCATAATTTGTGTGTGGGTATCCTTTACCCGGTATTTACCGGGCTATCCCCCATTCATGGCACGTTACGGCCCCAGCCCGGCAACCAGCAAGCCGTCGCGACACGTTACGCGGACGTGACGGCGCTCGATTTTGGCTCCGAGCGGACCCTTAGCCCGGCGCTGGTTGATCTGCTCAACCGGGGGGCGGCCCAGGGGTTTGAGAATGTTGACGACTTTTTGGATGAATTGCAGCAGGTGGCTTCTCGGCATGGGTGGGATTTTCCTGAACAGTACACCAGCGCCGCCAGCCGCAACGCTCGGACACAAGTCCGGGCGGGTTTAAAGCGGTTGCGCGAAGGGGAGGACCTGCTACGCGAAGCCCGTGACTTATTCCGAGAGGCCGCCATTGAGGACAACATTTCAGAGGATATGGAAAACGAACTCCGACGGCTGGTTAAAGCCGTTAACGAAACGCTCAATCACCGTGCGATCCCCTAAGTGTTAGTTGCTAAAAGAGGTAGGTATTTTTAACACCTTCAACCATGTTGGCCCTGTTCTGCTCTGGGTGTGTTCAAACGAAGTACCTGAGCAGTTACAGAAAACCTTTGATTTTGGCATACGAGGGGTAATGATGCCTGAATTTTAGATCGTGTGGTTAATGTGCTGCTCATCTTAATTTGTACAATCTGCTGTGGTATGAGCGTGTGATTTTGTTCACATTATTCTATGACATTCGTCTATAATGACAACATAACGCAAGCGAGTTGAGAGTACAACTAACCATGCAAGAGCAGATCATCGTCGCTGTTTTCCCATCGCAGACGGTCTTAATGAAGGCGCTAGATTACCTGCTAGAAGAAGCCGCTGGTGATGTCCGGCGGGCGGCTGTCGTTGCAAAATCGCGGACGGGCGAAATCTTGATATTGGATGATTCTTTGGGGGAAGGTGAAGGTGGTATCATCGGTGGTGTGGTGGGGGCCGGGTTGATGTCTCTCGGTTTTGCCGCGTTGGGGGCGATGGCGCTGCCCGCGATGAACGCCTTGTTGGTTACTGGAATGGGTGTGGTCATCGGCGGCCTTATCGGTTGGTTTATTGGCCAGGTGGTGGCCCGCTATACCCGATTCGGCTTTGCACGCAATACGATAGACACCTTAGCCACCCATCTAAAGGACGGGCACCCCGCGTTGATGCTCCAGGCTCGCGATGTCCAGCAGTTGTTACCCCGCCTCCGAGACAACTTACAACAGGCCGAGTTAATCGACACGCTGCTTAATGTTGGTCAGCCATCGGATAAAGCCTGATCACGCCGCACGATAACGGCGGGGGCCCCTAGTCCCCCGGCGACGCATCCGGCGTGATGTCGTAGGCATTGGCTTCCTCTTGTTCGACAATCTCGACACCAAAAACGTTGTAGGCCACGGCAACAGCTAGGGCGAATAAGGCCGTGCCAATACCGATGGCGGCGTTTAGCGGGGCGGGGGCAATCAGCGCCAAGCGGATGAAAACGGTCACAGCCGCGTAGCCAAAATTGCGGAAGGTGACTGCGTAGCGCACACTAAAGCGCAACGAGAGCAGCACCATCAGAATATCGGTGAAGATAAGCACCGTGTAGAACGAATCGAAGAAGGGATATGGGGGTAGCCCATTCATCACGCGCGTGATGTCGGTACCCGCGATGACGAAAAGCGATCCGATCAGGCCAAGCGCGATCAACTTTTTAGAGTTGATAAACGCTTCTTGTTCCTGGTCGTTTTGGGTGATGGGCCGGGACATTTGCAGCCGGTAGTAGAAACCGATAATCACAAAGATAAGCAAGGCGGCCACGGCCTCGCTGACCATCGGGATCATTTTCGCCTGTACCGGTGCCCATTCCAGCGGTTCGGGGAACTCGGTAAATTTTTTGAAGGTGTCGCGCAGTAGGATCAGCGAAAGTATTTCTAGCTGGATGCCCATCGAGCGTGAGAAGGAACGGGTCAACCCGAAGATTAAGCCGACAACCTCCGTTACAAGCAACATCGTGAAAGCCACTTCGACCGCGAAGAAGTGGGTTTCCGGTAGGCGGACGCTAATTGGGCCGGGTAACCACCCCTGGCGGTTGAATTCGACCAATACGATCACCGCGAGGTAGATAATCACCAGTAAACTACCCGTGTATCGCTCCATGACAACATGGTGCCAGTAATGTTCGAGTCGGTCGGAGAGATTAGCTATACGTTTCATCATGTGGCTATACCGTATGGTTATGTTTAGAGGGATGCGATGTCTGCCACCTGTAGGCAATACACGAAAAACGGGGATGCTCGTTTAGAAGCATCCCTCACATTTTAACAGAGTTTGTGAAAATCGGCACAAAAACTAATCATCTTCACGGTTTAGCGAGCGCAAGCGCCGCGTAAATACGATCACACCCATCAACCCGAAGGCCGCCAGCGCAATGATCCCCAGGCTACCGCCAGCGGTGAAGTCATCAAATAGCCCGGCGTCTGGCAGTTCGCCAGTATTGGTGAGTGCGCCACCGCCGCCAGGTGTAACAACGTCGGTTTCGGGGGTGGGGGTGGCGTCGGCAGCTTCATCACCGCCGCCCTGCCCCAGGTCGGCATCATCCATGGGGGTACGGGCCTCAAACGTCGCGGTGATATTGGCAAAGGTTGTTGCCAGCGCGTCGCGGGTTTCCTGGATGCTACCTTGATCGACCTCGGTAGCCGTTGGGGTGACGGCAGCGGCGGTCTGTTCCGCGGAGGCGGTACTGGTCTCATTGGCGGCTTGGGCGGCCTGCTGTTGTGCGATAGCCGTTTCGGTGGGGTCGCCGGTCGGTTGTGGCGTGAAGGTTGGGCGACGGGTATTGGTGGGGGATGGTGTCGGTGTTGGGGTGACGCTGCCGGCGGCGTCTACGGTGGCCTGCTGCGCGACCGCCGTGCCAGCGCGGGCGGTCCCCTCGGCAAAGGTCGTTTCGTTGATCACGTAAACGGCGGTGGTGGTGAGTTCGATGTCGGTTGGGCCGGAGGGACCACCGAGCAGGAACAACAGAAGGATTGCGATCAGTTGGAGGACAAATAGCCCGCCCAAGATCGCCACCCAGCGTAAGAACCCCGGTGAGGCCCCGCCCTCATCATCTTCGACTAAGAAGTCATCGTCCCCGGTAAAATCGTCCCCCCCCCCGAAGTCGAGGTCGTCATCCAACCCGCCCAGGTCATCCTCCCCGAAATCGTCTTCAAAGGTGAAATCGTCGGCAAACGCATCGCCGCCGAGGTCGTCACCGTCAAAGTCGAACGCATCGTCGCCGAGGTCCTCATCGCCAAAGTCGAATTCATCGCTATCGAAGCCCGCGCCAGAAGAATCATCCGCGAGGGTATCGAAGTCGTCATCGAAATCAAAATCGTCGTTGAACAGGTCGTCGTTATTGCCCATTATCACTTCCCTAGTGGTTATTCTGGCGGAGATTCGGTCCGCAATCCGTCAAAATCAGCCGGGGATGCGGTTGATTCCCCGCACGCTGATAGCCTTCTCTGGTATTGATGGTAGTGGGTTCACGGCATTTCGCGTTACCACTGTCCCCTAATCTATCCTATGTTGTGGCTGTGCGCAAATCCGAACCCGTTGGCGGGTGCATTTTAGATGATTGGTAAGCTAGTGGGGGTTTGGGGGTGAAGCCCCTGAGTAGTTACCCCACAAACCGCCACGACAACAGAACGCGGCCTTGGCAGTTTCCGTTGGTCATCATGTCACGTCGAACAGTTCCAGGTTAACATGTGGGATATTGACACGCTCCCCGCCCGCCAGTTCGATCACTGCTGCCGGGACGCTTAGCCCGTTGCCGAGGGGTAAAGGTGTCGTTGGCAACTCGCGGATAACCCCAACCTGCCCACCGTAGGGCGCTCGTGTGATGCGCACACGCGCATTTTTGATCAGCCGGGACCCCGGCGACAATACTTTCGGCTCTTGCCCGTCTTTGATGCGCACGCCGATCACCACTTCTGGGCGGCGGGCAACTGCATAACGGGGCTGCACCGCGTCTAGGGTGGCGCGGACATTAAAATTTTCGTCTACGACCTGGTAGAGCATGTTAAATACAACATTGCTCATATCACTGTTACCGAATCCCTCCGTTAGCAAGACCGCCCTTTCGGACTGTTGCACAAGGTCGATCAGTGTGCTGTCCATGCTAGGGGCGATGACGCCGGCGATGTCTTGTTCTTCCATGATCACCAGGTTGGTCATGGTCAACGGACGCCGGGTGATGACGATGGTCCCGCGCCAATCCAGGTTAATTGCGCCGCCCTCGATAAACTCCATGCCGTCGTCCGGTTCCATCTTCAGCGCCCCGACTGCCCGCCGACCGTTCCCCCACACGCCCTGTAACACCGCGCCCGATGTTTCGATCTCGACGCCGCGCCCCAGGTGAATATCGACCACCCGCCCGGCTAAGCCGGCAATGACTTCGATCTGTTCGGCATTCTCTCGGACGACGATCCGGCGGGCGTCGATCCCGACGATGATGCCTTTTACCGGGGAGAACACCCGGCGGCCTCGGTCCGGGTCTTTACGTTTGCTAGCGAGCGCCTGTTCCGCTTCGACCATATCGCCTACCTCCACCAGTAAGAACTCGTCTAAGGGTTGGCGGCGGCCCAAGCGGAGTTCGTCTGCGGCCTGCAAGATATAGTGTTGGGCCGGGGCATACCCCCGCGCAACAACGGTATTGCCGTCTACTCGTTGGCCGGTGGTAGCCATTACAACCCCTTTTACATCGGGTGGTAGCACGACTTCGCGGCGGAGGGTCGTCCGAGCGATAATATAGCGTTGTTCGGGATAATCGGAGGCAAAGCTCATGGTAATGGCGTCCTTACTTATCTAGGTTTAACTCGGCCAAGTCATCCAGGTCGATGTCGTCGGCATCTCCCAGCAATTTATCCAGGTCGGCTTCGGCTTCGTCTTCTGCGGAGCGCCGCCCGAACAGCCCGCGCCGTTTGGGTGCTTCATCGGGTTCATCGGCGTTGGTAGCGGTAGCGACAACGAACTGAGTCGGGGTTTCGCGTTCGGTGGGGGGTTGCAGGTCGTCATCGGGCGGGGTGGGGTGTTCGACTGCCGTCACAAACTCATACCAGGCGGTAATGAAGCGAGCCCGGTTTTCTAATGTGGTTTCTAGTGGGATAGGCCGCCCGCGTGCGTCGATAATCACGCCGGCGGTGCCGCCGCGCACTTTCTGACGGATGCGACCGCGCCCGTTGACCTGTACCCCGCGCCGCAACCCGCTAATGCGGACGGTTGCCGTGCGCCCAACCGGGAGTTCGAGTAAGTAGATGGCCCCACCGGTGATGTCGCCTTCGATATAGTCATCTCGCCCGTACTCGATGCGATATTTGCCGGCTTTTTCGCCGTAATGGGGGGCACCCTCCAATGAAAAGACGGTACCGATAAAATCCAGGTTGCCGCCCTGGACGAGTTGGACAACGGCTTCGGGCACGACGTAGCTAATCGCGCCCATGGCGGCGATCAAGCCGTGCGGGTCGGTGTACAGGTCGGTGATGCCACGCGGTTGTAAGGCGTCCATCAGCAACATCGCACTGACCCCCGCCGATCCGGTCCCGGCGAGGCTGCTACCCACCCCGATGATTCGGTCGAGTGGGGGCGGGTTGGTTCGCCAGCCTGGGCGCTGGTCGTATAGCAGGGTTTCGATGCCGATCCGCAGCAGGGCATGTTCGATGTACATCTCGCGGCGGCTGGTGGGGATGCTGCCAGGGTGCAGTTGTTTGTTTAGCGCGTAATTCATCAGGTCGGCGCGGGCGATACCAAACGGTATCCAGCGGCGGAACTGTTCAATATCGGTGCGTTCTACCAGCGAGACAGCCGCCTGCCCCATGCCAATGTCGGTGCGAATCTGGCTTTTATCGGTATCACGAGTGCGTTTCTGGTAGGTGGATAAAACGCTGCTGGCGCTGCCCACGTCGATCACCGCAAGCGTGTCGATGTCCTCATCGGCAACACCTAAGAAGCGTGTGACGGTGCGGTAGCTTTGGGCGGTGGGCAGCATCCCGATAGAGGACTGGGCCGCGACCTGTTCAAAGCCGCGCCCCTGGGCTTCTTTGTAGGCGTCAAAAGCCTGGGCGATGCGAAGTTGGGCGCTGCGCAGGTATTCTTCTTCTAGTGATGGGCGCACGTTGTCGGCAATTAACAGTTGGGTGAGGCCGTCGAATGTCTGTTGGACTTGCGAGATGGCGCGGTTATTCCCGGCATAAATCACGGTGGGGCAGTTGTCGTCTGGCGCAGAGATAACCGCCAACTGCACCACGTCTAAGATGTCCTGAAGCGGTTCGACCGCCCCGCCATCGGTCCCGCCGGTGATAAAGATCAGGTCGGGGTCTGTGAGCAGAATCGCGTTGAGTTTGTCCTGGTCGTTACGGTCGTCACGCAGGCTGATCGTATCGACAATATCAATGTAGCTGCCCTCGATGGCATGGCGTCCACTCTCTAAGCTAACGCCCGGCATTAGCCCAACCAGCACGGCCCGCAGCGAGCGCCCACCGCTAGCGGTCGCCAGGAAATAATCGACCCCTTGGCGGTTGATCCCTTCGGGTGTGATCACATCGCCGGTGGCATCTAGCAGGGTGCGCCCGGTAATTTGTTCGATTCGCTGGACGCCTTGCCGCAGCCCCAGCATAATATCCCCAGCGGGGAACCCCCCGGTACTACGCACTATCGCGCGGGCGATGAGCCGGTAAATACCATCGACGGTATCGACCAGCAGCACGCGGGTATGCACGCTGCCAAAATCTACTGCCAGGATTGAACTGGATTCACTCATCGTTATGCGCCCTCTATGGCTTTCATATGCCCTAATTGCCCACCAGTGCGGTCACCTGGGCCACCAGGAACCCTAATCGCTCGGTAAAGACGGCTAACGCGGTAGCGATGGCCGCTGCGTAGATCGTCCCGAAGGTGACCGCCAGCACCCAGCCGCCGACCATCCGTACACCGCGCACAAGTGGGTTTTGAACGGTGCTGCCGTCATCGCGGCGGCGGGCGCTGTAGTGAAAATATCCCAACACGCTGATCACGCCGATGATGGTTATCCCACCCACTAGCCAGCCCTCACGGATGCTCTGGCCCGTTTGGATGGAGAGAGGGAGTAACGTCCCGGTGATGGCCCCGACCACGGCGATAGCTGCGCCGACCCCGATCAAAAATGCCAGCGCGATCCGGCGTAGCGGGCTGGTCAACGCCCGGATTACCGGCAACGGACGCAGGGCCAATACCAGCACGATCAGGATGGGCAGCGCGTCCGCGAGAAATTCCGGGGTCGATTGCACGTCCTGTAAATCCTGTAGCCAGGGGGTCAGGAAGCTCTGCCAGGTGACCACCACGACAAAGCCGGCAGTCAGCCCGGCGAAGATATAGACGGCAGCCCGGTAGAAGAAGTTATCTGCAATGAGATAGCTATAGACTGCTAGTGTCAGGCCAAAAGCTATCCAGATTCCGATTGTGGTTACTGCCATGCCTATCGTCCTTTCTATGGGCCGTCGGCCCCGGCTTACTTATGGGCCTCGCCGCCGGGTGATAGCGTAGAACAAGTTGCCGATCCCGATCATCAGCGCCGATGCGATCAGGCCAAGGCGGACGGCTAGCTCTTGCCGTTCCGCAGAGAGTTCGGCTTGCCCGGCGTCCTGGGTGTAAAAGGGGCCGAACAATTGCGATTGGCCTTCGGGTAGGGCGGCGATACGGGCCGGGGTGGGTGTCGGTGTCGGGTCGTCGGTGAGAACGGCTTGAGCGTCTGGTGTGCCGGTTGGGACGGCGGCGACAGCTCCCGGTGTGGTTGTGATCTGAGCGATAACTGTTGCTTCTAGTGGGAATTGGCTAATCGTGATCAGGTCCGCGGAGATAAAGCCCTCGGTATCGTCCGGCAGGCGCACCTGGACCCAGGTACCGTCGTCTTCGGTTTCCTCGAAGCTCAGCACGACAAGCGCGGCTTGTGGGTCGGCGCTACCGACTACCCCAAATGTTAGGCCCGGCCCCTGGCGCACATTGACCGGGTTGGCCGCGTTGATCGTGCCGAGGCCGGGTTGTGTTTCGACCGAAACGACCGTGACGACAACGGCGATTGGCTCGTCGGTTGGGGCGGCCTCGGTTGCCTGGGTGCTAGCGGTTGGGGCGTCAGTCGCTTCGCTGACGGCGGTCGGGGCGGGGGTGGGGGTGTTGTCGCTTGCAACGACGACGGTATCCGGTTCGCGTGCTATGTCCAGCAAGAAGGCGGCGACCCAGCCTTCGGTGCCATCTGCTAAGCGGACGTTGGCCCATTGGCCCTCATCATCGGTTTCGACCAGGTTTAAGATAGCGACCTCATCGCCCGGATCGCCGCCCGCAACCACGCTAAAGGCAGCGGATGCCCCGGCCCGAATATTAACGGTCCCCTCCGCGTTGATGGTGCCGACGCCCTCCCCTGGCCCGGCGATGTCGTCGGCGTCGTTGTCGTCGTCCGCCAAGACCAGGAACCCGAAATCGCTGATGCTGATCTGGTCCGCCTGGACAAAGCCGGGGGTGCCGTCCGGTAAGCGGATTTGCACCCAGGACCCCTCATCATCGGTTTCTTCGAGTGCCAGCACGGGCACACTAGCGCCAGATTGCACCTCGCCAGCAACCGCCGCCGCCAGGCTAGGCGCAACCCGCACATTGATCGTTCCTCCGGCGGTGATGTCGCCGCGCCCTGTTGGGGCGTCATCCTCAACAGGGGCGGGGGCTTCGGTCGGGGTGGGCGGCGCGGCGGTCCTCGGTTCGGAGAGGATTTCTAGCACGGTCGCGCTCACAAAGCCCTCGGTACCGTCTGCTAAGCGGACTTGAACCCATTGGCCCTCGTCCTCCGTTTCGGTAATGTCCAGCACGATGAGTTCGTCGTTAGGTTCGACCCCGTCAATGACGCCAAACGCCAGGCTCGCCCCCTGCCGGATGTTGACGGTATCCTCTGCCACGACAACCGCCCGCCCGGTGGTGTCGCGGTCGTCAACGGCAATCACACGCGGGAACACCACGATTTGAATCTGCCCGACCAGGATAAAACCGGTCGTGTCATCATCCAGCCGGATTTCTACGAAATCGCCCAACGCATCGGAGAGAGGCAATACCGGGACTTCGGTTGTTGCTTGGAGACTGTCGATCACCTCGGCGGTGGGGTTGGGTGCGGCTAACACCTGCACGACATCCCCCACCTGCCCAGAGATCACGCCGCGCCCCTCCACGATCTGGGCTTGTTCGGTGGCGGTGGCTGGGTCGGTTTGCACGCGGTCGGCATCAATGAAGCCCTCGGTCCCGTCATCTAGCCGGACCTGTAGCCAGTTCGGGTCATCGTCATTGATAATCGTCAGGGGTGTGCCCGGCTCCAGTATGACGATGCTATCGAAAGACAGCCCGGCCCCCTCCCGCACGGACACGCTGCCAGTGCCGATCACCTCGCCGGGTTGCCCGTCAGACTGTTGTAGCGGGCGCAGGCGGGGCACAAAGGCCTGCCGCGCATAGACGCGCCGTGTGTTGGCTGCGGAGCCGTCCGGGGTGGCGGTGGCGGGCAGGGCTGGCGTGGGCGTTACGGATGGGATCGGGGTGGTGGTCTCGGTGGGGACACGGGTAGACGGCAAGCCCAGGGCGAGCAGAGGCCGCGAAACCCAGCCCTCATCGCCGTTGGCGCGGCGGATGTAGACCCATCGTTCATCGGCACTCAGCGCCAGGGCTTCGACTCGTTCGCGCCCGCGTAGGCCGGTAATGGGGGCGGTGAAGATGGACGGTTCCGGGCGGACGTTGACCGGGTCGATACCGCGCACGATGGCTGAGGTACCGAGTGGGAGTTGGGCGCGGCCCGGTACAAACTCGGTGGCCTCGTCCGGTGGGGCGAGTGTGGGGAATGGCGTAGCGGTTGCGCCCACCTGTGGGACGGCGGCAGCTTCGCCGCCCGCCTCGGCGGTGGCGGTGGCAAAGCGGGCGTAGCTTTCGCCGGGGAGAACATCGAACGCCCCCACGACGGCAAACCCGCTTCGCCCGTCTGGGAGTTGCACTTCTAGCCAGTCGCCATCCTCAGAAGTACCCAGCACATTCACCACCTGGCCCTGTTCAAGCGGGCCGACGGACTGGAAGCCGCGCCCTGGCCCGCTACGGACGTTAACCGGGCGGCGCGATGTCACTACGGCGACCAACCCGTCTACATCAAGTGGGATGCGGGTGGCGGTGGGTGTTGGCGTTACGGAGGGGGTGCGGGTGGGCGCGTCGGTAGACGTGGGGACCCGCGTTGGCGGGATGCCGTCCTCGTCAATTAGCACCAAGCCACGGAAAATGAAACCGGTATCGCCATCCGGTAACGTGACCTCTAACCAGGTGCCATCGTCGTTGTTGCCGATAACTTGTAGGCGTGTACCCGGTGCCAGGATCGCCACCCGGTCGAACTCGGTGCCCGGCCCGCTGCGGGCATTAATCGACGTGCGGGTGCTGGTCTGTACGACCGTGCCTTCATCCAGTAGAACCGGGGTCGGGGTGGCGGTTGGGGTGGGGGTTGATGTTGGCGCGTCGGTCGGGGTTGGGGTGGCGGTTTGGGTGGGGGTTGATGTTGGCGCGTCGGTCGCGTCATCGGCAACGGCGGTGGGTTGGCTTTGGGCCAGGGATGGGAAGGTGACGATGGTCACCTCGTTCTGTGCAATGTAGCCGATGCCGCCATCGGGTAGACGGGCCTCAACGTAGGTCACGCCATTGGGGGCGGGGATTAGCCCAATCACGGCGATCTGATCGCCGGTGTTGTAGGTGCCGAGTTCGGCGGTATCGTTGCCCGGTTCGGCGCGAGCGATCACGCCGTCGGCGTTGATCTCTCCGAGTCCTTCATCTGGTTCTGGGTCGATGCTAAGCGGTGTATCGTCGGCGGCATCGGCGGCTTCTCCGGTGGCGGTGTCGGCTTCCTCAGTGGTGGGGGCGGCGGTTGCGCCTTCTTCGGTGGGGGCAGGCGTCGGCGTGACGGTTGGTGTGGCGGTGATGGTCGGCAGTGGGGTTTCGGTTGGGGTGACGGTCGGTGTGTTGGTTGCTGTTGGGGTGATGGTGGGCGTTGCGGTCGGTTGTAGCGCGGCAATAGCAGTTTCTTCCGCGTCGATCTCGGCGGCGTTGGCAGAACGCAGCAGCGCGGTTGCTACCCAACCCTGATTACCATCGCGGAAAATGACCCGCGTCCACTCGTTATCCTCGGTTTCTGCTTGGACGCGCACCGCCTCGCCGGACGGCAACGCCCCGACAACAGCGGAGTTGGCGTCCGGTGCTTCTCGAACGTTGATGGTGGCACCGTCGGTTGTGACCCAAGTACCGATCCCGAATATCAGCGTTCGCTCGAATCCCTCTGGCGTAACGGAGGCAACGAACCCTTCCGGGGTGGCAGACGGCACATAGCCAATGGGTGTCAGCGTAGGGGTGGAGGTGGGGGTGTTGGTGGGGACATTGGCCAGCACGACCGCCTGCTGTAAGACGGTATCTTGTAGCAGGTTGGTGTAGATGTTGGCGTCTGGCTGCCCGACGAGCAAGCCCTCGAAGCCGTCCGGCGCGACGTAATATTGACGCGCCAGCACATCGACCACGCGGGCAACGCCGGCAATGAGTGGGGTATTGGTCGATGGTGCGACCTGTTCCGCCCAGAAGCGTACATCGTCTGGTGTATCGCCCAGGACGACGATCAGGCCGAGGCCGTCTAGCGATTGGATGGCGGTCAGGTTAGTTGGTTCGCCGCGAATGTTGCTGGCAAGTGCGGCTTGGGGCGCTTCAACCAGGTTACGCAGGCCAGATTCACCACCGGGTAGAAAGCCGATCACGTAATAATCCTGGTTGAATATCAGTTCGTCGCGCCCGGTCGCATCGAGTAGGGCTGGGTCGGTGGCGACTTGACGCATGATGTCCTCAACGCGGCTGATGCCGATGGGGTTACGCCCGATAATGACCGGGAAGCCGCCCTGGGCCAGCGTGTGTCGGACGGTGGCTTCTAGGATGCCGTCGAGTTCGGCGGCGCTATTGGGGCCGTATTCGACGGCAAATAACACGTAACTACGTGGGCTGATGCTGCTGACATTGGTAAAAGCGGCGGCGGCGGCCCCGTCGTTGGCCCCCTCAAAATCCTGTGCGGGCGGGTCTCCGAATAGCACAAACCCGAAGTAAGCGGCTAAGATGGCAGCGACCAACACCCCGGCGACAATCAGCCGTTCTGTGAAGCGACCTACCCCCTGACGGGCGGATCGGCGGCGGCGCTGCCGGCGGCGTTGTTCGCGCTCGCGTTGTTGGTTGGCTTCTTCATCTGGGTCGATAAAATCGGATAGGTCGGCATCTTGGCCGGCTGCTTCGACGGCAGAGCGCCGACTACGCACGACGATCTCATCGGCGGAGACCATCTCGCGCAGGGTTTCTAGCTCGTTGCGCTGTTCGCGGTTGAGGTCTACGCCGGACTGCATTTCGGTGGATTGAATGTCTATCGAAGCGGCGGCGACACCATCGACTACCCCAGGGAGAATCTCGTCGTCGGCGTCGTCTGGGGTACGCGCTTCGGTTTGTTGGGCGCGGGTACGTAGCGCGTTAAGCCGTTCATCCAGTTCATCAGCGGGGCGGTTTTCCTGTTGGCGGATGAGTGCGGTTGCGGAGGCCCCTTCATCCCCGACACGCACGCCACTTTGCAGCAGTTTGCGGGCATCATCGGTGAGGGTTGGCTCGATGTTGGTTGGATCGAGCATTTCCTCAAATAGCTCGGCGTCGGCGTCGGGGTCATCAAGTAGATCGCCAGATCGGGCTAGCAGCGCGCTGTTTTCGGTAACTTCTTCGTATTGCTCCAGGATGGCATCCAGGTTGTAATCTGGTTCGGCGGTGGATGGCGATTCGGTGGCGGCGGGTTGTTGGGGGAAATCGTCCAGATCATCGAAGTCGCCTAGATCATCGAAAAGTGAGTCGTCCGCCAACATGCCAGAATCGACCGTCGCTGGCTCGTCAAAGTCGAAGGCGTCGGCGTCGTCCTCATCGAAGGAAGCCAGGAACGATTCGGTATCCGGGACATCGGGCAGGTCTTCTTCCAGGTCGCCAAAGTCGAAATCGTCCTCGGCGGTATCATCTAGCGGGAAGGTTCCCCCGGCGGTGTCCGGTTCGTCGTCAAAGAGCGTGCCGGGGTCGTCCCATAGTTCGGTAGGTTCGGCGTCGTCGTCATCCCCAAATAACATACCCGTGATACCGCTGCCTTCCGTCGGTGCAGCCAGATCGGGGGCGTCGGTCGGCGCGAAGTCCTCGGCGGGTTCTTCGCCCGGCTCGGATAGCCAATCGTCGTCGGTGTCGGGGTCGTCGGGATCGACGGTATCCTGCCGCCAGGAGAGCATCCCGGTAAAGCCCAACCCGCTAGCGGTGCCACCAGCACTATCTGGGCGGTCGTCGTCGTCCCAGTCGAAGGCGAGATCGTCGGTTTCGCCGTCGGGGTCGTCATCGTCGGGGCCGCCCTGCCGCCAGGACAGATCGCCAGTGAAGCCGAGATTGCGCGGGGCGGCGTCTTGGTCGTCCGCGTCATCATCGTCGGCATCTTGCCAGGAGAGATCGCCCGTAAAGCCAAGATCGGGCGAATCGTCGCCGTTCTGGTCGTTGTTGTCTTCCTGGTCGTCGTTCCAGTCGAATCCCAGGTCGTCGTTGTTATCGAAGTCGTCGCTCATTACCTAGCCCTTATTCCCGATAGGATCGGTCCTGCCCAATGAGGACACGCACCCCGGCAACAACGGTTGCCAGTGCGATCCCCAACAAAATTCCGTTGACGCCTGCGCCAACAATGGTCTGCTGCGTGTTGATGACCGGGTCGAACACTGGCAGCCGCAGCCCTGCTTGGAATAGCAAATTCATAATCAGTGCGACCAAGAAGATCACGCCCGGCACATCGAAGCGGCGGCCTGCAAACCGGAAGGCCCCGTAAACCAGCGAAAAAGCGAGCAACCCGGCTAGCGATGCTTCGACCGAGAACTGCACCGTATCGCGCAAGACAGCACTATAACTGGCGGCATCGGGTGGGGGTGCGAGCCGTTCGGTAGCTTCTAGGCTGGCAACAATGATAACCCCGACCGCGCAGATCACCAACAATAGGCTGAACAAGGCATTGAAACCGTATTTGCGCACCTGCACTGTTTTGGTGATGTGGACCAGCAGCAGGTTCAACAAGCCGATCACGATTGCTAGTGTCGCCGTGACCTGAATGACCCGTGTTACCGCCGGGATAAAACCGCGCAACACAAATTCTAGGCCGCTGGCTTGCATGGCAACCCCCAGGCCGCCCACAAACACCCCATCATAGAGCAGGGCCAGCGTCATGATAAAGCCGATGCTCATTGCTATCACCGTTGCTAGCAGGTCCGCTAGTCGTCTCACAGGTCTACTCCCCTAACCACCGAACAAACCGAAAAGTGGTGCGAGGGCCTGCCCGACCTGCTCGCCGGCTACTTCGGTGAGTGCTATCAAAAGAATACCGACAATTAACACGCCACGCAGGAAATCCTGAGCGAGCAGGCCGCCGCGCTCGCTAACACTGTTGCCGAGATAACCGGCAGGGGTGAAGATGTCCTCTCCGAATAAGGCGTGGTCGGACATGCCATAGGCGACCGCTTGCCCGATGATATTATCACTCCCGGAAATCGTGCCGATGTTGCGACGTTGGGCCGCGCCCAGCGCCAAGCCGAGTTCCGCGCCAAAGTTGCCGAGTAAGACGCTGCCGGTCACCTGGTCGGCTTGCATGGTGGCGGTCAGCATGGCGGTAAATACTAGCGAGCGATCTTGCAGCGTGCCGTACCATCGAACGCTGGCAAGGGTGGTACGCGGGGTTTGCCCCGCCGTCAGGTAGGCGCGTTTAAGCATATCGGACGCCAGCGGGATCATCAGTGATTGGTTGGTGACCAGTACCGGCGAGGTGTTCCCGATGGCCATTTCGTTGGTCGTGTAATAGGCCAATGTGAGCGCAGCCAGGGCGAACAGCGTTTGTTCGTCGCCAATATTGGAGGACCCGGTACTGATCAAGAGTGGGCGGTCGGCTTCGACGGCCAGGCCGATCATGCCCGGTAGCGCGTCGTAGGCGTCAATCGGGCGTAGGGGCATGATATTCTGTTCGGCAATACCAGCTAGGCGGGCACGCCGCCGGGCATTGATCACCACCGCTGCCCCCAACGCCACCGACACAAACGCCAGGATGATGATGAGGAAAGCGATAGTTTGTGTTGTTGCATCCATAGTCGTTGCCCCCTTCTTACGGGCGGGTGCGCGTCACGTCAAGTTGATGGTGGCTTATCGGTATCGGTGGGAGTGGCTGCTAGTTGGCGGCGTAACTCCGCGATACCGTCCGGTTGTTCTAGCGCATGGGCCAGCTCACGTAGGGTACCCGACGCAAAGAAAAAGCCAAGTGTTGGTTGGAGTACCCATATCATTTGAGCGCCAAGTGCCCCGAATGGTTCCAGTGTATCTAAAAGTAGATGCAGGGGACCATCCCAGCCGTTTGCTTTGGCTTGCGCTATCCAGTCGAATTGCGTTTGATCTGACATGGTTGCGAGTATAGCACACCAACCGCATCAACAAAAATCAAACTGGGTGTTTTGGGGCAAAATTCACTCATTTGCTACCGAATCCGATGCTGGCGGGGTGGTGTCGGCTGGATCGGGGGTAAGCCGGGCGCGGATCATGGCGGGGATACCAACCACGCCTTGCGGCAGATACACGATCACCAATAGCAAGACCAACCCATTGAGTACCCCGCGATATTGATCGCTGAAGCGCAGCATCTCCGGGAGCGCCCCAAGCACCATCCCGCCGATGATCGGCCCGAACCAGACGCCCGTGCCACCTAGCACCGCATACGCCAGAATATCGACCGCCTTGGCGAAGTCGAACATTTCCGGCTGGATGATGCGCGTCAGATGGGCGCTGAAGGCCCCGCCCGCCCCGGCGATAATCGCGCTGAGGACGAACACCAGGTTTTTCACGAATACCACATCAATCCCCATATTGGAGGCGGCCTGTTCGTCTTGCCGGATAGCTGCCATCGCCCGGCCCAGGCGCGACCGGTGCAGGCGTACAATCAAGTAACCGATAATTGCGAGAAACAGCACCAGATGCCAGGTATCGGTTAGAACCGGAATCCCCTTATAGCCGCGCCCACCCTCTAACAGACGCAGTCGCACCCGCCCGACTTCATCCCAGGCGGCGGCATAGGTCAAGCTCTCGGTTGCCATCAGCGCCAGTGCCCCGCGCATTCGGATGATCGAACTAACGATATTGTCGAAATTAAGCAGCAGTTCTCGCACGATCTCGCCAAAGCCGATAGTGGCAATCGCCAGGTAAATATCTCGGAGGCGTAAAGCCGGTAGGCCAATGGGGATGGCAATCAGCCCGGCAGCGAGTGCGCCAAACAACACGCCCCAGAATAAGCCGATGGTTGGTTCTTGAGCGAACCACCCCCAGGCGACCAGCGCAGCGGGCAATTCCTGGGTGGTCATCACCCCCACATAAGCCCCAATCGCCATAAACCCGGCCTGCGCCAGCGAGAACATGCCGGTATAGAGCGTCATATAGATCGATAAGCCCATGACCGCGTTGACCAGCATAAACTGGAAAACCGTTTCGGAGATATTGACAGTTCTAAGGATGTCCCAGATAAATTCCATAATCAGCATACCTTTTTCAATCGTGCCAGGGGAGTATAACGGGTTGGCGTGGTGATCACGACACGCGCTATCGCCATGAAGATGTATCCGCTAGGCTCTATCCTGGCGTTTGGTGCCCATTAGCCCCTCTGGACGGACCACCAACACGATAAACAGCAAGATAAAGATCACACTGTTGCGGTAGCTGCCCCCACCGACGGCGACGCTTAACGTCTGAAGGGCAGCGACGATAAACCCGCCCAGCACCGCCCCGTTGATGCTCCCCAGGCCGCCCAACACAATTGCCACCAGCCCGACAAGCGAGACTTTATCGCCCATGAACGGCTCGACATTGATAAAGATCAACCCGTACAGCATCCCGGCTGCCCCGCCGAGAATCCCTGCCAGGAAGAACGTCAGCAAGAACACGCGCTCGGTATCGACACCGAGCAACGCGGCGATACGCTCATCAAAGGCGACGGTGCGCACCGCCCGCCCAATGCGCGTGCGGGCCACCAGGTAATTGAGCGCCACCATCAGCCCCAGCGCGATGACCACGGTTGCGATCCGTAGGGGTGTGATTCGCACTTGTAAGTTACCGATGGGGTCGTTTGAAATCAGATCGGTGGGGAAATAGCTAAGCGTATTCCCAAAGACCTGGTTCATCAGAAGTTGGCCCAGGTTCACCAGCAGGATAGCCGCGCCGATGCTGCTGATCAATTGCGATAGGCGCGGTGCGTTTCGCTGGCGGAGGGGGTAGAACGCGATTCGCTCCAGTGCCAGCGCGATGATACCTGCGCCGAGCGTGGCTAAGGGGAAGGCCAGCCACAAGGGTAAGCCAACTGTCCTGACGAGGATCAGGCCAAGGATGGCCCCCCACGAAAAGATGGCGCTATGGGCCAAGTTCAACACGCCGAGAACGCTCAGCACAAGCGCATATCCGAGCGCAAACAGTGCGTAGATCGCGCCCAGGGAAATTGCATTGACTAACTGTTGTAATATTTGTTGGGTTTCCATAGATAGGTTCTCAAATAAAGATGGTATATTGCGCTAAACTTTACCGCACCGGGTAAGCATCACGCAACCGCAGACACAGAAGGTCGTGTATAGAAATCGGTTGAAATGCCCCCACCCCGGCACTTTCGTGTCGGGGTGGGGGCAAGCTGAGTAGTTACGTTTTTTAACTTTATATTTTTCGCTTCTTTCCAGAAAGAAAGAAACAAAGAAACAAAGAAAGCGATGAGGGGGTTATTTCCAATCAAAATGGACGCTTTTTGTCCACTTTTTCTGGAAAAAGTGGTGGGGTGTGGGGTGAAACCTCACCGAACATTACGAGTGACACGTCACTCGCTGGCATTATCGCGGTATTGTTTTGCAAGTGCGATGCTTTTTTGCAGGTCTGGCAGGGGGGTGTCTTGGCCGAGCGATTGAAATATCGCTATCGCTTCGGTGAAATGGGCGATGGCTTCGGGGTTGTTGCCCATCTCTGCATAAACCTGCCCCATCTCACGTAATAAAGCGCCCTGGGAGGGTTTGTCGTCTAAGTCGCGGGCGATGTGTAATGTCTCGCGGTAGTTGGCCAGAGCCTGCACTAGAAACGCTTCTTTATCCGGGCGGAATGAGGCGGCGCGGCCTAGTTCCGCATAGATATTGCCGACAATCCCTAAGCGCAGAGCTAGGGCGGCCCGATTGCCGAGTCGTCGGTAAATCTCGATAGCTTCTTCATAATGGTTGAGCGCATCGCGGAAATGGCCGGTGCGCATTCGGGTGTTCCCAAGTTGGCCCAAGCGTTGGGCTAACCCGGTTTGATCATCAAGCTGGCGGGCGATCTCGACGGCTTGACGATGGCAACGGACCGCTTCGCCGTATCGCGTCAGGTCATCGTAGGCCAACCCCAAGGCACCGAACCAGTTGCCGCGCCCGCGATGATCCCCGATGCTTTTGGCGATGGCTAGCGCCTGCTCTAAATATGTAATGGCGGCCTCGGGCTGATCGGTTTCTTGTAAGATGACGCCGATATTGCCCAGCACCCCCTCCTCGGAGGCGCGATCTTGTGTGTGGCGGGCCAGTTCGAGCGCGTGGTTTAGGTGTTGCAAGGCGTCATCCGGGTGACCAAGCCGGTTCTGCAACATGGCTAAATTGCTACGGTGCAAAATCTCCAAGGTGGTATTGTGTGTGGCTTGGTCGTGCTGGACGAGCGATTGCATTGCTTGAACTGCCGTCGTGTAATCCTGCTTTTGGATGGCAGCGCGAGCCGTGCGCAACAGTTGGATCGGGTCGGTGGTCATGTGGGGGGCGCTCCCCGGCGGCGATACTGAAAGGCCATCCACAGGCCGAAAATGAGTACAAATACCCCCCATACCCAGATGAGGTCCGCCCGTAAAGCGGATAAGCCGCTGTCCTCATCGGTGAGGTCCATCCGAAATACGGTTAACTGTGAGGCGAGTTCCGGCAGTTTACGGGCGTTCACTTTGTCGGCGTCGGTCATACGGGCCAGCAGCGCATCGTAGATACCGGGGGCCGGCTTCCGAAACAAGAACAGCGCACGTAAAATTTCGCTGGTGTTGTCTACCGGGTAGGCATGCACATTGTAACGGCGTGGCCCGGCCTGGACGGTGGCATAAGGGTATTCGAGCAGGTTTTGAACCCAGTTTGGGCGCTGTCCCCAGCCGGATATCAGGTAGATTTTGCTACCGTGCATCCGGTATTCGACAATGGTATGCCGGGCTAAGCCGGACTTACGCCCGCGTGTAGTCAGTACCACCAATCGCGAACGCGCCAGCAAATCCCCCAGGCCCAAACGATACAGCACCAACGGGAAGCGTAACGCCCATCGCAGCACCCCACGCGGATAAGGGAAAACTTGCTGAGGTGGCGCGGATAAACTGGGTTTTGGGGTAAGCACATCTGATCCTTATTAAGCTAACGGAACGGATTTCACCCAGTATACAACAGGCTTCCCCATGCGTTAAACCAGCATCAGCACCAGCACCAATAATTCGCTGAGTTCGCATAGCGCACCGTAGACATCCCCCGTCAGGCCGCCACCAAGCCGACCCGCCGCCCAATTTGCCGCCCACCACACCAGCAGCAACACGCCACCGACCACGACCAACCCACCCGGCAGGGCCACCAGCACGACCGCGAACGTCCCCCCGGCAAGCATAAGCTCCCCCCGCCCGATTCCCTCACGGAAGTAGCCGCCCATGCCTTGCGCCCGTGCATACGGGAACCCGACCGTTGTAAAAACCATGACGGTTCGCCCGGTAACGGCGGCTAATACCACATCTGCCGGGGCGGTCACCTGTAACGCGCTCCACTTGCCCAGCAATAACACCACCACCCCGACCACCGCCCATACTCCGGCGCGGCTGTCCTTCATGATGGCCAGGCGCTTTTCTGGCTCGGCCACTGCGAACAAGCCATCGCAAGCATCGCCGGCCCCGTCCAGGTGTAGCCCACCCGTGATCACCACCCACCCGACCACCCCGGCCCAGGCCCCTAAACCGGGTGAGATGACGCGGCCCAGGCTCAACGCGGCGATGACGACACTCCCCACCAATACACCGACCAGGGGGAAATAGGCATAGGCCCGGCCGGGTGCGTCCGGGTAGTGATCGGGTGTGGGGATGATCGTCAGCAGCGATAACGCCCCAAAAAGCGCACGTAGCATTACAGCAGGCTAAGCTGTTGGGGTGGATGATCGTTGTCGTTGTTGTTGTCGTCGGTGGGTTGGTCGAAGTCATCTGCTGCCCGACGGCGCTGTACATCTGCGATCACTTCTAGCAGCCGTTTGATGTCGGCTTCCATATCGACCCGCAGCCGGGGGTTACGCAGGGCCGCCGCTGGGTGATAGATCGGGTAGTAGGCGCGGTTATTTTCATATTTAGGCTGCCCGTGAATCGCGCTGATCTTGGCCTTAGGGAAGTAACGCGCCATGCTATAGCGCCCAACGGTGACAATCACTTCCGGGTCGATGAGTTCGATCTGACGATCTAAGTACGGTTTACAGGCGGCCATTTCTTCTGTTTTCGGGTCGCGGTTGTCTGGGGGGCGGCACTTGACCACATTGGTAATGAACACATCCGGGCGTTTGAGGTCGATGAGCGTCAGCAGGTAGTTGAGGTATTGCCCGCTGCGGCCTACAAACGGAATCCCTTGTTCATCCTCGCGTGCGCCGGGGGCCTCCCCGATGAACATGATCGAAGCGTGCGCGTTGCCACTGCCAGGGACCGTCTGTGTGCGGCCCTGGTGGAGTGGGCACAGCGTACACCCGCTGATCGTGTGTGCGACGCCATCTATTGTATCCGGTAGCGTGTCTGTCATGACATATATCCCAAATTTTATCCAGTATATCCCAAATTGTACCGTGAAATCTGATTCTGTGGGATATTTCTTTGGGGATTGTCTCAAAATTACGCTGGTAGGCTGGGCATCTCGCCCTTGCAAAAAGCGGCATTTGACCTATAATTTCGGTTATAACTTGGGCAGTTAGCTCAGCTGGAAGAGCATTTCTTTGACGTAGAAAAGGTCATAGGTTCGAGTCCTATACTGCCCACAACCTAAGACTTCACCTGAACAGGCGACCACACGGTCGTCTTTTTCGTTTGGCGTGAGGTTCTCCGAGGTGTCCTCTTTGGGAATATGTGTTTAGTAGTGCCCCCGGCAGGACTCGAACCTGCGCACAAGGTTTAGGAAACCTCTGCTCTATCCCCTGAGCTACGGGGGCGCATCTGTGGGTAAGTTTACTGGTTCAAGCGGCAAGATTTCAAGCACGATCTTACGGAAGTATGGCAATCGTCAGCACAGATCGCAGATTCGGGTTAAAATCAAATTTATCACGCTTGGCAATGTGGATTTATTTG
>DAOTUA010000373.1:0-13240 GCA_034437355.1 Anaerolineae bacterium | reverse complement strand
CACTGGGAGAGGGGCTAAATCACGCGATGAGAAGTCCCCCTCTCCCCGCGAAGCTGTGGGAGAGGGGGATTTAGGGGGTGAGGGCGGGTGCGATACCGTAAGATGTGTTTAGTACCTGAGTAGTTACCTTCACACCCGATCAAAGGCATCTCTAAATATGATTTTGCACCAACTTGAAATGCGCCCCATCACTTTGATCTGCTAACCGAAGATAATGTGTTATGATAGAATAAATATTTTAATCGACCAGGAACGCCGTATGAGCAAATCAGAGATTTGTCAAACAGACACGATCAGCCACTGGTTGATTCAGGTTACCAAGGCTCACCGGGCACGCGCCCAGGAAGTTTTAGCGGAATCTGGATTATATGCCGGGCAAGAAATGATTCTTATGAGCTTGTGGAACGAAAATGGGCAATCGCTAACGCAACTATCAAAAGACCTATGCGTGCAGCCCGCTACCATCACCAAAATGGTAAACCGCATGGTTAAAGCTGGCTTTCTTGAACGCCGCCCAAACCCCCATGACGGACGCGCCAAGCAGATTTTTTTGACGGAAGCCGCGCACAAACTCCGGCAAGAAACGCTGGTTGCCTGGGATCAACTGGAGGCCAATACCACCGCTAAACTGACCGCTACCGAGTGCCGGACGCTGCGTGCCTTGCTCATCAAAGTAGCCGATGGGTTACAAGAGGCCAGCATCCCCCCGCAAACCACCTCATGAAACCGCGTACCTCAATCACGATTACCCCGCCCGCGCCCGTACAGCAGATCGCTGTGCCGTTGCTGCGTCAGTATGCCTACGATCTCCCCCGCCGCCTGCCAGCCCATATTACCGTGCTTTATCCGTTTGTACCCGTGCCAGCCTTACCCGATGCCGTTTCGACGCTGCGCGAGTTGTGCGCCGATGTGCCGCCTTTTTCCGTCACGTTGGATGGCTACGGCGCGTTCCCAGGCGTACTCTACATGAACGTGATGCCCAACCCGGCCCTAGCGCATTTGATGCAGCAGGTTGGTGCGGCCTTCCCGAAGTGTGTCCCTTACGATGGCATGTTTGATGCCCACCCCGTGCCACACGTCACTATCGGGGTGTTTTCGTCACAGGCCAAGCAGAACACGGCGGACCTGCCGCCTTACCCCGCGCAGACGTTCCCCGTTGATCGGGTGTCGGTAGCGATTGGGGATGACGATCTCATCATCCCCTGGCTGGTGCAGGATGTCATCTACCTGGGCGGTTAGCCCCCCACGCGCAGCAACCACCGATACCCGTAAGCCGGCAGCGTTATCTCGCTGGCCTCGACGCGCTCCGACTTGAGCATATCGCGGTAGATGCCCGCCGGGATCGACACGGTGAGTTCTTGGTCGATCAGGTTGTGCAGCGCATAGACGGCCCCGCTGGCATCTTGCCGACAAAACGATAGCGACGCTTGCGGGTGATCGTGTAGCCATGTCATGTCGCCTTTCGGCAGCATGTTGAGCGTTTTACGGACTGCGATCATGTGACGGATACTGTGCAAGAGCGAACCCGGGTCTAGCTGTTGGCTGGCAACGTTGATCTTCCGGTAACCGTAAGTTTCATCCTCGATCATCGGCGCATATAATCCCTCGCGCTGTGCCTGAGAAAACCCGCCGTTGCGTTGGTCGTTCCATTGCATCGGGGTTCGCACGCCGTTACGGTCGAACAATTCGATATTATCCCCCATGCCGATCTCATCGCCATAATACAGCACCGGCGCGCCGGGCAGCGTGAGTAACATGCTATACATTAGTTCGATCTTGCGGCGGTCGTTGCCTAACAACGGGGCCAGCCGCCGCCGAATCCCCAGGTTAAGGCGCATCCGTGCATCTGGGGCGTAAAAATCCCACATGAACTCGCGGTCCTCATCCGACACCATCTCCAGTGTGAGTTCGTCGTGGTTACGGAGGAAGGTTGCCCACTGCACATTTTCTGGGATGGCTGGCGTTTGATCCAGAATTTGCACCACATCCTGGCGGGAACCGGTCGCCACCGCTTTGAACATGCGCGGCATGACGGGGAAGTGAAAACACATCTGGAATTCGTCGTGACCGTTACCGAAATACGGCATCAACTCTTTGGGCCATTGGTTCGCCTCCCCCAATAAAATCGTGCCGGGGTGGTGTTCGTCCATGTAAGCACGGAGTTCTTTTAGGAACGCATGGGTTTCTGGCAGGTTTTCGCAATTGGTTTCCTCACGTTCGATCAAGTACGGTACGGCGTCGGCCCGGAAGCCATCGATCCCCATTTCTAACCAGAAGCTAGCGATTTTGAGCATCTCTTGGCGTACCAGCGGGTTATCAAAGTTTAAGTCCGGCTGGCTGCTGTAAAACCGATGCCAGTAATATTCCCTCGTGACCTCATCGTAGGCCCAATTGGAGCTTTCCGTATCTTTGAAGATGATGCGGGCTTCCTGGTAGCGGGTCGGGTCGTCCGTCCAGACGTACCAGTCGCGCATCATGCTATCTTTCGACCGCCGCGCCGCTTTGAACCATGGGTGTTCATCGGATGTATGGTTCAGCACCAGGTCGGTGATGACGCGCATCCCACGAGCGTGGATGGCGTCAATCGTCATGCGGAAGTCCTCCATGAGGCCGTAGCGTTCGTTGATGCCGTAATAGCTAGCGATGTCGTAACCGTCATCACGCAGCGGGGAGGGATACATCGGCAACAGCCAGACGCAATCGACGCCGAGCCACTCCAGGTAATCCAATCGATCTCGCAGGCCGATGAAATCGCCGTGTCCGTCGGCGTTGCCATCAGCAAAGGCCCGTATATACAGTTCATAAAAAATCGCGTTTAAGTGCCAATTCTTATCTACCATCGTATCGCTTTCTACTAAAAGCCGAGCGTAAGGGACGATCCGAATTTTAACGCAACGATCACGGCTTTTATAGGCAGTTAATCGCTTTTGATTCGGGTGGGGTTAAGCCCGGCGCTGACGCATGAAAATTTTCTGGCATATGTTGGGGTTGTTTTGTAGGGTGGCTTCCATGTATCCCCGTTTGAGCTGGCGCTCACCAAAGAGAATGAAAAGCGGCAAGCCTATTTTCGAGAGAGTTACAGTTACTTTTGTTTTTCTATTGCCCAGATCGCGATATACTATTGTGTATCACACCATCATTTCTCTACACAGGCTGTTATAAGTAGGAGTACAAATATCCAATGCCCTACCCGGACCCCATTTCTGTAACCAATGTAGATAAAATCACCCCAACTCGTTTGTATGGCCCCCACAATACCTTCTTAACAGCCGTTGCCATCAGCCCGGATGGGCAGATCATGCTATCTGCTGACTTTCAAGGCTACCTACGCATATGGGATATAGAAACGGGTACACAACTTTTACAGCAGCGTATCTTTACGAACGCCGTCCAGCAGATAGTTTTTGGGCAGGCGGATGAGGGATACTATCGTTTTTGTGTGATCGCCAACCAGCACAACATCAAAACCTTACTCCTAGATCCCACCCACAACCTAACCACCCAACACGATATTACCGAGGAAAACTATACTCTACTCCATGCGACCTTCTCCCCGGATAACCGTCCAGTCGTTGCCTGTGTCAATGCCGCCGATAGCGATGATCCCCGTTTATATTTGCTCTATGGCGATGATAAAAGCCTGCTAAGCGCGTATCGGTCTGGTAATACCAGTAACCCGAACGCGAGCTTTAATGCCGATGGCACGCTGGTTGCTGTCGGGCAGGATGACGGCACAGTTAGCATCCGGGGGGCGCGTAAAGATGGCAGCACCCGTCAGCGTATTGCCACCGGGTTTAGAGGCGTTAAACGCACCATCTTCTCGCCCGATAGCACAAAAATTGCCGCAATCGAAGGCATGGGAGATCGGATCGGGGTGTACGATGTCAGTAGCGGCGAGCCTATCGGCAACATCATGACCTTACCGCTACCAAACGATTTTGTGTTCGGGGGTGATGGTAATCTACTGGTGGTCACAACCAACCAGAAGGGCGGGTTACTGACGATTTTTGACACCCACACCGGGGACGCCATACGTAGGGTGAAGGGGAGTAGCCCGCTAGCGTTCCACCCGGCAGGATACAGCCTGGCCTGTGGGAATAACTACGCTATCTACAGCAAATCGGTGATGCTGTGGGATGAGCGCGAATCTCCAGACGGTATCCTCTCTAAAGTGCTGGCCCCAGTAGACGCGCTCGCCGCCGAAACCAACATCATCCGCCAGCTTGCCGTTTTGACTATCCATCAGAAACCCGTTCGTGCGATGGCTTTCCACCCGGATAACAGCATCCTGGCAACTGGCGGGGATGACCATCACATCCACCTATGGAGCATGGAAACCGGCGGCGATACCGGCGTGCTATACGGCCATAGCGCGGATATTACCGGCTTAGCTTTCAGCCCAGACGGGCGCACCCTCGCCTCTTGTAGTGGCTACTACAGCAGCAGCGATGATAATACCGTGCGCCTGTGGGATATGGACGAAGCCACGCAGCAATTTGAATTCCAGAAACATCAGTCGCGGGTGGTAGCCGTCTACTTCATGGCAGACGGCCAGCGCCTTGTTTCCGCGGAAACAAACGGAGTCGTTCTGCTGTGGAACGCTGCCGATGGCGACGTATCGCAGCGCATCGAAACCCCAACCGTGATCAACCATATCGCCCTCAGCCCGAACGGGGCGCTGGTCGCTACCACCCACGGCAGTGAAACCGCGCTGAAAGATACGACCGTGCGCCTGTGGAATGTCCAAACCGGGGAGCAACTGCACGAGATCGTCAAGTTGAACGACTGGGTACTGCGGACCACCTTTTCCCCTGACGGGAACGTACTAATGGTGGCGGATTATTCCGGGCGGGTATGCGGCTGGGATGTCACGAATGGCGAGCTAATCCACGATCTGACCGGGGGCTTCGACCTGACCTACAACCCGCAACAGGATGTCATCGCCATCGCCCAGGACAAAACCGTGCGCCTAACCAGCTTGGCGGATAACAGCGCGTTGATGACGCTACGCCACGGCGCGAACGTCACCCACATGGCCTTTGCCAACGAGGGCGACTTGTTAGCAGTCGGCACCAAAAACGGCGACATCGCGATCTGGGGCGTATCGAAAACGTCCAGCAAACGCGCCAATACAATTCAGATTGAAAAAGAACGCCTGGAACGAGTCCGTAGCGGGCGGCACACGCTACAACTTTTAGAATTAACCTGTAAACAAGCCCAGGAAAACGACGGCGACGAAACCTATATCCGGCTAGATGGGCAAACAATCTGGTCGATTGAAGGGGCCGGGCGCAAGATGCACCATATCCCGAATCGGTCCCGCGAGGTAGACATTTTCGACTTTAAGCAATGCCGGATGCGCGGCCCCAATGGATGGCAACAAACCGGGCAGTATATGCCGTCAGATTTTCAGATTACCGGGCTAACCGGCCCGATTGTACTCGAACTGTGGGAAGCCGATAGCTTCTTACGGGGTGGGGACGATTACCTGGGCAAGTTGACCATTTCCCCCACAAAAGCCGGGCAAGGGCCGCAAGAACACGTCTTTTATGTCGATGGGGTGAACTACGTGCTGAGTTACGAAATCCTATTTGAATGAAAAACGCGCCTGGTGCGGCGCGTCGGGTTCGTCGCTCAGATGGCCCCTGACAGGCTGGCTCGCTTCTTGATCGCCGCTGTCACTGCCGGCACGAGCGTTCGAGTTGGGATCGGCTTTTGCATGAACCCCTCAATACCGAGCAGCTCGCAGGTGATACGGTAGTTATCATCGGAGGACATCGCCAGCACCCCAAAGTTTTTCGCTTTTAGCTCTACAATAAAATCGGTCGCGATACCGTCCGTCAACTGAATATCGCACACCACCAGATCAAACCGGTGCGCTTCGATCAGCTGACGGGCCGTCTGCAAATTTTCGGCTTCTGTGACTTTCACACCGCCACGTTGTAACGCCCGCGAGTATAGCCGCCGCAGCGTGTAGTTATCTTCTAACAATAGTACGTTGGGTTCCATAGGGTTAAGCAAGTTCCATAATTCACAATATATTGTAATGTTACATAACGGACTTTATTTGCAGGTGTGATTACGGTAAGCAGTGCGTTAAGATAAAAACAGCCAAACTATCGTGGTAACTACTCAGGGGCTTCATCCCCGAACCTCTACAATCTTTTGCAAAAGCCTGACCAAAACTTTAACTGTGAACATCTTCGATTTTCACAAAAAACGTCTAAACCGTCATCTTGGATTACAAAATGGACGCTTTTTGTCCACTTTTTCTGGAAAAATTGGTGGGATGTGGGGTGAAACCCTATCAAACTTGACGCATTTTGAATTTCACATAGCACTTATAATACATCAAATTGTATTACCACCTCGCCATTGACGCTTCGCGCCCCTTATGACATCCTGTGGCGCTATGCCAACAGAGAGAAAACCCTACCGTGATTCAACTTAAACCGCGCCAAATAGCCATCCTGATCAGCCTGTATTTCGTCGGGTTGGGCGTGCTTTACAGCGCCAATACACCCCCGTTTGAGGGACCAGACGAACTCGCCCATTTCGTTTACGCCCACAACATCGTTAAAGACCGCGAACTGCCTGTCATCCCTGATAAGCAGACCGCCTTCGACACACGCAACTACGAGGTGCATCAACTTCCGTTATATTATGTGACGGCGGCTCCGTTGGTGGCCTTGTTCGAGCGAGGCGACCTGACCAATTATTTCCGGCTGAATCCGTTCGCGTCGATTGGGTCCGTCACGGGCACAAATACCAACATCCAACTGCACCCACTCGCACAAACCGGAGACACCCGCGCCGCACTATGGGCGGTGCGCATGTTTAGCCTATTTTTGGGGCTGGGGACGCTCTGGTGCGTGTATCATGCGGGGCGGCTCGTGTGGGATGAACGCATCGGCTTAACCGCGATGTTCCTGGCGGCATCGGTGCCAACCTTCATTCACATCAGCGTGAGTGCCAATAACGACAACATGAATGCCTTTCTGTCGTCGGTGGTGGCGGTGCTGGCCCTTGTCGCTTGGTCCGAGCGCCGCCTGACAACCCGTAACGCGCTGTTGATCGGGGCGGCACTAGCAGGAGCCGCCATCACCAAACTAACCGGGTTGGCGGCCTATAGTTTTGCGGTGGGGATGGCGGTTATCGGTGGGGTGACGGGGCGCTTTAGCTGGCGGGATGTCATGCGCTATGTGGCGATTATCGCGGTTTGTGGCGTGCTGTTGGCGGGGTGGTGGTACGTGCGCAGTGTGATCATTTATGGCGACCCACTCGCATATGAAGAAGCGCGGGCGCTGTGGGGCCGGGAGATCGCCGCGCCGTCCGGGTTTGAATTGTGGGGTGTATGGGAGTCTTTCTGGATGACATTAGGCCATCTCAACGTACCCGGCCCGGCGTGGCTTTCGCCTTATGTCACGGTCATGGCGGGGGTCGGCCTGGTAGGGGTGGGGGTGCGCTTCGCTCGTGTGCCGCAGAGCCGTTGGCAACTGGTGTATTTGCTGGCGGTTACGCTCGCGGTAGCTGGGATTATGGTCTATGTTACGCGGCGGATGAACATTTCGCAGGGGCGGGCGTTGTTCCCGGCGCTGACGGGGATCGCGCCGTTGCTGGTAATCGGTTGGGCTAGCCTGATCGGGCGGCGCTGGGCCTGGGTGCCGGTGATCCCCGTTAGCGCGGTTGCGATAACCGCGCCGTTTTTGGCATTGGGGACGGCGTTCGTGCCGCTACAACCCGTCGCCACTCTGCCCGATGACCTCAACCGGATCGATGCCCGCGCCGAAAGCATCCTGTTTCATGGGTACGAGTTACACACGCGCACCGTCCGACCGGGCGCGAATATCACATTGGACCTGTATTTTACCGGTAACCACCCGCAAAACCCGGCGTTATTCGTCACCGCACAAGACCCGATCACGGGCGAACGGCTCGGTAAGGTCGATACTTACCCTGGCATGGCTCCGACCGATTTGATCGACCCCAACACAACCTACCGCACACGGGTTCAGTTCCGCTTATCGGAGCAAGCCACCGACCCGCGCCCGTTCCAGGTGCAGCTCGCCTTCGGCTGGCGTGTGCCATCCCCCGATGATGCCGGGCAAGGCCGCTTTGTGAACTGGTTCGATGCAGATGATAACCAGATCGGGGCGGTTTTCGGGGCTGGCCCAGTTTATACGGACCCAACCTACAACCCACCACCAGTCGTTCAGCCGGTGGATGTGCAGTTTGAGGGCGTGCGCTTACGCGGCTACGACTTGCAACCCACCGACAACGGGATGCAGCTTGAATTGTGGTGGGAGCGCCGCGTCCAGATGACAACCGATTGGACGCTAACCGTAGGGATTGTGGACGCGCAAGGACAGATGATCGCCCAGCAAGACGCGCCCCCACCACGCTACCCCACCTCCGCCTGGGCCGATGTCGGGCTGTTCACCACAACCCACACCATAGCAGAAATCCCACCGTCAACTCTCAGTCAAAACGACCATGAGCTAAGGGTAGGATGGTATACCGCCGATGCAAACCGTATGCCTGTCCTGGGAACGTCTGCCGGCGCTGTGCGGGATGATATGGTGTTCATCCCGCTAAAATGAAAAAGCATAGAAGCGATACAAACCGGGTTACCTATCTACACCAATCAGAGCACGGGTAAGGGTGTTTGGTCGGTATTACGGGGGGGAGAAATAAGCCCCGATTTGCATCTCTCTATGTCTATGATTCCAAATATATCACATAATTTACGTTTTTCACTGGTACCTTTGTACCATTCGTAAATTCATGAGTTTACTATCTTGTAACTCCTCAGGTGGCAATACTCCACGCTTAGGTGCTTCGTTCAAAATGGACGCTTTTTGTCCACTTTTTCTGGAAAAAGTGGTGGGGTGTGAGGTGAAACCCCACCATATCCTAGGCGCTGTTGACGCTTGAAATTTCGATCTCGTTAAAGACCACAACGGTTCATGCCCTGGGTTCAGCACGCTGAACCCCTACAATCACCGTTTTTTTTTGCGTAAATGTCAACACAACCTAATTTCTACCTGAGTAGTTACAATTTCACATAGAATTTACATTGTCGTTATCATCGCCGTCAGGGTCGTATTCGTCGTCGTTATCGTCCATAAAATACTCGAAATACTCTTCCGGTTCCCCAACTTCGAGTTCGGCCTCGGTTGCTTGACGAATCTTCAGGACCTCGATCTTGAAGGTAGCGGTTTTACCCACCATCCACGCTTCGATGTCGAGCAGGTCCAGGACGATCTTCTCGTCGTCAATCGCTTTCACCAACGCTCGGACCATATCCCCGGCATCGTCGTAAATATCGATCTCATCGCCGGGTTTGATGTCTGACGGCAAGTGGTCGAAGTCGTCGCGGGGGGCCTCCCAGATGTCCGGTTCCATCACAATGCCGACGTTGAGCTTATCGCCCACTTTTTTCCCGGCAAGTTCATCTTCCAAGCCTGGCAAAATGGCACCGGACCCGTGCAAGTAATACATGGGATCATCGGCTGGCGCATGTTCTACTTCTTGGCCGTCAACTGTCATCAGGTAAGACATTTCTACAATCACGCCATCTTGAATTTGTTCAACCATAGTCGGGTGTGTTTGACCTCATCAGTAATAGAATGACAAAAACTGCCGTGGGACCAGCAGCACATCGTTATTATAGGCCGCCGACCGGCCTGCCGTATAGTGAAGGTGTTGTTTTACCGGGGGGCGAGGCGCTATAATCGCCGCCCATCGCGTTTATGTTCGCCGCTTGGAGGCCCTTATGCGCTTGCGATTGTTGGTTGCCGTCTGCATCCTATTGTTGGCGGGCGCGGTGACGCTCCCCCGGCTTGATAACGATAGCCTTTGGTACGATGAAGCGTGGTCCGTATATGCCCAGGCCGCACCCCCGCCGACCACCTACGACCCACCCCGCGGGATACGTGCCCGCCTGACCACCCCGCTACGCGCCGCCCAAACCGACTTGTACACCACCCTATCCCGCGTGCGCAACGATGTTCATCCCCCTTTATATTTCGTGACGCTGGATGCGTGGGTGTGGCTGTCGGGGGATAGCGTGTTGGCGTTGCGTTATCTGTCGCTGTTGGTGGGGTGGCTCGGCGTGGCATTGATGCTCCCGCTAGGGCGGCGCTTATTGGATGATCGGGCCGGGTTGTTCGCTATGTTGCTGCTGGCAACCTCGTTGTTCTGGGTGTATTACGCCCGCGAAGCACGGATGTATAGCGCGTTGATCACGCTCTCGGCGGCGGTGACGCTCGCCTATGTGCGCTTTGCCGCCTACCCGACCATATGGCGCGGCCTGCTCTATGCAATCTTGATGGCACTAGCCACCTATACGCACTACACAGCGGCACTGCTCCCGTTGGCGCACGCGGTCCATATGTTAGCGACCGGGCGCTGGCGGTTGATGTGGCGCTGGGCGGCGGTGATCATAACGGCGGTAGGGTTATATGCGCCCTGGCTCCCGGCGTTGGTCGCTCAGTTCACCAGCAACCCGCACGGCCCACTGACCACCCCAGAGCCAACGACCTGGGCGACAATCCGCACATTAACCGGGTATTTTGTCGCACGCGGTGGTGTGGCCTACGCCGGGCTGCTGGTGTTGGTCACATGGGCGGCGCTGCGATGGCCGGGCCGCTGGCGATCTGTTGGGCTGTTGTGGGCGTGGCTGTTGATCGTGCCGGGGGCGGTGCTGGCGGCTAACGCGCTGGTGATGCCGCTGTACAATCCGCGCTATACACTGGCGGCACTCCCGGCCTTGGCGCTGTTGGCCGGGGGTGGGTTATCCGCGCTGGCCCGATGGCGGGCCGGGGGGTGGGTGGCGTTGGGGTTGGCGTTGGCCCTGGCGGGGGACGGCCTGAGCGCCCACGGTGGCAACTGGGGGGCCAAACCACCCTACCGCGAAGTGATCGGCGCGGCGGCAGCCGCCCGCGATCCGTTGTCCCCCGTGTTGGCCTGGGTCGTGGACTACGACCCGTTCGCTTATCACGGAGAGCGTGCCGGGCTTATCGGCGCGAATACGGTTAACATGGCCTATCGGACGTGGGGCGTCGATCAGATTAACGACTTGGTAGCGCGTTTTGATCGCAGTTCGCATGTGTGGGTGATGATGCCCACCAACCACCCGGAAACGTGGTTCGTGATGGCGGCGCTACGCCAACAAGACCGCCGCATTACCTATCATGACGGTGTACAGAATTGGATCATCTACCGGCTGAGCCAACCGCAGCCAAGCGCCACCCAACCGGGATCACCGTTTACGGTCGGTTTCGGCACATCAGATGGCGATACGCTGGCAATCTTCGACGCAGCGCCGGGCGGGTATCGGGCGGCCCGTGCCGGTGAGCGACTTTGTGCGGTCCCGCCCATCACGACGGTAACAGATGCGGATATGCGGACCGGGTTGGTGCTGGCACAAGGGTATAACACGGTTATCGATGAGTGGGCCGGCCCGGTGGGTGCAAGCGGTTGTGTCATCCTGCCAGATGACGCCCTCGGCGATTATTACCTGTACGTCACGCTCCGGCCAGCGGATGGGCCCCCGTACCCTGTTTGGCAAAATGGCGTGTGGTGGGGGGGCTGGGTGGTGTGGCAGCGGGTATCGGTTGGGCCGCAGGGCCGCTAAAGTCCCACCGATACGACCGGGCGCGGGCTAGCCGGTACCCGTTTGCTGGATGTCGGCGGGCTGGTCATCGTCCGATGAGCGCCAGAAGGCCAGCGATTGCAGCGCAAAGAAGCGCCGCCGGGGGGTGTTATCCGGCGGTTGGGTTACCGCCGAGGCCGCTAGCAACGCCTCACACATCTCATCAATGAGATCATGATGATCTGCGATCAACTCGTGGCCCCACTCGCGGATCATCGCTAACGAGGCGTCGCTGATGTCGTCCATACGATGATCAACGCCTTCGATCCGCTTTTGCAGCCGGAAGTAACGACTGCGGTTATCTGCCCCACGCGGTAACAACTGCTCGATATGATGATCCACTGTGCGGCTAGACGCATCAAACATAATATCGGAAAGCGGCTTGGCCCAGTTCAGCAGGCCCCAGTTTTTGACCTCTTGATGCGGCAGGGATTGCGTCAGATTACCGGTGCCAAGCGATACGACGATGAAATCTTGGGCTTGCGGGTACATCTCCCGCGCTTCGACATACGCACACAACGCCGGGTTGATCGATGTCATGCTGCCGTCGATCAGCGCGAATGGGTGATCGGGATCATCGTGGTTGTGCAGTTGGGCCGGCTCAAAGAAGGTGGGCGCGGCGGTTGTCGCGCGGACGACATCGCGTAACAGGAAGTTACACTGATCCACTTGCTTGGCGCGATGGCTGCGGAAAAACCAGGGCATCCGGCGTTCGATGTCGTAGCTCGTCACCATCACATCAGTTAGCACGTCGGTTAGCTTGGCATCCCCGAATACGTCTTGGAGTGCCTCGGAAATACCGGTGTTCGGGTAGCGGCGCACCCGCCAGTTATCTATTGAGAGGATCGCATCCCAGCGGGTGCGAGAGAAGATGAGTTTGCTGTGCTGCTGGTAGAGCATTGGCAGTTGTTCGGCTGTGTAACGCGGTGCGCCATCTTCGCCCGGCACAGCTAGCGCCAGCGCCAGCAAGCCCCCCGTGGAAGACCCGGCTACAAGGTCGAACAGGGCGCTAATCGGTTTTTCGGTGCGGCGTTCGATCTCCGCCATCACCAACGCTGGGATAATCCCCCGGATACCACCGCCGTCTATAGATAGAATCGTTATCGGTTTGTTGGGTGGGGTGTGTTGTGCTGCCATGTTGATCTTCGATCTGTTTATTTGTGACAACCCCATTAAAACGGAAATCGTGAGAGAAATCAAGCTAAACTCGTAACTCTCTAAAGTGATCGGTGTTTAATTATTCTTATAACTGCTCAAGGGCTTCACCCCCGAACCCCCACGATATCCTAATCTCTACCTGAGAAGTTACGATTATTGGTAACTACCCAGGGGTTTCACCACACGATATTGTATCTCTACCTGAGAAGTTACGATTATTGTACAATACGCCTGATGTGGAATAGCAGAATTCTTGTAACTACTCAGCCCTCACCCCAACCCCTCTCCCAAACGTGCCTTTCGCACTGGGAGAGGGGCTAAATCACGCGATGAGAAGTCCCCCTCTCCCCGCGAAGCTGTTGGAGAGGGGGATTTAGGGGGTGAGGGCGGGTGCGATACCGTAAGATGTGTTTAGTACCTGAGTAG
>DAOTUA010000372.1:0-13083 GCA_034437355.1 Anaerolineae bacterium | reverse complement strand
GGCTCTCGACGTTGGTGACCTTGCCGACGTAGATGTTGCCGACGCGGCTGACGCGGGTGGTGGATAGTGCGACGGGTGAGGGCATACCGGGGGTGACGTTTGTGTTGATCACGGAAGAATTTTCCGTGGCGGATTTCGTGTGGGACCGAGAGCAGATTTACGCGCTAGGGACAACAGATCGTAATGGGGAATTTCAGTTAGAAAGGTTGTTGGAATTTTCAACGGATGCACGCCTTATCCCGTATAGTGTGGTGATTAGCGCGGATGGGTATCTGCCGATAGAGCTTGACGGGTTTGTGGTAGATGGGGATACGGATAATCCGCTATTTTTGACAATTTATTTGAAGCGAGCGTAGCGGATATGTCGAAAAAGCAGCGGTTAGACCTGGCGGTGGTCGAACGGGGTCTGGTGCGGACGCGCTCGAAGGCGCAGGGGATGATTATGGCGCGGGAGGTGCTGGTTAACGGGGTGGTGGTGGATGAGGCCGGGACACGGGTTGGCCTGGAGGATGCGATCACGCTCAAGCAGCGTCCGCGGTTTGTGAGCCGGGGGGGGGAGAAACTGGCGGGGGCACTGGTGGCGTTCGGGTATGATCCGGCGGGGAAGGTGTGCGTGGATGTGGGGGCGAGTACGGGCGGGTTTACGGATTGTCTGTTACAGTTTGGGGCGGGGAAGGTGTACGCGGTGGATGTGGGGTATGGTCAGTTAGATTATGCGTTGCGGCAAGATGGGCGGGTGGTGGTGATCGAACGGACGAATGCGCGTTACCTGGATGATGTGGGTGAGCCGATTGAGTTGGCGGTGGTGGATGCTTCGTTTATCTCTGTGACGAAATTGTTGCCGGCGATGCGGGGCTGGTTGGTGGATGGGGGCGATATTATCGCGTTGATTAAGCCGCAGTTTGAGGCGGGGCGGGAGGAGGTCGGCAAAGGGGGGATCGTGCGAGATCGACGGGTGCATCGGCAGGTGTTGGTGGATACGTTGGCGTTTGCGGTGAAGCAGGGGTTGGCAGTGCGGGGCTTGACGGTATCCCCGATTAAGGGGGCGACGGGGAATGTAGAGTTTTTGGTGTGGTTGTCGGTGGGTGTGGCAGGGCGGGATGTTGAGGCGTTGATTGAGCAGGTGTTGGTGGCATATGAGATCGATTAGATAGGATAGGTCATGGGACAGAATATTCGGGCGGAGTTGATAAGTATTGGGACGGAGTTGTTATTAGGTGAGATTACGGATACCAATTCGGTGTATATGGCGCGAGCGTTACGCGATATGGGCGTGGATGTGTATTACATGGTCTCGGTGGGGGATAACCGGGGGCGTATTGCGGAGACAATCCGAACGAGTTTGGCGCGTAGCGATGTTGTGATCACTTGCGGCGGGTTGGGTCCGACAGTGGATGATATGACGCGGCAGGCGGTGGCAGATGCAACAGATCGCGGGTTGGTGTTTCATCAGGCGTTGTTAGACGGTATCGCGGCGCGGTTCGAGAAGTACCGCGTCCAGATGACGGACAATAACCGCCAGCAGGCGTATCTACCAGCAGGGGCGGTGGTGGTAGAGAATGAGGTGGGGACGGCCCCGGCGTTTATTGTGGAAGTGGGGGGTAAGTGTGTGGTGAGCTTGCCGGGGGTTCCGCGAGAGATGAAGTATCTGTTAGACGGGAAGGTGTTACCGTTTATTCGGGTTAAGTATGGGATTGAGGAACAAGTTATCTTGGTGCGGATACTTAAAACGGCGGGTATTGGTGAGAGTACGCTAGATATGCGTATTGGCCGGGATTTACTGGAGGGAGCCAACCCGACGGTTGGGTTAGCGGCGCATAGTGGGCAGATTGACATTCGGATTACGGCCAAGGCGGATACAAGCGCGGCGGCTTTGGCGCTGATCGAACCGGTGGAGGGTCTGATACGGGATCGGGTAGGGTCGTATATTTTCGGGGTGGATGCAGATCGCTTGGAAGTGGCTTTAGCGGAGTTGTTAACCGACGTTGGGGTGACGGTGGCAATTACGGAGACGGGGATCGGTGGCATGTTGCAGGCGCGGTTATCCGATGTGTTAGGGGATGGACTGGCGACAGCGGAGACCTTCTCGGAGCCGGCAACGTTGGCGGCTTCGCTCGGATTGCCGCCGGATACAGGGTTACAGGCGTTGGCGGAGGGCGCGGCGGGTCGGCTGTTAGCTAGCAGTGGGGCATCGGTGTGTGTCGGGGTGGTGAGCCGCCCGGATGTGGACGAAAACGCGGATCAAGAGGTGGGTACGGCGGTGGTGGTGTGTACGGAGGCGGCATCTAGGGCGCGGGTGTATGGTTTTGGGGGGCGTAGCAAAAATGCAGAGCAATTTGTGGGGAATTGGGGGTTATCGGTGGCGTGGCATATGGTGAGGGAGTTAATCGGGGATGCGTAGGTTTAGCGACCGGGTAGAAGCGGCGCGGTCGGCGGGGGGGGATGTGGTCTTGTTGCTGCGCCCGTTGATGAGTGACATGCCGGCTCCGATGCACTTTGAGGACGATCCGTTTTTCCCGTTTAGCCGAGCGATTATCCAGGCAACGCGGGATGTCGTGTGTGGGTATGTGTTCGATTTTGCCGCGTATATGGCCCAGGCGGGGGCCGGGGCGCGGGCGTTAGAACGGTCGATAGCGTATGTGGGGCGAGATCGGCTGAAAGTGCTGCACGGTCCGTTTGTGGGGGGCGGCTATATTCCGATGGTGTACGAGGCGGGGTTTGGGGCGGATGCGGCGACGTTGGCGGATGAGCGCGACCTCCCCGCATATTTGGCGGGTGATGAACGGGGGGCGTTGGTGGTGCGGGCTGGTGATGTGGTATCGACGGCTGCGGGGTCCGTTTATTGGCCTGATGCGGGTTGGGTTACGTTGGCGGGTGGGGATCGGTTGCGGGTGGCGGGTGAGGGTGTGTTATATGCGGGGTATGGGGACGATTTCGCGGGGCGGTGCCGGGCACGAATTGAGGCGTTACGAGATGGATAGAGAGATGTTAATGGATGTGTTGTTCAAGTACGGTTTGGTACAGTTCGGGCGGTATGGGGTGCCGGATGGGGGGATTAGTCCGTTTCGGTTGAGCCTGGAGTTATTGGTTTCTTACCCGGAGGCATTGCAGTTGGTGGCGGCGCAAGTCGTGGCGGGGATGGCGGCGGATGGGGTTGAGTTAGAGCGCCTGTTATGCCCGCACGATGCGTTACCGCTGGGAGCATTGGTAAGTGTGGCGACGGGGGTTCCGTTGGTGTATAGCCGGGGGCGCGGTGAGGTGGCGGTGCGTGATCTGGTGGGGGCGTATGACATTGATCATCCGACGTTGCTGCTGGTGTATGGGCGGGTCCCGTGGGTAGATTATGGCCCACTGGTGCGTTGGGCGGGGCGTGTGGGGTTAAAGACGGTGGCGGCGTATGCGCTGGTGGATAGTGAAGCAGGTGGGGCGAGCTTGACGGGGATAAGCTGGCGGCGGGGCGTGACGGTCCGCGGTTTGGTAGCGGAAGCATCGCAGCAGGGTTGGGTTACGGATGAGATGGCGGCGGTGGTGCGGCAGTGGGTTGGGTAATTGTAAGGCCGATAACGAGAAACCAAAGTAATGCAAACGGGGTTCAAACGGGGGCGTTTAATGTTTTCTTGCGGGGGTTTTTTTTCCGTGCTAAACTAACATAGATATTCATACTGCATTTAAGAAAAGCTTCCCAAATATGCCTGAAAAGATTCTGATCGTAGATGACGACATCGACAGTTTAAAGTTAATTGGTTTGATGTTGCAGCGTCATGGTTATGAGGTGGTCGCGGCAAATGCCGGGAACCAGGCGATTTCTAAAGCGGCTAGTGAGTTGCCAGATTTGATTATCCTGGATGTGATGATGCCGGATATGGATGGGTATGAGGTGACGCGGCGGTTACGGGCGGACGCATCGACGCAGGGTATCCCGATTATCATGTTTACCGCAAAGTCGTTGATTGAGGATAAGGTGGTGGGGTTTGAAGCGGGGGCGGATGATTATCTGACAAAGCCAACTCACCCGGCAGAGTTGGCATCGCGGGTGAAGGCGATTTTGGCTCGGAAGGCGGGTAAGGATGGCACGGGGGCAGGTACGACTTCATCGAAGCCGGTTAGCCGGGTTATTGGGGTGATGGGGGTTAAAGGCGGGGTGGGGGTGACGACGACGGTCATTAATATTTCGGCGGCGATTTTAGAGGCCGGGCAAAACCCGATTCTGGCAGATTTTTGTTTGGGGACGGGGAGTATGGGGTTGTTTTTGGGGCATGGGGGTGTTTCGGCGATGGCGAATTTGCTGAGCAAGCCTGCTAACGAGATCACCGCACGTTTAATTGAGCAGCAGGTGATTGTGCATCAGTCTGGTTTGCGGTTGTTGTTGTCATCGACCCGCCCGAAAGAGGCGTTATTGAATTATACGCCAGAAACAGCGGTGGCTTTGTTGACACAATTAAAGGAGCTTGGTAACCCGGTGGTGTTGGATATGGGGAGCCAGATGACACAGGCGGGGAATCGGTTAATCCGTGAGATGGACCAGTTGTTGTTGATTGTGGAGCCGAATAAGGTGGCGCTGACAATGGCGCGGGAGATGTTCCAGAGTTTTGAGGCGGATAATGTGCCGCGCAGTAAGATTAGTGTGGCTGTGATGAACCGGGCGCAGTCTAGTATGCAGACGCCTTGGCAGGAGATTGAGCAGGCTTTAGGGCAGGAGATTAAGGCGATTATCTCGGCAGCGCCGGACTTAGCGTTCCAGGCGGCGGAGGCAAATATGCCGATGGTGACGTTCCGGCCTAATTCGATTACATCGAGCCAGTTAATGAAACTGGCAGAGGATATAAAAAATCGTATTTCGCGGTAATGAGTCCGAGAATTGGGATTATAGGAATGACAAACCAAACGCCCGCACGTAATGCGAAGTTGGTTGAGCGATATGAGCGTATTATTGCGATCAGTCAGCAGTTAAATCAGACGTTTGATTTACGATCTTTGTTGCAAGCGATTATTGAAGCCGCACGGGAGTTAACGGAGACGGAAGCGGCTTCGATTATGTTGATAGACACAGTAAATGGCGAGTTGCGCTTCGAGGCGGCGTCAAATATCAAGGCGCATACGATGGAGCGCATTACGATCCCGCTGGATGGGAGTATTGCGGGTTGGATTGTGACGCATGGTGAGCCGCGAGTGATCAATGATGTGCGGGAGGCCCCAGAGTGGGATTCTGGGGTTGATGATGAAATTGACTTCAAGACGCGCAGCATTTTGGGGGTTCCGATGCGTGTACATGACCGGGTCATGGGTGTTTTGGAGGCGATTAACAAAGAGAATAATGAAGATTTTTCTGAAGATGATATTGAGACGTTAACGACGTTGGCGAGCCAGGCGGCGATTGCGATTTCTAATGCGCGTTTATTCCAGCAGAGTGATTTTATTGCGGAGATGGTTCATGAGATTCGGACGCCGTTGGCGGCGTTGAAGGCCAGCACGGTATTATTGCAGCGAACGGAACTACCGAAAGAGAAACACGGCGATATTATCGAGACGATGCAGGGGGAGACTGAGCGTTTAATCCGAATGACGAGCGAGTTTTTGGATTTGGCGCGGTTAGAATCCGGGCGGTTTCAGTTGGAGAAGGCGACGTTTGACCTGGAGAAGTTGATCCGCGAAAGTGTGGATGTCGTGATTCATCAGGCGCAGGATAAGGACATCACGTTTCATTTACGGGTGGGGGATTATCAGGTATTTGGGGATCGGGGTAAGTTGAAGCAGGTGGTTTTGAATCTGTTTACGAATGCGATTAAGTATAACCGGGACGGTGGGGATGTGTATGTACGGGTGGAGGAGATCGTCCAGGATGAGTCACCGTTTATCCGGGTGGGGGTGCAGGATACGGGGTTTGGGATTAGCGAGGAGAATTTGAAAAACTTGTTTGAGAAGTTCTTCCGGGTGGCGAGTACGTCTAATGAGCAGGGGACGGGGCTGGGACTGGCGATTACGCGGCATATTGTGGAGGCTCACGGTGGGCATATCCGGGTAGAAAGTGAACAGGGTGTGGGGTCCACTTTCTACGTGACGTTGCCGCTGATTGATTAGGGACTTTCTGCCTCTACGACGGGGTAACCGCCCTGGAGGAAGGGGATTTCGCCTTTTTCCCAGGCGACGAGCAGCGGTACTGCGGTGAAAATTGAGGAGTAGGTACCGGATAGCAGCCCGATGAGTAGGATCGCGATAAATTCTTTGACGGTGGGGCCGCCAAAGAGCAGGATGGCGATCATTACGAAGAAGGCGTTTAACTGTGTGGCAAGCGACCGATGGATGGTTTCTAGCACGCTGCGGTTGACGATAGTTTCGTAGGGTTCGCCAAGGTATTTGGGGATATTTTCGCGGATGCGGTCGAACACGACGATAGAGTCTTGCACGGAGAACCCGACGACAGTGAGGACGGCGGTTAGGAAAAGCGCGTCTACTTCCCAGCCGAAGAACAGGCCAGCAAATGAAACAACCCCCAGCATGATAAATATATCGTGGACCATGGCGGAGATAGCGCAGAGTCCGTAGCGTAAGGCGTTCGGGATTTTGCGGAAGGCTAGCACGATGAAAGTTGTAACGACGATGGAGGCGGTAATAACGGCTAAGAAGGCGGCGCGGGTGACTTCCCCGCCGATGGTGGGTGATACCCGTTCGATGCGGGCGGTATCGAAATTGAGGCCGCCGATGTCATCGAGCGTTATTTCTAGGCGTGTGGCGTCTTCTTGTTCGAGGAAGTCGGTTCGGGCGGACCAGCGGTTTTCTTCGTCTGGCCCGATGCGTTGTAGTACGACGTTATCGCGCCCGGCTTGTTGGAAGGCTTGGCGGATTTGTTGTTCGGTGACAGGTTCTTCGAGTTGAAATTCGTAGATGCTGCCGCCGCGAAAGTCGATACTGAGAACGAAGGGAGATCCGATGGTAACCCAGGAGTAGATCATCATGGCGATCCCTATTGAGATGAGGATGCCGGAGAAGATGAAGTAATAGCGACGGCGTTCGATAAGTTGAAACATGATGGTGTATCCTTTCGTTAGATGCCGAGAGTCCAGGCGCGGTTATTGATATAGCCATAGGCGTTGTTGACGAGAACGCTTAGGAAGGTGCGTGTAACGATAATAGCGGTAAACAGGTTGAGGATCAGGCCGATGGCGAGTGTGACGGCGAAGGCACTAACGATGCTAGCGCCGGGGGTTTGCCCGAATAGAAAGAGGATCACGCAGATGATGATGGTGGATGTGTTGGAATCTCGGATGGAGGCCCAGGCGCGGTCGAAGCCGGTTGCGAGGGCTTCGCCTAGTTCTTTACCGGTACGGATTTCTTCTTTGATGCGCTCGAAGATCAGGATATTGCCATCTACGGCGGTGCCGATGGAGATGAGAAAGCCGGCGATGGCGGGCAGGGTGAGGGTAACGGGGATCATCTTGAATAGCATGAGGTTGAGCGCGATAAACACGAGTAGGGCGAGGTCCGCGGCGAGGCCGAGGGCGCGATAGTAGATCAGCATGAAGCTGAGGACGATTAGCACGCCGATGATGCCAGCCTGGATGCTGAGGCGAACGGATTCTTGGCCGAGAGTGGCCCCGACGGTTTCGGTACTTTCGATTTGTAGGGGAATTTCTAGGGCACCGGAGCGAAGTTGCAGGGCGAGGGATTCGGCTTCTTCCTGGGTGAAGTTACCGGTAATGACGCCGCCGGTGGGTAGTTCGGCTTGGATGATGGGGGCGGAAAGCACTTCCCCGTCAAGTACGATAGCCATGGGTTCGCCTATGGATCGGGCGGTGTAGGGGCCGAATACGCGGCTACCTTCGGCTGTGAGGTCGAAGCGGATTAGCCAGCCGCCGTTGAGTTGGTCGAACTCGGCATTGGCGGTGGCGAGGCCGCCGCCGGTCATGACGGTTTCAAAGGGGAGGCCGGTTTGCGGGTTGACATCGCGCCCGGCGATGAGGCCGGAGACATCTTCGCCGGCGGCTTCGCGTTGGCGGAAGATGAGGTCTTGTTCGGTGGTGAGAACGGGCCGCCCGACAAATTCGCTAACACGGTTGCCAAGCCCGCTAAAGTCTACAAATTCTAGCAGGGCGGTTTGTTGGATGGTGTCGATAGCTTGTTGGGGGTCGCTGACGCCGGGGAGTTCGACAAGGATACGGGTACGGCCCTGTACTTGTACGGTGGCTTCGGTCAGCCCGAGCGCGTTAACCCGACGAGAGACGCTGTTAGCGGTTTCGGAGAGTTCTTGTTCGGTGAAGGCATCTGGGGGAAGTTGAGCTTCGAGTAGGACGCGCAGGCCACCGACCAGGTCTAGGCCGAGGGGTTGGTCAATGGTGATATCGGGGGTACCGTCGTTGTTAAAGTCGAACGATGTACCGTTGGTGGCGGGGAGTGCCATCCAGGTAGCAAACGTTGCGAGCAATATAACGACGATGAGCCAGCCTGTTTGCTGTTTCATCGGTGGGATATACCTTTCGTGATAGTGGTTATGGATATGCTCAAGATGGGTTTTGGTCGGCTGATTGTAGACCTCGGTTGGCGTTTTGTGCGATTTCTTCTGGGTCGTACTGGGATACGATGGAAGCTGCGACAAAACGGACGATGAGGCCGTCGGCAATTTCGACGTAGACGATACCGGCATCGCCGTCGATCTTGACGACTTGCCCGATCATACCGCCGAAGGTGACGACTTCATCCCCGGCAGCTAGGGATCGGACGTACTGTTGTCGTTTGTTGAATTCGCGTTGGCGTGGGTAGACGAAAAAAGACCAATAGCCGCCCATCACCAGTAGCATGATGACTACTAGAAAACCAAATTCTTCCATACCGAAGCCTTATATTTACGTTCGGGAACGCCCACATTATAGCGGTTTGGTTGTTTGTGACAATAGGGATAGCAATCGAAAACTGGCTATGTCGCTTGACCAACCTGATTAGAAACCCTACAATAACGGCCATATCTGAAACCATGGTATACTGAAGTTCGTTGTGAAAATGTTTTTTCTCTAAGGAAAGTGGGCACTATGTGGACCAAGATGATCAACCGCGCTGCATTTGTGATGGTCGCTAGTTTGATGCTGGTTGTGCTGGCGTTGCCAGTAGGGGCGCAGGGGAATCGTATTATCCTGGATAATAATTCTGGCGTTTCGAGTTCGTTGTGGCGGATTACGGGTGAGCCGACATTGGTGATGAATGGGTTTGACTTGACGCCAACGTCTTTGCGGCTGCCAGTGGTGATCGAGAATATCAATATTGATGTTTTTCAGTATGATCCGAATGCGTTGGTGACGGCGGTTGTGTATCAAGACCCGAACGGTGGGTCTCCGGTAGATGCGGAATTGGTTGCTTCTACACAGGTGAAATTTACTCGGCAGGGGGTGAATACGTTTGAGTTTCCATCGCCGGTGGTGGTAAATACGCCGATAGTGTGGCTTGGTTTTTATATGCCGGAGGAATTTCAGTTCCGCGCAGATCGCCAGGGGGCTTCGGTGCTGACGTACTGGGCTTGGACACCGGATAATCGTTTTGATTTACGCGATTTATCTTCGGCCCAGGTGTTTGGTCCGTCGGATGGGACAGTACCGGTTAATATTGCTTTGGGTGGGGTGGCGCGTATCCGTGGGGAAGCGGTTACGGCGAACACGGAGACGATAGAGGCCGTTTATGCGAATGAGCAGGTGACGGTGCCGCTGAATCAGTTGGATTATTTGCGGAATTATTCTGGTTGTCCGACGCTGTTCAAGGATGAATCTGATGTGATTGTGACGTATGGCAATCAGGTTTCGGTTCAGTGTCGTGAGGTTCCGAGTTGGCACTCTCCGTTGGTCCCGGTTGGTTATACGCGCCGGAGCAATGCGCGGAATGTGGTATACGATATTACCGTGTTTAATGATGAGGGTGAGGTTTTAACGGGGCCATTGCAATATCCGATTACGCATTGTGTAACGCCGGCGTTGAACGAGCAGGAGTCTGCGATTGTCGGGGTAGCGTATGGTTCGCCGCGTCGGTGGGAGTTTTTGCCGTCGGATCGGTTTGGGAACTTAGTTTGTGCGGAGATACCACGCGGTGGTAGTATTTCGTACTTTACGCCGGATTAGGGTGATGTGTGCAGTTGTGAGCGTTAGGGGGGGCGCTTCTTACGTTTGTTAGCCGTTGTTTGATTACGCTTGTTTTGGTATTTCAGGTTAAAACGCCGTTATTGGCGTTTTTGTTATGGTTGGGGGGTATAAGTTCATTGTGGAGCATGGAGTAGGCGATGCGTGTACAGACGAATGTTCGGGTGATTAAGCGGAATCGGCAGATTGCGCAGTATGCTTTTTTTATTAGTATGTCGGTGTGGTTGGGTAGCTTGGCGATAACGTTTTTACCGGCGTTTACGGATCGTTCGGTTGATCAATTGGGATGGTTAGAGTTGGTGGCGACGGCTGTTTTGCCATTTGCGTTGGCATTGGCTTTGTTTGCAGTGTATATGACTAATTTATGGATTCGAGAACCACGCCCGGAACAGGTTATCCGTGATGGTTTGAAGGGGATGAACAAAAAAAGTGTCTTGTATCACTATCATCATAGCCCGGCTAAGCATGTGTTGATTTCTCCACAGGGTGTATTTGTGATGGTGGTTCGTTGGCAGCGTGGCAATATTATTGTTAATGGTGATAAGTGGCGTTTCCAACGGAGTTTTTTAGCTCGGTTTTTGTCGCTTTTTCGGTTGGAGAGTTTGGGGAATCCGGTGGGAGAAGCTGAACGGGCACGGTCTTATTTAGCTCGTTTATTGGAGGACATAGCACCGGATGTGGAAATTGAGCCGCTTTTGGTTATCACTGATCCGCGTGCGGCGATAACGGTTCAATCTGACTCGCCTGTTCCTATTGTTTATGCGAATGAGAAGAACCCGGCGGGAGATCGTTTAAAGCCGACTTTGACGGATTTTATGCGTGAGCGTAAGACAAATAACACTGAAATGCCGTTAACCGCTGAACAGATTGAGGCTTTTGATCAAGCGACATTGCCTGAGTCTGAATAGGCCTTTTACTTTATGTCTGTGTATCGTTCTTTTCGATATTCTTATCGGTGGTGGTTGGTCGCAGTTGTGCTGTTGGGGTTTGGTTTACGACTTTGGGGTTTGGATCGTCATCCCTTGCGTGGTGATGAGGCGTTTACGGTTCAATATTGGGTTATGATTCCTGTTAGTGAAACGATTGAACGCTATCTAACGGTTGATCCGCAACCGTTATTGGCATATGTCTTTTTTAATGCGTGGGGTTCTCTGCTGGGGGTTGATCCGTTCGCGATGCGGCTGTTGCCTGTATTGTTTGGTACGGTTGGTATTGTGGCGATGTTCGCTTTTGGTCGTCGTGCAACGGGTTCGGTTGTGGTCGGTTTACTATCTGCGCTGATGTGGTCGTTACATCCGTTTGCGGTTTGGCATAGCCAGGACATACGCAACTATTCTTTGTGGTCGTCGGTTAGTGTCTTGTCTATCTGGTTGGGGTTGTGCGCGGTGTATCGTGGTCGTCGATGGGATTGGATTCTTTTTGTCTCGTTGGCTGCTCTGGCTGGATACTTGTACTATCTTGATCTGTTTGTTTTATTTGCGCTTTCGATAGCGATATTAGGTGCTTCTTGGGGTTGTTGGGATGTTTGGTTGCGTTGGATAGTCAGTTTGGTTTTTGTTGGCCTGTTGTTGGCTCCTTGGTATGTTCAGCCCGCATTGTTGAGCGGTGGCGGTTATGGTGGAACTACTATTGGTTTTGATGTTGAACGTTTATTTGTTGATTTTTCTACGATATTGAGTTTTGGTTTTATCGGGTCTTATCCGGCTATTGCTATGTTCGTTTTGTTTAGCTTGTTGTTGTCGGTCTTTTTTAACTTTTGGTTGCGAGTTCGTTCTGTTTGGGTGTTGGTTTCAGTCGCTTTTGTTCCGCTTATGTTGTTGAGTTTTGTTTCTTTGCGTTTGAATGTTCTTGCTCCGCGTTATGTGTTGGTGAGTGCTTCCGCATGGGTGGTTCTTTTTTCGTCTTTTGTGGTTTTAGCTTGGTTTCGGGGCCGGCTTTCTCGTTTTATTGGTGTTGCTTTCGGTGTTGTTTGGTTTGGTTTAACGTTTTTTTCGCTTTTCAACTACTATAATGACTACACGAAAAGCCCAGCATGGGATGTGTTGGCATCGTACTTGAGCGAAAGTGTGCAGGCGGGTGATCTGGTGATTCAGGCGGCGGCAGATGCATCGTTCGGATATTATTATCATGTTGTTGAGGGAATTGAAGCGGATGAACGGGCGCTACCAGCGGAGCCGACTCAGCCGGTTGATGAGATTGAGCAGGTCTTAGCAGAAGCGCGGGATGCGTATGATAGTGTGTGGTTGGTGGCGCAGGGTTTCACAGATTGGCCTAATTATGGTGTGGTCGATGGTTGGCTGGATGCGAATATGCAGCTTGTGACAGACACAACGGCGGACGGGTTACGCATCCAGCGATATAAGCGACAAACGCCGGAAGTTGTGGACGGGGCGCAGGTGGTCCGGTTTGGAGATGTGGCGGCGGTGGTGGACACTACGTTGTTATTGGAGCCGCAGCCAACCGGGGAGATCGTCGTTTGGGTGGTGTGGGAGCGATTGGAGGGGATGGAAGGGGTAAAGGCGTTTGTTCACCTGATAGGACCGACTAACCCGGAGACAGGGACCCCGCTATGGCGGCAGCATGACCTAGTGCCGTCGTTTGCGGTGGGGGGTGGGGCGGGATCGTATTCGCGGGATGTGTTTGTGTTACCGGATGTGGTGGACCTGGAGCCGGGGGAATATGAGTTGGTTTTGGGGTTGTATGATTCGGAGACGGGGGATCGGGTGGGGACGAGTGATGGGCAGATGGGGTATCGGTTAGGTGGTTTTCGGCGGTAGCTGGCTGGTGGGGGGGCACCAGTGGGCACCCCTTGTATGTCGATCAGGGTTAGTCAGGCATATTTGCCATGCGTTCTTCCCATTTGGCGTACATGCGTTGATAGATAGCTTCGGAGATGTCGCCGCTCATCAGTTTCATGTCGAGATCATCTAAAATTTGCTGAACGTCGGCTTTAGTCTGGGGGGAACTGCTG
>DAOTUA010000371.1:0-3013 GCA_034437355.1 Anaerolineae bacterium | reverse complement strand
GGTGGGGATGGGGGGCGCGTGGGTTGGTCGTCCCAGCTTTCGATCTCAAGCGGTTTGTTTTGTGGGGCAAAGGTGATCGGGACGGTGGTTGCGTTGGGTTTAACCGTCAGTGAAACGGGTAGGGGCGCGTGATGGGTTTGATAGACGTGGCGCGTCTGGTCCGTCACGGTCACAGCTAGCGTGTGTGCGTCTTGCCGTGAAGTATAACCGACCGCCTCCGCGACAGCCCAGCCGGGCGGATGCCATGCCGTCCGCGCCGGGAGATGGCCCGCCACGCACACCTGCACATCCGGCAACCGGGCGATGATTCCCGGTTCGGTGCGCGGCCCGGCCTGGATGAAGCGGTCGGCTCCGAGCGCGGCGACCTGGTTGAACTCGCTGCCCACGTCGCCAACGGCAACCGCTGTCAGGTGATCGCATAACAGCGCGGCAGCGCGGGCCGCTGCCATATTGGGGGCATCTGGATAAAGCAGGACAACGCCACGTATCAGATCACACCTCCGAAATTGGGGAAGTTCGCAATAGGGGCGCAATGCCTTGCACCCTTACGGATCATTACCCCGGCGGTTAAAACGCCGGGATCGCCGCTGTCACGGTATTGATCAGCCCAGTTGCCAGTGCCGGGGCCAGGCCGATGATCAGCACGCCAGCGGCGGAGATATACAGCGCCCACGTCAGATAGGGGGTAGCTCCGTTTGCCGGGTCGCCGTCGGCGTCATCCTCCAGGTACATCTTGACGATGGGCCGGGTGTAGTAGTACACGCTGGCAACACTCGTCAGGATACCGATAGCGGCTAACAGAAACAGATCGGCATTGACGGCGGCGGCAAACACAAAGTATTTGCCGATAAACCCGCCCGTGGCCGGCATACCGATCAAGCTGAGCATAAACAGCGCCATGAGCGCCGCCAGCAACGGCTGGGAGTTGCCCAGCCCGGCCAGATCATCGATCTCGGTGCCGGTGCCGTCGCTCTTTTCGACCGCCATCACGACCGCGAACGCGCCCAGGTTCGTAAACATATACGCCAGCAGGTAGATCGCAACCGCAGTCAACACGTTTTGCGTATCTGCGCCGGCGGTGCCGGCGGCGGCGATCCCGACCAGCATGTAGCCACCGTGTGCGATCGAACTGTAGGCCAACATACGCTTGATGTTCGTCTGTTGGATGGCAACAAAGTTCCCCAAGACCATCGTTAGCAGCGCGATCACGCCGATGGCAAGCTGCCAGGCGGCGTTCTGGGCACCGTTGACGAAGAGCGTCGGCAAGCCGGTTGCGAGAATCCGTGCCAGGGCCGCCACCCCGCCCACCTTCGCGGCGATGCTCATATAGGCGGTTACGTTAGTGGGTGCGCCCTCGTATACGTCTGGTGTCCACATATGGAAGGGGAACAGCGCGATCTTAAAGCCGAGCGCCACCAGGATCATGCCGGTGCCGAACACCAACAGCCAGGGCGACGCCGCCGCCGGACCCGCCCCGGCTACCATTTGCTCGACCGTGGCGAATATCTCGGTCAGGTTGGTCGAGCCAGACCCGCCGTAGATCAACGCGCCGCCGTAGACAAAAAAGGCACTGGCAAACGCGCCCAGGATGAAATATTTCATCCCGCTTTCCTCGGACTTGAGGCCCATTTTTTCGATCTGTGGGTCTTTCATATCTTCTGCGGTGGGGTAACGGAAAGCCGCCATCACGTAAAGCGGGATGCTGAGAAGCTCTAGCGCGACAAAGATCATCACCAGGTCGTTGGCGCTCGCCATGAACATCGCCCCAGCAGCGGAAAACAGAATGAGCGAGTAGAACTCGCCTTTTTCTATGTTGATCCGCTTCAGATAGTCGATACTCATTAGAATGGCGATAAATGTTGTCGTCAGCGCGATCATATTCATAAAGGCGGTCACGGCCCCGCCCATGAACATGCCATAGAGGGCTTCGCCTTCTGCCCCGAACGTAAACAGATTCACGACAAAGGCCGTCACCAGGATGCCCTGGGCCAGCCACGCCGTCCGTTGTTTTTCGTCGTCCGGCACCCACAGGTCAATCAGCAGCAGCAGACACATACCTACCGAAACGATGATCGCCGGGAGGACCGGGAATAGGTTGAGGTCTAGCAGGGTTGGGGTTTCAAACATGGTTTATTCGCCTGCTTCACTTGTGATCGGGCCTTCCAGGGAAAGCGCCACGTCATCCGGGGTGCTGTCCTCCGGGTAGGCGACTTCGATAGTTTGCGTGACGAGCGCATTGACCGAAGCGTCCATCGTGCCGAAGAAGGGAGCCGGGCGCAGGCCGATCACGAAGGATGCGACGATAATCGGGACCAGCACCGCGATCTCTTTCCAGTTTAGCGGGGTCATGTCCGCTTCGACTTCATCGGATAGATCGCCTAAGAACACCTTCTGGAACATATGCAGCATGTAGATCGCCGCCAGGATCACGCCGAGCGTGCCGAAGAAGGTGTAAATCGCGCCTAAGCTGCGGCTGCCATAGCTGCCTAACAAGATGGTGAACTCGCCAACAAACCCGTTGAGGCCGGGTAAGCCCATGCTACTGAGCGTGATCACCAGCGCCATCGCCCCTAAAACCGGGATAGCGTTCCACACACCGCCGAAAGCGTTCAGGGCTTTGGTGTGGCGGCGCTCGTAGAGCATACCCACCACCAAAAACAGGCCGCCGGTACTCACACCATGATTGACCATTTGCAGTGTCCCGCCAGCGATGCCGGCCTGGTTGAGCGCGAAAATCCCAAGCACGACAAACCCCAGGTGGCTGATAGACGAATACGCCACCAGCTTCTTGACATCGGTTTGCGCATAACTGACCCACGCACCGTAGATAATGCCGATAATGGCGAGTATAGCGATAGCCGGGGCAAAGTAGATGCTGGCCTCCGGGAAAAGCGGTAGGTTAAAGCGTACCATGCCGTAGGTACCCATCTTTAGCAGCACCCCCGCCAGGATGACTGATCCGGCGGTTGGGGCCTGGACGTGGGCATCGGGTAGCCAACTGTGCAGCGGCCAT
>DAOTUA010000370.1:0-1795 GCA_034437355.1 Anaerolineae bacterium | reverse complement strand
CGGCGGGAGGGAGGGGTTTAAGTGGTACATAACTGTTCCCCTTCCCCCTTTATGGGGGTAAGGGGCTAGGGGATGGGGGTATTCAGGCGAGTACCTGAGTAGTTACCAAGCTTTTGCAAAAGCTTGTGGGGGTTCGGGGGTGAAACCCCTGAGCAGTTACCGTCAAATTCGTATAAACATTTTAGCTGTCAACTTGACGGTCGCCTACCTGTGTGATTATTATTTAGACGGCTAACTAAATAACGACAATAGCATACAGAGGAATAACACAATATGGCAACAGCAGCACAGGATAACACGACGGCTAATCAGTTTAATTGGGGCAAAGCGATCATCGCCGGTTTAGCGGGGGTGGTTTCGGCGGGTGTTTCCGCGTTTATTTACGCTGTGATCGCCAATGCGCTTGCAGGGCCAGCGATTATCCCGCAAGGGCCGGAGATGGTGCCAGGTCCGTTACCAGCCGTGATGTACGGCGTAGCGGGAGCGATGTTCACGATTGTTGGGGCTATTATTTTTGTGCTGATGATGCGCTTCGGCGGAGAAAAAGCCATCCGTAACTTTATCATCGTCGGTGTGATCGGTTGGCTGTTATCGCATGTGACCGTCTTTAACCCACAGATCACGCTAGACACGCAATCGGCGCTGGTACTGATCATCTCTCATGCAGTGGCGGCAGTGGCGGCTATCCCGGCGATGGTGATGACCTACCAGCGCAACTAAACAGCGCGGCCTTTCTGCCGTGTTCTCCCCGAAATATGGCCGTGGGAGGGGCAAAACCGCCCTCCCCTATGCGCCACGGGGTACATCAGGCGGAATGAGCTACGCTCGAGGTGAAATTCAAAATGCGTGATGTTTGATGGGGTTTCATCCCACACCCCACCACTTTTTCCAGAAAAAGTGGACAAAAAGCGTCTATTTTGTTATCCAAGATGAAGGCTTAAGCGATTTTTTGTGAAAATCGAAGATTTTCACAGCTAAAGTTTTGGTCAAGCTTTTGCAAAAGCTTGTGGGGGTTCGGGGGGTCAAGCCCCTGAGCAGTTAAGAAAAACCTGCTATTTCACATCCGACGTGAACTTCAATCCATCAACCGGACAATAGCCAGCGTGTGTTCACCGAGCGCATCCCCGGTTTGCCAGTTGTACACGCGCACGACGACGGCATACTCCCCGGCGGGTACGCCTCGCACCGATACCAGCGCCAGGTGACAACCGAAGCCCGTTGTCGTTAACGGGAAGTCCGCTTGTTGGATGACGGTCCCGGCCTCATCGCGCAGGTGGATAGCCACCGAGTAGGTATGCGGCGGTAGGTCGCTGGCCTGCCACCCGACCGCAACCGGTAGCCGGTTATCTCGTCGGACAACGGGCAGGTCGTTCAATTGCTCGAATGTGACGGCATCTATGGTGAAGGATGGCGCATCGTCGGCGCGTGACCAGAACGCGGCATAGGTCGGCGGTTGGTCTACTAGCACACCACATTGTGTAAAACCGAGTTCCGGCAGGAGTTGTTCTTCAACCGCCCCTAACCGATAGGTGCGCCGGCCCGGTTCGTAGCCCAACCAGACGCGGCTTGCCCCGTTGACTGCATCCCGCACATACCCGGCATAGGTTGCGTCTAGCGTCGCATCACCCGCCGGGATTAACACCCCGTCGATCTCAAGCGGGGCCGCGTAATAGTCCATCAACTGGGGAACGTTGGAGCGCATCGATCCTTCTGGCAGGTGGAAAAGGGCGGTATCGCCAGGTGTAGCGTAACCGGTAAGGGCTTCGGTGAAGGGTTTGAGGGGCGGGTACCAGTC
>DAOTUA010000369.1:0-10826 GCA_034437355.1 Anaerolineae bacterium | reverse complement strand
CCCACAGCTTCGCGGGGAGAGGGGGACTTCTCATCGCGTGATTTAGCCCCTCTCCCAGTGCCAAAGGCACGTTTGGGAGAGGGGTTGGGGTGAGGGCTGAGTAGTTACAATTTCACATAGAACGTACCATTAAACTAGGAGGACAAGATCGATGCCAACCGTTGGCGAAATTGCACCCGACTTTGCACTACAGAACCAGGACGGCCAGACCGTCCGACTAAGTGATTACCGTGGCAAAAAGGTGATCGTGTTTGCCTACCCCCGCGCCGCGACCAAAGGCTGCACTGCCCAGGCGTGCGGCTTCCGGGATGAGTTGCCCAAGCTGGAAACCGACGGCGATGTGGTGGTGTTGGGCCTCAGTGACGACCCGATAGACAAATTGAAAAAGTGGCAGCAGGAAGAAAATTTCGCCTACGATCTGTTGTCCGACCCAGACCACGCCACGCTCGAAGCGTGGGGCGCTTGGGGCGAAAAGAGCATGTACGGGAAAAAGTACATGGGCACTATTCGCTCACACTGGGTTATTGGCGAGGACGGGACAGTTTTAGACGAGCAGATCAAGATCAGCCCGGCCAAAAGCGTTGAACTCGCACTGAAAACCGTCAAACTGATATAGGGGAGGGTGTCTGTACCCTCCCGCCGCACTATATTTAGTTGTCGTCGGTTTCGGTGGCGGGGGCCTCCGGGCCGAGATCGGCGGCTTCGGCTTGGGCGGTGGCGGTCGCCTCCGACGCGGCCTGCGCGGTTGCCGTCTGTTCGACTTCACTATATGGGTTCGCCGTCGGGAACGGGGTTGGGGTGGCCGTCGGTGGCGGGATATAAGGCGGCTGTGCGATGTAGTTCACCACATTATCCAGAATATCCGCCGGGGCCAGATAAACCGTATCGGTATCGTCTGATTGTTGGACGTAGTAGCGCCGTCCACCGGGGTTCTTGGCCCCAAGCATCAGCTTGTAATCGGCCTCATCATCGGAGATAACGATCTCGTAGGCCGGTTCCGATAACCCAAAGTCGGATAAATCGGCGGCGGCTTCCTCCACCGAGAAGCTATCGGCATATTGCAGGCCCACCACATTACCAACCGTACCGACAATGATCATCTGGTCGGCGTCGCGGTCGGTGCTGTTGGTCGCCTCGGTAATCGTCCAGATACCCTCCTCATCCCGTTGCATAACGACCAGGCTCGGTTGCGGCGCGTCGTCGTCGCTATCTGGCGGGGTGGCTTCTTCGGTAGCCGACGTTTGGGCTAAGCTGCGTATTTCAAAGCGGGTCACGTCCTCTGTGTTCACCTGTGGGAACAACGGGCCGGGTTGGGCGGCGGTTTCGGTGGCGGGGGCGGTGGCATCGCCCGGATCGCGGGTGCCGAAGAAGATCAGCGCCCCGGCCACGCCCGCCCCAACCAACAACAAGATCAAATTCCGAGCATTGAATCGCATAACTGATACGCTCCTGTGTTAGCTGTTATGGTGTTTATTCGCGGCGCAAATACCAAACGACCCCGCCGGCAAGCAGCACGCCCAACGGCAGCCCAAATAGGCTGATAAACCGGATATTGCTCAATTGCTGGGCGGTCGCTTGTACGGGCACATCTTCCGGGCGGATGTCGAAATCTGGCAAAAGTAGCTGTGTGCCCTGTTCAAACTGATCGTAGTCCATCGCCCAGGCCAACGCACCAAACGCGGTTTCAAAATTACCGACACCCTGCCCGAACAGGAAAGCGTTCAGGAACAGGCCCTCGCCGCCGGATAGCACCAGTTTCGCGCCGGTTTCGGTGTTTTCTGCGGCGGCCAACACGGTAAACGGCCCGGTCGGGTCGTCGTCGTCTTGGGCGGCGTCTTGCGCTAGCAGGTCATCCAGGCTTTTGATATAAGCGGAGGATTCGGTTTGTGCCAGCGAGTAGGTTTGCACATTTGGCGGGGTTTCGTCGGCTATGTTGATGCGGCGGGCCGCGTTGAGCAACAACGAGAAGTTACGCGGGATATACTCGGTGACCAGCAGTGTTCGGTCGATATTGGTCACGTCGATCAGGTTGATGCGCCCGCCGCGTGCGTTGGCGGGGTCCAGCACGACATCGCTATCGAAGCTCAGCCCGAAATTCTCGCTCAGATAGGCGTTGAGGGCTTCAGTAGAGGCCAGCGCGGGGTCGTCGCCGTCTGGTTGGGCGGTGATGATCGCGTTGCCGCCGTTGTTGAGATAATCGGAGATAAACGTTACTTCATCGTCGCTCAGGGTGCGGCTCCCGCCGGGGATCACCAGTACCTCGCCGTCGGCGTTGGGGTCGTTTAGGGTGATGTCGCTCTCCGTGGCGGTTGCCTGGGTGATGGTGATCGCCTCAAAGTTCCAGTTGTAGCGCCCAAGCTCCTGCACGAACAGCGCGGCCCCGGTATCGCCCTGGCCCTGTAAATCGACCCCGTTATCGACCTCTAAGAAGTAAACGTTAAAATCGCCGGAAGCGACCACTTCGATGATCGCGTTGGTGATCTGGTTTTGGTCGGACGTTTGCTGCGGGGTGAGAACTTCGGCGGCGGTGGGGTCCTCGATGGTGGTATTGACGATCACCAGGCTGCCAGAGGTGGCCTCGTAGCGATTGGCAAGCTGTATTTGCTGGTCCGGGTTGACAAAGCGATAGGTGATCTTGCCGTCGCTGGCCTGCACGTAATCTTGCAGCAGTGGCGTGATCTGTTCTTGTACGCTAATTTGCTCGTTGTTGTAGAAGCCGATGATCTCGATAGGTGGGATGCTAGGATCGGACGCAAACAGGGTGATCGTTTCGGCGGCCTGGGTGTTGAGCGAGAACTGATCGGTTTGCGTCAGGTCTGCGCGTAGGTCTAGTGTGGTGATAAACCAGTAAACGACCATCAGCACCGCGATAAACGCCAGCGTGAACAAGATGCTGGTACTCCCAAACCGGAACGAGCGCCCGGTGAGAAAATCGACCGTTTGCTGCGGGGCCAATACCACCAGCAATACCAGCAGCAGCACCCCAGTAACGAGCGCCCCCCAGCCCAGCACCCCAAACCCCGGCGAGACAAACAACACCGCCAGCGCCAGCAAGAACGACAGCCCGCTTAGCGCCAAGAGCAGAACCGGCGGGACAATCGGCGGTAGGTCGTGGGTATCGGTTGCCATCGGATCGTGTGTGTCGTTGTGTTGGTCGGTCATGGGTTAGCCTCTCCAGCGTCGTGTTTCAACAATACGGACGGTGATAAACAACGCCCCAATGATCATCAACAGGTAATAGGCGATGTCTTCGCCTCGCACCAGCCCGAATAACAGCGTCGGGTCGTAATGATTGCGTAGGCTGATCTGTTGAAAAAAGGTAGATAACCAGCCGGCGACGGTAGCGGCGGTGGTGCCCGGTTGGGTGGTGGTCACATCCTGGAAGAAGGTCGCGCCGATGTCGCTCAGGTACAAGATCAAGATCGACGTGGACCCCAGGAAGGCCGCCACCACCTGATCTTCGGTAAGCGCACTCCAGATCATGCAGATAGCCAGGGCTGCGCCACCATACAACCAAGTCCCCAGGTAGGCCGTAAACACCACGCCGTAATCCAACACGCCAATCCACGAAAGCATCCATACCTGCGCCAGCGTCAGCAAGAGCAGTACCGTATAATAGGCCCACACTGCCAAAAACTTACCGATTACAAAGGCCGATTCACTCATGGGGAGCGTCATCAAGATTTCTAGCGTGCCCTCCCGGTTTTCCTCCGCTAGCAGGCGCATCGTCAACAGCGGGGCAATCAAGAACATCAGGAACGTGAGCAACTGAGTACGGAAAAACACCACCGTTGCCGGGATCGGCTGCTGGAATTGAAATTGCGGGTTCTGTGAAATCTGAAGATTCTGCCCGACGGCCTGGATCACGTTCCCGGCGAACAACCAGCCCAAGAACAGATACACCGCAAAAGCGACCGCATAAGCAATTGGCGACCGAAAGTACAGCGCCACTTCACGTTTGAAAATAACCCATATTGCACGCATTAGCTGGCCTCCTCAACTGGCGTAGGTTCTTCGGTGGGCTGTTGGCCCGCTAAGCGATGTTCTTGCCGCGTGACCTCTAAGAAGATTTCTTCCAAGTCCGCCGCGAGCGCCCGCATCTCTAATAAGTCCCAACCGTTCTGAATCACCGTCCGGGCGATGTCTGGGCGTGGGTCGATGGTCGGTTCGGCGGGGGTGACGATCAGCGCATCGGCGCGGAACTCGGCATCAGCGATGATCGCCAGGTTTGCCAGCGTCAGCCGGACGGTTTCGCGGTCGTCCTCCGTGCCGGGGCCATCCACCCGCACCAAAATCCGCCCGCCGCTTTCCAGGTCCACCCGCAGCGCCCCCGGTGCGCCCGCCGCCACGACTTCGCCCTTATTGACGATCACGACTTTATCGCAGACCTGCTCGGCTTCTGCCAGAATGTGCGTGCTGAACAGCACGGTATGATCCCGGCCTAGCTCTTGGATGAGACCGCGCAGCGCCTCGACCTGTAGCGGGTCCAGGCCGATAGTCGGCTCATCCAGGATAATCACGGCGGGGTCGTGCAATAGCACCGACGCCAACCCGACGCGCTGGCGCATCCCCTTCGACAGATTGCGAATACGGCTGTTACCCCGATCCAACAGGCCGACGCGATCCAGCGTTTCATCGGCGCGGCGACGGGTATGACGAACGCCGCGAATTTCCCCGATATATTGCAGATAGCCGCGGGCGGTCATATCACGGTAAAGCGGGACGTTTTCCGGCAAGTAGCCCACGTTTTCCCGGACCTTCATATTCTCATTGAAAACATCGTACCCGGCGACGGTGGCTCGCCCGTCGGTGGGGGGCAGATAGCCAGTGAGCATCCGCATGGTGGTTGTTTTCCCGGCTCCGTTCGGCCCCAGGAACCCGGTCACCTGGCCCGGTTCGGCGCTAAAGGTGATGCCCTTCACGGCTTCGATTGAGCCATATCGTTTGATGAGGTTATCGACTTCGATCATTCGCGCAAAAACCCCTTTCTCATCGTCATACAATATTGTGTTTGCTGCCTGCCAGAGGCTTATCAGCCTAAAATGATAGCCAGATTGATCCAGCAGCGTCAACAGTCTACAGAAATTTTAATCCGTTCGTGCGGATTGTATCATACGCCTGATGTGAAATAGCGGTTTACTTTTTACTTTATGCGTAACTGCTCCGGGGCTTCACCCCCGAACCCCGACAAGTCTTTGCAAAAGCTTGACCAAAACTTTAGCTGTGAAAATCGAAGATGTTCACAAAAAAACATCTGAACCTTCATCTTGGATGACAAAATGGACGCTTTTTGTCCACTTTTTCTGGAAAAAGTGATGGGTATGGAGGGAAACCCCACCAAATCTGACGTATTTTGAATTTCACATAGAACATGTCATAGCTACCAGATGCCGCTAGCCCGGATACCCCCGCCACCGCTAAAGTGTCGCCAACCAGCGCGTGATGATGGCGCGGGCCTGCGTGGGGGCCGCCTGCGGGTACAGATGCCCGCCCGTTACTTCGGCATACGTCGCAGACGGGACCAACCGCCGGAAGCGGGCGGCGGCCCCCTCAAAGAAGGTGTTACTCCGGGTGCCACGTATCAACAAAACCGGGAGCAGCCCCTCTAGTTTAGGCACCTGCCGCCAGGATGCGGTGTAAATGGTGGCGTAGTAATGTGCTTCCCAATGCGGGTCCCATGCCAGCCGGACGCCGCCGTCGGCGCTCGGTTGGGTGAGGCCGGTCACATAGTGCCACAGTGTCGCGTCGTCCCAATCCGTGAACAGCGATTTTCCCCGCCAGTAGTCAAAAGCGGCCTGTTGGCTGGCGAACTCAGCCCGCCGGTTAAGCGCCTTTTTGACCAACGGAAAGCGCCCCTCTAGCCCGATCCGATTCATCCCCCACAGCAACCATAAATAATGCGGCGGGAAGATCGTTGGGTCCAGCAAGATCACCGCCCGAAAGCGCCCCGGCTGTTGGATAGCAGCGAGCATGGTTGCCACGCCGCCCATGCTATGCCCGGCACCGATCACATTGGTCAGGTTATCCGCCGCTAGCCCGTCTAAAATGTCCTGGGCCATGGTTTGCCAGGTGGGGGCGGTCGATGGGGCGGGCGGGTCATCCCATAGCGGGCGCGGTGGGTAGGATATAACCCGGTACTGTGGCGTTAGCGGTTCCCATAGTGGGATGTACGTCTGCGGCGGGAAACCGTTTGCCAGGGCCATATGAATGACCGGTCCGTTACCGCCATAGTCATAACGCGGCTGTGTCATCAGGGGGGATACTCCTTGCGGTTTGCCAACAACCTGCCCACAGCATACTCAGCCGTTATCCACAGCAACAGGGCTTGTTTGGGTCCAACCGACAAACAGACGCAAAGCAAACGACCAAAAGCGTATAACAGAGCAGCCCACCATAGCTTTGTGAGCATCTGTTATCGGTTATCCCATCCCCACCGAAAAACCGCTACAATAGATCACAAACACGCCAACCGTCCGTTAAGGATGCTCCCTTATGACGTTCACATTCCCACTGGCCCTTTTGCTGTTACTGCTGCTGCCCCTCACCGCTTATATCGGTTACCCCCGCCAACCCTACCGCCGCCCCCGTGACCTGACCAGCTTGATCTTACGCTTGCTGATCTTGCTGTTGTTGATCTTCGCGATCAGTGGGGCGCAGGTGGTACGGTCTGCTGATAAGCTGGCAGTCGTGTTTTTGGTCGATGTCAGCGACAGCATCGACCCGGATACGCAAGACGCCCAGTTCGACTACGTGCGGCAGGCCATCGAAAACATGAATGTCAACGACAGCGCCGGGATCGTGTTGTTTGGTGGTAACGCGGTGGTCGAACGGCAGGTGAGCGCCGTTGCCGAGCTAGGCAATATTCAATCCGCGCCCGTCACATCCAATACCGACTTAGCCGAGGCGATCCGCTTGGGGTTGGCGCTGTTCCCAACCGATGCCGCCCGGCGTTTGGTCGTGCTAAGTGACGGACGGCCCACCGTCGGCGACACCGAAGCCGCCGCCGGGTTAGCTGCCGCCGCCGATGTGCAGATCGACTATCTGCTGTTCGACCCAACCCGCCCCCCAGAAGTACAGGTCACAGATGTGAATGTGCCGTCCGCTGTGAGTGCCGGGCAAGCCTTCGATCTCTCGGTTGCCATTGATGCCGAGGAAAACACCCCGGCTCAGGTGACCGTGTTCGACTCCGGGAATATCATCTTTCAGGAAGATATCGATCTGCGGGCGGGGGAGAATCGTTATAGCCTGTCGCTGCAAGCGGCGCAGAGTGGCTTTAAGGACTTTCGCGTTCAAGTGGACCCGGCAGAAGCCGACGGCTATTATCAGAACAACCAGCTTAGCGCCTTCAGCCGGGTTGTCGGGCCGCCGCGTGTGCTGGTGATGGCCGCCGAAGCCGAAGAAGCCGTCTACCTGGTGACGGCCTTGCAGGAAGCCGGCTTACAGGTCGATGTGCGGGCACCGAGCGAAATTCCCATCGGCATTGCCCCCCTCGCGGATTACGATTCGATTGTGATGACCAATGTCCCGGCGCGGTTGCTCTCTGCGGCCCGCATGGATGCCATTGATCGCTATGTTAGCGACCTGGGCGGCGGGCTGGTGTTCATCGGCGGGCCAGATAGCTACGGCCCCGGCGGGTACTTTGAAACGCCGATAGAGGACGCGCTCCCGGTTGAAACGCGCATCCGAGACCAGCAACGCCTACCCCAACTGACCATCGCCTACCTAATCGATACCTCCGGCAGCATGGCGGCGGTCGGGCCGAGTGGCGTGCAGAACATCGAACTTGCGAAAGAAGCGATTATTCGCTCGATCAACTTCTTGCAGCCGACCGATAACGCCGGGGTCGCCTCATTCGACACCAACGGCAGTTGGATAGCCCAGGTCCAGCCCGTGCTAGATCGTCGCCAGTTGCAATCGCTAGTGGCAACACTGCGGCCCGGTGGCGGCACGGATATTCTGGCGGGCTTGAACCTGGTGGCGGGCGAATTGCTCCAAAACCCAGCCCCGCTTAAACATATCATCTTGCTGACGGATGGCGGCGCGGCCCCCGGCGGCTTGCTGGAGCTAACACGGGATATAAACAACGAAGCCGACATTACCACCTCGGTGATTGCGATTGGGGCCGGGGCTGCCCCGTTTTTGGATGATATGGCGGAGTTGGGCGGCGGTAATTACTACGTGATCGATAACGTCTCGCAAATCCCGACGATCTTCACGCAAGAGACCGTCCTGGCAACGCGATCTTACATTATGGAAGAACCGTTCTTCCCGGTGATCAGCGCCCAAAGCCCGATTATCCGTGGCATCACCAGTTCGCCACCGCTTAACGGCTACGTCGCCACCACCCCCAAGCAGACCGCCTCCGTCGTGCTGCGCGGCGGCGAGTTTAACGACCCGGTGCTGGCGCAGTGGCAATATGGCCTGGGGCGCAGTGTCGCGTTTACATCGGATGCAACCGCCCGCTGGGGTGCCGATTGGGTGTCGTGGGAGGACTATTCCCGTTTTTGGTCGCAGGCGGTTCAGTGGTCGATCACCGAAACGGCGGTCAACAACGTCGAGACGCGGGTGGTGATGGACGGCGAGCAGGCGCGGATCGTGGTGGATGCACGCGACCCGGACGGTAACTTCTTGAACGGGCTGGGCTTAGACCTGTCGCTGGTAGACCCCGCCCTGGACACACAGCGCGTCACCTTGCAGCAAGTCGGGCCGGGGCGCTATGAGGCCCCTTTCACACCGGGGGATGAGGGCGCGTACCTGCTGCGGATCGCAGGCGGGGCGGGCGAATTGGCAATCAACCAGACAAGCGGCTGGGTGATGAGTTACTCACCGGAATACGACCTACGCGCACGCCCGGCGCAGGGCGGCGTCTTGGGGGCGGCTTCCATCCTGACCGACGGGCGGGCGCTGTCGTTGGAGGGCGGGCCGTCCGCCGTGTTTGAACGGTCCGGCGTGAGCAATGTTGCGCTGACGCCGATCAGCCTTCAGTTGGTGCTGTTGGCGCTGTTGCTGCTCCCGTTGGATATTGCGGTACGTCGTCTGATCATCACCCACCGGGACTGGCAACGCTTGTGGGCCTGGCTGACGGGGGCGGCAAATACCGCCACGACAGAAACCCAGGGGCGGATGGCGTCACTACTCACCGCACGGGACCGCGCCCGCCAGCAGATGGGCACCGCCGAGAGCGCCACCCCCACCCAAACCATCAGCGATCTACGCCGCCGTCGCGAAACCCCCACCACCGACGAGACCCGCCAACCGCCGCGCCCCACCACCAGCGCCGGGCAGATGGGCTTTGGCACGCTCCGTCAGCGTCAACAACAGGCCGATCCCAACCCCGACACAAGCGACAATATCCGCGATAAGCTCAGCCAAAGGCAACGCCCCGCACAGGAAGAACCCGAAAAGAATGATTGAACACCTGATGTAACTGCTCAGGGGCTTCACCCCTCAAACCCTCACAAGCTTTTGTAAAAGCCTGACCAGAACCTTAGCTGTGAAAATCGTCTATACCTTCATCTTGGATGATAAAATGGGCGCTTTTTGTCCACTTTTTCTGGAAAAAGTGGTGGGGTGTGGGGTGAAGCCCCACCAACTATGCTGACGCTCATGAATTGTTTTAGAGCCTAGCCGATTTTTTCCGGTACACTAGATGTTATCCATAAGCGAAAGAGAGACAAGCCATGTCCGACTTTATCGTAGAATCTGACGACCTTCACAAAGCCTACGGGAATTTCGTGGCGCTGGATGCGTTATCGCTGCATGTGCCAGCCGGTGCGATTTACGGGTTTGTTGGCCCGAACGGAGCCGGGAAAACAACCACCATGCGCATGTTGACCACTCTCACGCAGCCCACCACGGGCGAAGCCTGGATCAACGGGCATTCCGTGTTGACTGAGCCGCGTAAGGTGCGCCAGAGTATCGGCTATATGCCAGACAAGTTCGGGGTATACGAAGATATGCGCGTGTGGGAATACCTGGACTTTTTCGCGGCCTGCTACGACATCCCCGAACGCGACCGCAAGACGCTGATCGGAGACTTACTCGAACTGGTAGACCTGACCCACCGCCGCGATGATATGGTGGATAAGCTGAGTATGGGCATGAAGCAGCGCCTCTCGCTGGCACGCACGCTCGCCCACGACCCCGCCGTATTGATCTTAGACGAACCCGCCTCCGGCTTGGACCCCCGCGCCCGTGTCGAAATTCGAGAGTTGTTCGTCGAGCTGGCCCGCATGGGCAAGACGATCTTCTTTTCTACGCATATCCTGGCGGATGTGCAGGAAGTCTGCACGCATATAGGGATCATCGAAGGTGGGCAGATGATCGCAGAGGGCAGCATGAGCGACATGCAAGCCCAGCTCGCGCCACACATCAACCTGATCGTTGTGGTCAAAACCGAGGCGGACATCGACAAGGTGAAGGCGCTTCTTGCGGGCGTGGACGATGTTCACGCGCTAGTAGATATTGAGCCGGAAGGCACCCGCCCGCGTGTGCGCGTCGAGTTTATGGGCGATGAGGACGGCGCAATCCTGCTCCGGCGCAAGCTGTTTTCCGCCGACGACATCAACATTATCGACATCAATCAGGAAAAATACGATCTGGAATCGGTCTTTATGTCGATCACTAAGGGGATGGTGACTTAGCCCAACAACCGCTAGGGTGGGGTATAGGGTGAAACCCCACCAAACCTTACGTATTGTAACTACTCAGGGGCTTCACCCCCGAACCCCCACAAGCTTTTGCAAAAGCTTGACCAAAACTTTAGATGTGAAAATCGAAGATGTTCACAAAAAATAGTTGTCACAACTCAGTTCCTTCGCTTGAAC
>DAOTUA010000368.1:0-9216 GCA_034437355.1 Anaerolineae bacterium | reverse complement strand
CGGCAGGAGGGAGGGGTTTTATCACCTTCGACCATGTTCACCCTGCTGTGATCGGAGTGTGTTTAAGCAAAGGAACTGAGTTGTAACAACTATTTTTTGTGAAAATTAGAGATTTTCACAGCTAAAGTTTTGGTCAAGCTTTTGCAAAAGCTTGTGGGGGGTCCGGGGTGAAACCCCTGAGTAGTTACGGAAAAAGGGAACAAAAACCAATCAAATTGCTCTAAATTCGGATGCTTCCTTTAATCATCCAAGACGGCAGCTAGGCTACACAGCGGACCCCGCTACGAAACCGGTTCAGCCCAAGCAGCCCCAGTCGGGTAGATGTGGGCGCGGACGCTTTCGTCTAGCATCTGTGCGCTATAGCCGGGGGCAGTCGGTGGCATGTAGTGACCGTTACGCATCGTCACTGGGTCCACAAAATGCTCGTGCAGATGGTCGGTATACTCTACGATGCGGTCGTGTGTGGTGCCACTAACGCAAATGTAGTCGAACATCTGGAGGTGCTGCACGTACTCACACAGCCCGACGCCCCCCGCGTGTGGGCAGACCGGCACCCCGAACTGAGCCGCCATCAGGTAAACGGCGATCACCTCGTTAACGCCCCCCAACCGACAAGCATCGATCTGGCAGAAGTCGATAGCCTCCGCTTGCATCAGTTGTTTGAACAGCACCCGGTTTTGACAGTGTTCCCCGGTCGCAACCTTGGTCGGTGAGATGGCCCCCCGGATGGTGGCATGACCGAGAATATCGTCCGGGCTGGTCGGTTCTTCGATCCAGTGTGGGTTAAACGACGCAAGTTGTTTCATCCATTCGATGGCCTGATCGACATCCCAGACTTGATTCGCATCTACCATCAGGCGCTTGTCGTCCCCGATTTCTTCGCGGATGATGCGACAGCGGCGGATGTCGTCCTGCACATCTCGCCCGACCTTGATCTTAAAGTGCGTCCAGCCATCCGCGAGCATCTCCCGACACAGGCGGCGCAGCTTATCGTCGCTGTAGCCCAACCACCCGGCAGATGTCGTATAAGCTGGGTAGCCGTGGGCCTTCAGGTGCGCGATGCGCTCGGGCTTGGTAGCGGCCTGTTCGGTTAACAGCGCAAGCGCCTGATCGGGCGTGATGGCGTCGGTAATGTAGGTGAAATCGACACAGCGCACCAGTTCCGCCGGGGTCATATCCGCTAACAGCAACCACAACGGCTTATCGGCCTGACGTGCCCATAAATCCCAAACCGCATTGATCACCGCCGCCGTCGCCAGGTGGATCACGCCTTTTTCTGGTCCGAGCCAGCGCAGTTGGCTATCCCCGGTGAGGCGCTGGTAGAACGCGCCCATATCCGCCGTGATCGTCGCTAGAGGTTGCCCAACGACAAGGGGCGCGAGCGCCTCAATTGCCGCCACGCAGACCTCATTCCCGCGCCCGATGGTGAACGTAAAGCCGTAGCCGGTCAGGTCGGTATCAGTGTGAAGCACGACATACGCCGCCGAATAGTCCGGGTCCGGGTTCATTGCGTCGCTGCCGTCTAACAACCGGGAGGTGGGGAAGCGTAGGTCGTAAGCCGTTAATTTCGTAATCGTGGTCATGGTGATCAGTCCTTTGTGATCGGGTTAGTCGCTTGGCTGTTGCGATTTTGCGTATAGGTCTTTGAGTGTCGCTAGTACCTGGCGCGGGTCGCCGCCGTGCATGTTAAATTCACGGATCGGGTCCCCGGCATGATCTTGGAAGTCCAGATAGCCAGGATAACGCGGACGCAGGTAGGCGCGGTCTAGGGTCGGCAGTGTGCGCCGGAAGTAATCGTGAGTGCGCCGGTTAAGCTCGTCGTCCTCCCAGGCGGCTCGGTGCCCAGGTTGCCCGCCGCTTTCGGCAAAGATCGTCCGCTGCATCCGTGGGCTAGCGGTGAACTCGGCGTAGTCGGTGGCAACGTCTAGCGCCCCGCAGCGCGACGAGATCGCTAGCCCGGTCCCGCCTAATGTCGATTGCAAGCGGCCCTTATCCGGCAGGCTTACCAGGTCTCCAAAGACCAGTATTTTATCGGAATAGCCGGCCCGTGAGTAGTTGGAGTAGCCGTAAGCAAACGGGCAGTAGACGTAATCGTCGGTGCTAGAAAGCGTATCGTAAGTGCGGATCGGGTTACGGTCGAAACATTCTGGCGGGCACAACGATAACAGCTCGCGCAGCATCTCCAACGCCTGGATCGCCGTCTCATCGGAAACCAGCCACTCGGTTTCGGCAAAGGGCGGTTCTCCGAGCGTGGCACACAGCATATACCAGTTCATGAGCGTATCAATTGGGATGCCCGGCATGATCACGCGCCCCTGTCGCGCCAACGCTAGCAGGTCATCCCAAGTTTGCGGTTCTTCCAAGTCGTAACGGGCGAGCAAGTCCGGGCGATGGGCGGAAACGGGGGTGGCTGCGTCGATGGCAAGCGCACACTGGTTGCCGTCAAAGATGTAACTCTCGTGCGACTTACCAACGCTGTTAGCGGCTTGATCCGCCATAAATGCCTCGGATAGATGCGCTTGCAACGGCAACAGGATACCGCTATCCGCCGCAAAGCCGGCCCAGGGATGGTCGATCACGAGTAGATCATATTTCTCGGCAAGGTCCGCAATGGGCGCATCCGCGAAGGCTTGCAGCGAACGCTTGTCCCAGTGGATTTCGACGTGCGGGTGTATCTCGTGGTAACGTTGGGCGGTGGCAACCACGGATACAAACCCGCGTGAGTGATCCCATGTGATGCCGTGTAAGACGGTTTTTTCTGACATAAATAACCTCCAAAAATATAAACGTATCTTGATTGCTAGTTCGCTCTTGAAGGCGCTGACCGCAAACTTCTGCAAGCGGGATAATCTCCCTTCTCCCCTTAGCATGCCAAAATCAAAGTTTTTGGTAGTGAAAGTTTTTGTCCACTTTTTGAAAAATGGTGGGATTCGGGATGAAACCCCAGAAAATGATCGAATCGTAGCAATTAGGGTGAACGTAGACGCCGTTTTAATTTGCCCTACAATAACGGTTACAGGCCAACGCCACAGGCGGACACACACACTTATCTATTTTTACTTGCAAAAATTTATTTTATATGCAAAATATAAACAACGGTTAAAAAAATGTCAATTGGCGGAGCCCAGATCGAAAGCATTACCATGATCAAAAAAACAACTTACTTTGAAGATTATGTGATTGGTACCACGCGCTCCACGTTCGGGCGCACAATCACCGAGGCCGATATTGTGATCCATGCCGGGCAAAGTGGCGACTTCTTCCCGCATCACATGGACGCCGAATGGGTCAAGACGCAGGACTTTGAGCGTCGCATCGCCCACGGGACGCTTATTCTGAGTATCGCCATCGGCATGACCGCCACCGAGATCAACCCGGTCGCCTTTTCCTACGGGTACGATAAGGTACGCTTTATCAAGCCGGTATTTATCGGAGACACCATCACGGTAACGGCTACCATCCACGAAAAACGCGAGTACAAGCGCCCGGAATTGGGGTATCTGGTGGAACAGGTGGAAGTGCATAATCAACATGAGGCGCTGGTGCTGGCCTGCCAACACCTTTACCTGGTAGAGCGTAAACAACCTGCAAGCGAACAATAGATATTCCGGGAGTAGCCCCTATGGTAGACAAAGCAAGTTCACCACAGTATCGCGTGCCGGCCCTGGAAAAAGGTTTGGAGGTCCTAGAAGTGCTTTCTGCTGCGTCGGAGCCGTTATCGTTGTCGCAGGTTTCGGACATGACGGACAAGACCACCAGCGAGTTATTCCGCACACTCAATTGCCTGGTCGAACGGGGTTACGTAGCTAAGGATGATGTATCTGGAAAGTATCAGTTAACGCTCAAGTTGTTTGAACTGGCTCACCGTCATTCGCCGCTAGATCACCTATTGCACGCGGCGCAACTCCCGATGCAAGAACTAGCGCGGGAGTTAAAAGAATCTTGCCACCTCAGTATTTTGTACGACAATCGGCTGATGGTGCTATCACAGGCCCTTAGCCCCAGCACCGTTCGTATTTCGCTGTCGGTCGGGGCGACCTTTTCGCCCATCGCAACGGTATCCGGGCGGATGCTGTTAGCGGCGCTCCCCACGGATGAGGCGGCGGCGCTGCTAGCGAACAGTGCCGGCTATCAGGCGATGAGCTACACCGAGCGTGATCTGTTTCACGAGCGCCTGCAACGGGTGCGCGAAAGCGGCATCTCGAAGGCAACGGACGAGTCGTTCATCGGATTGCAGGATGTGGCGGTGCTGGTTGGCAGCCCGGCCTCTGGCCAGATGGCGGCGCTGGCGGTTGTGCGATTAACAGCGACCAAAAAGGACGGCAGTACGGCCCGCATCGAGGAGGCGCTGATCGCGTGTGCCCGTTTAATCAACGAGCGGGCCGGGGTTGGTGTAACCGGCCCGTTATAGTGACTAATAAAATAACTTATTGCAAAGGATGACAAACAATGGCTCAATTAGATTTGAAACAGTCCGCGACACGACCGGAAAACCCACGCCCGATCATCAGCATCGGCCTGGGCGGGATCGTCCATGATGCACATTACCCGGCCTATCGCATCGCCGGGTTTGAGGTGGCCGGGGCGTTCGACCTGAGCGCGGATCGGGCGGCGATGATGAAAGAGAAATTTGACATCCCGGTAATCTACGACTCGCTCGAAGCGGCAGTCGTCAATGCGCCGCAGCAGGCCGTCTTTGATGTAGCGGTGCCGGGCAGCGTCATCACGGAGATTCTGCCGCATCTGCCGGAGGGTAGCGCGGTGTTGATCCAAAAACCGATGGGCGAGGACTTGACGCAGGCCCGCGAGATTCTGCGCATCTGCAACGAACGCAATCTGAGGGCGGCAATTAACTTTCAACTTCGGTTCGCGCCTTTCATTATTGCTGCCCGCGATATGATCGACCGGGGGTTGATCGGTGAGGTATACGACATGGAAGCCCGGATGCAGGTTAACACCCCCTGGCACCTGTGGCAGTTCTTGTTCCCGCTGCCGCGTGTAGAGATTTTGTATCACAGCATCCATTATGTGGATATGGTGCGCTCATTTTTTGGGACGCCCGGCAGCGTGTACGCCAAAACGCTGAACCATCCCATCGCCCCAGACCTGCAAGGCGGCACACGCTCGATGATCATTATGGATTATGGCGATAATCCCCGCGTTAACGTCATGACCAATCACAGCCACGCCTACGGCCCACAGAAACAGCAGTCTTACTTTAAGTTTGAGGGCAGCAAAGGCGCGATTCAGATTCGGGCCGGGCTGAATATGAATTACCCGCACGGCGTGCCGGATAAGTTCGAGTATGTGCTATTAGATGAGGCCAACGGCGACCCGGCTTGGCAGTCGGTGGATATTAACGGCTCGTGGTTCCCGGAGGCGTTTATCGGTACCATGGCTAGCCTGATGCGCAAGGCTAACGGCGAAACAGACGAATTGCCGACAGCAGTCGCGGATGCGTTCCAGACAATGGCGGTGGTCGAAGCGGCCTATGAATCCAGCCAAACGGGGGGGACGCCGATCCCGCAGGCGTGAGGCGGTATCTTGGGAAGGGGGACGCTCGCCGCCCTTCCCCTGGGTAGTGCAGTGTTTATCGATTGGCGAGCGTAACGCAAACATGATCAACGTAGGTTTTGACGGGCACACGTTCTTTGCGCAGGATGCGGACCGCGAGGTCGATTAGCATCGGCCCGTATTGTTCCAGCCGGTAGTCGGTGGAGGCAATAATACGTGGATTCGGACCGGCGAGGTGATCACGAATTTCCTGGTTTGCACCTTGCCCGCTTAATACCACGTCATTCTCGCGCCCGGCTTCGGTAAAAGCCTGCAACGCGCCGAAGGCCATTTCGTCATTAGCGGTGATCACGGCGATACGTTCGTGATGCGCCCATCGGGGCAGCAGGTCAACGGTACGCTCGTAGCTGGTTTGGGTGGTAGAGCCGCCATCCAGATGAAGGATAGCCTCATTCGGCACGCGAACCACGTCCCGAAGTGCGGCCAGGGCATTGTCGGTGCGCTCACGGACAACACTTGTCACCCGTGAATCGGTCAGGATCAAAAGCCGATTCAGCGTGCCGTCCCAGTGTGTAGCGACCCAGTGGCCGAGCGCCTCCCCGACGAGTTGCCCGGCATAGGCGTTATCTGCGCCGAAGTAATGCGCAAACGGAATCGGCACATCAACCGCAATGATGGGGGTCGTTAGCAACTCGCTGTGTAATTGCGAGCCTAGGCGTTCATTGATGTGGAACATAATCACCAGATCGACGCCTTGTTCTGCAAAAAAACGGGCATTGGCGAGGGCGTGGTCGTCGTTCAGGTCGTTATCGCGCACAATCAGGTCGATGTCGGCGGAGTGGGCTGCCGCCGCTTCGATCAGGGTTTGTGTGCGGTAGGCAACGCTGGGCATTGCTTCGGTTAGGCTAGCGTAGCCGATGGTATATTTTGGCATGGTCTCTGCTCCCAGGTAGTAAATTATATTAAGTACGCTTTATGTGAAATTCAAAATGCACAGGGCTTTGTGAGGTTTCATCCCACCACTTTTATAAAAAGTGGACAAAAACCTTCATACTTTGTCGTCTAAGATAAATGTTTAGACGTTTTTTGTGAAAATCAAAGATTTTCACAGCCAAAGTTTTGATCAAGCTTTTGCAAAAGCTTGAGGGAGTTCGGGGGTGAAGCCTATGAGCATTTACAAAAAACATCAATTAAGAAGAATTCTGCTATTTCACAAAGTTGGTACATCTATACAGTTAGAAAAACAAAGCCATCATTGTTTATAGATGATGGCTTAACATGTAATTAATAATATGGGATTTTCGTTTAGATGTCTAGTGCGGTGGGAGGGCACAGCGACCCTCTCCTGCATCGGTTTGACGGTTTGTGTAGCGCGGCGCGTATTTGATGCGATTGCTCTTACAGAAACCCAAATCTATTAAGATAGCGTGTTTTGCTTATCCAAGACTGAGATTATAGAAGGACGCGGCGGTATTCCCCCAGATGGCGGCTTGGTCCTCGTCGGGTAGGTCGGCAAGCGCCTTTTCTGTCTCCGTGACGACCTTAGCGTAATCTCCGGCGAGTACAGCCACGGGCCAATCGCTGCCGAACATCAGCCGAGAGGGGCCGAACTGTTCCAGGGCATAGTCGATCAGCGGCTTGATGTCCTCATATGTCCAGTTTTCAAAGTCGGATGTGACGGTGTTCAACCCGGAGAGTTTGGCATAAACGTTCTCGCTCTCGGCGGCAACGGCGAGCTGCTCACGCCAGATGGCGCGGTCGTCATCGCCCTGGGGCGGTTTGCCGAGGTGGTCGATCACCATTTTGAGGTTTGGCACCTTTTCAACCAAAGTCGGGATGTGCTTCAGGTGGTTGGGAAAGACGGCGACGACATCGAAGGTTAATCCTTTGTCCGCCAGCAATTGTAAGCTCTCGATGACTTGTTTCTGGACCACCCAGTCCGGGTTTTTTTCCTCATGGATGAGGTGGCGCATCCCCTTAAAGTAAGGGTTGGCCCCGTATTCTTCCAGCTTACGGGCCGCTTCGGTTGGGTCTAATAGGGGAACCCAGCCAACGACACCCGCTACCCATTCGAAATTCTCCGCGACGTTGAACATATAATCGGTGTCGGCGTAGCTGTCCATGGCTTGGACGATAACCGTCTTGTCAATATTGGAAGCGCGAAGCTGCGGCTCAAGCTCGGGGGCCTCAAACGTGCGGTAGATCGGGCCAAACTCCGGGACAAGCCACGGATAAGCGACTTGATCGAGGTTCCATAGGTGTTGATGCGTATCAATGCGTACCATTTTGTTTTCTCCAAAAAAAGTTGTATTTGACAGACCCACATATTTTCGATTATATTTTACCTGTAAAAACTTTTTTTGCAAACGAAATAGTGCTTATTGATAGACAAGTTAAAATTTGAAACGTTACAAAAAGATCGAAAAACCGTTGCTGTCGCGGTGCGATGTCGTTTTTGCATTTTCGATTACTTATGACTCTATTGTACAGGTAGGGGATATCGGCGTACCGAAAACGGATTTCCGCTGAGTTGTTAAGATTATTCGATATAGAGGAGCCAGTCATATGAGACCATTAGAGGGCTTGCTGGTGCTAGACTTCAGCATATTTTTGTCCGGGCCATCGGCAGCGTTGCGGCTGGCGGACCTGGGCGCACGGGTGATTAAGGTCGAACGTCCCGACGGCGGCGACCTGTGCCGCCAGCTTTACATCTCCGAGCTAGAACTAGACGGCGAAAGTACGCTATTTCACTCCATCAACCGCAATAAGGAAAGCTTCTCCGCTAACCTGAAAGACCCGGCAGACATGGAAAAAGTGCGCCAGTTGATCGCTCAGGCGGATGTGATGTTGCAAAACTTCCGGCCTGGGGTGATGCAACGGCTAGGGCTGGATTATGCGTCGGTGCGGGAGATCAACCCGCGCCTAATCTACGGAGAGATTACCGGGTATGGCGATGATGGGCCATGGGTGAAGAAGCCGGGGCAAGACTTGCTGCTTCAGTCGATGTCCGGGTTGGTGTATCTGAACGGTGATGCCGACCGACCGCCGACGCCGTTCGGGTTGGCAATCGTGGACCTGTACGCCGGGGCGCATCTGGTGCAAGGGATATTGGCTTGCCTGGTGCGGCGAGGCATCACAGGCGAGGGTGGGCATGTGCAAGTTAGCATGATGGAGTCAATTCTCGACTTTCAATTTGAGGTGCTGACAACGCATCTGAACGACGGCGGGAAGCCACCGCAGCGCAGTACGATCAATAACGCCCATGCCTATCTCGCTGCGCCCTATGGCATCTATGAAACGGCAGACGGCTATCTGGCGTTGGCGATGGGGTCAATCCCGGTGTTAGGTGAGTTGCTCGGCTGTGAGCCACTACTAGATTACACCGATAGCGCGACATGGTTCACTCACCGCGATGAGATCAAAGCCTTTCTGGTTGATCATCTCAAAACGCAATCAACCCAGTATTGGCTAGATATTCTGGAGCCGAAGGATATTTGGTGTGCCGATGTGCTGTCCTGGGATCGCCTGCTCCAGCATGAGGGGTTCCAAGTGCTAGATATGGTGCAGAAAGTATATCGCAGCGACAATATCAGCCTGGATACGTTACGCTGTCCGATCCGCATTGACGGCGAAATTCTCAAGAGCGCGAAGGGTGCCCCGCGCATTGGCGAGGATACCGCCCGTATTTTGTCCGAACTGAGC
>DAOTUA010000367.1:0-3856 GCA_034437355.1 Anaerolineae bacterium | reverse complement strand
TTTTGGCGCAAAGCGCCAAAAACTGCTGGTCAAGGATTGCTAAATCCTTGTGGGGGTAGTGGGGGCAAAGCCCCTGCTATACGTTTCAACAAGATGTGATGTGCTTTTGACGTCGATTCAGTTTTGGTGTGATTGCCCTGCGAAAAGGGAGTGTATTTCACACTGTCGGCAAGCCGTCCGGGTTTTACCCCGAACCCCACGAAATACGCCCCCGAAAATGGAAAAGGGAACCACACCAAATGCGCGACGAGCGTAACTATTCTTCCACGATATTCTGCGGTGGGGCCGGGTTCCATAAGGTGGTGGCGATGAAAATGGCAATCGCCCCGAAGATGAACCCGCCAATATGTGCCCAGAACGCGACCTGACTACGCACACCAGGCACATTGGTGATCGCCGTAAGACCGTTCACGAGGTCTATCAGAAAGAAGTAGCCTAATACGACAAAGGACGGCAGGGCAACGACCGGGCCAAACGGACCGATCAGCGGGACAAAGGCTTTGATGCGCACGCCGGGATGCAGCAGCATAAACGCGCCCATCACGCCAGCGATTGCACCGCTAGCGCCTATCAATGGGATGTAGCCTTCCGATAGCATCGGGATAGCGCACATCGCGCCGCCAGTGGCCGCGCCTTTGACCACGGCATGGGTGAAGGCCGCAGAAAACCCGGCGATGGTGTAAAAGCCCAAGAAGCGCCATCTGCCCAGATATTCTTCTACGCTCGGCCCGAATAATGCCAAAAATAGCATATTACCGAATAAGTGTGCGTAACTGCCGTGTAAAAAGCTGGTTCGGAACATATCGAACCATGTTTTGGGGTTCCAAATCTGAGTCGTCACCTGGCAGGCATTGACCGCAATCTCGATGAACATCTGGTTCACGCGGGAACCCAGTGAGAGTTCCCACAAGAACACCAGGACGTTTACCGCAATAATGGCATAGGTCATGTACGGGCGTATTTCGTTACGCCGTAGCACTCGTGTTGGTATCAAAACAGCCGCCTCCTGATTGTATGGCTTATGATGTGTGGGACACCCCACATTTTGTATTATACGCAATTCTTATGCGTGTCGTTGCAAAACCCCCTAAAATGAGGGGAATCTCAATAAACACCAACATCTCTGTCTAGGCGCTGTTGACGTTTGAAAGTTCGATCTCGTTAGAGATCACAACGGTTCAAAACGTAGGGGCATAGCACGCTATGCCTTGGGTTCAGCACGCTGAAACCCTATAATCACCGGTTTTTTGCGTAAATGTCAACACAACATAGTATTTGCGATGTGAAATTCAAAATGCAAAAGCCTGTGGGGGTTCGGGGGTGAAGCCCGCTGAGCAGTTGCCTAGGAAATTAGAGTAGAGAAAAGCAAAAGTTAAGAAGACATCCACTATTTCACATCAGACGTATAGTATGATTAAAACTGAACGGATCGTACAGGATAAAAAGGACAGTTTGCAAATGGAAGCAGTCCAACAAGAGAAACAAACCTCTGTCCAAGAACGGCGACGGGCGTTGATGATCGCGGCGTTGGCGAGTGTGTTGTTATATGTGTTGTGGAATACCCCTGGCCTGGGCATCATCATGGCCCCGTTGCGGTTATTCGTGACTTATGTTCATGAGGCCGGGCACAGTCTAGCGGCTTTAGCCACTGGGGGGCGGGTGATTGGCTTTTTGGTCTCGCCGGATGGGTCCGGCTTGGCGACCACGGCCGGGGGCAACCGGGCGGTGGTGATCAGTGGTGGGTATTTGGGGGCAGCGTTGTTCGGGAGCGTGCTGTTTTACATTGCGAACCGTTATTCGCGTTACGACCGGGCGATTGCTATTGTGTTAGGGGTGGCAATGGTGGTGTTTACCGTGCTGTTTGCTCGGCCTGATGAGCGCGGCGCACCCACAGCTATTTACCTGGGATGGGGGTTTGGCATCGCGTTGGTGCTGGTAGGTTGGAAGGCCCCCCGAATGATAACGCTGCTAGTATTAGATATTCTCGCGATTTCGACGGCATTAAATGCGGTGTTGGATGTGTGGTATCTGATCAGCTTTATTGATGCGTCACGCGGGGCAGTGCAAAACGACGCGGTGGCCTTCTCTCGGCAGATTACAGGGCGGTTGATCCCGGCGTCGGTGGTGGCAATCTCGTGGGCGGTGGCGGCGGTTGTGATGTTTGGGGCGTCGGTGTGGTATGGCGTATGGAAGCCGCTACAGGACGAGGTGAACGAGCAATTCACGCGGTTAACCAAAGGGCGGGATACGTGATACTTCGCCACGCATCCCGCTGGGTTGCGCTTGATGCTATGCTGCCCAGTTAACGGTTTTCGACATCGACCCAATCTAAGCCGGTATCGCCAACGTAATTAGAACGTGGGCGGATGAGGCGACCGCCCATCTGTTCAAAGATATGGGCGCTCCAACCGGCAATACGCGCCATCGCAAAGAGTGGGGTGAAGGTGTCGGTTGGTAGGCCGAGCGTGTACAGCACAATCGCGCTGTAGTAGTCCACATTCGGGAATAGATTGCGGTCGATGAAGTAGTCATCGGCGCGGGCGGCTTGTTCGAGTTGTTCGGCAATATCGAACCAGGTGCTATCGCCGGCGACGGTTGCCAGGGCGCGGGCGTGTTCCTTCAAGATCGCGCCGCGTGGGTCCGGTGCTTTGTAGACACGATGCCCGATCCCCATGATGCGACGGTCGCCATTCTTGACGTTATCATCGAACCAGGTTTCGACGTTATCGGGCGTGCCAATCTCCAAAAACTGCTTCATCGCTGCGGTATTGGCCCCACCATGAGATGGCCCCTTGAGCGCACTAAGCGCAGCAGTGATGGCGCTGTGATAATCGGCATTGGTAGCGGTTACCACACGGGCTGTAAAGGTCGAGGCGTTGGTGCCGTGTTCTGCCAGTAGCACCAGGTAGACGTTGATTGCTTTCCAGATAGCCTCATCCGGCTCTTCGCCCTTCAGCATGTAGACAAAATTCTGGGCGAGGTTGTAATCGTCACGCGGGGCAATCGGTTCTTGATCATTACGGATACGCTCGAACGCAGCGGTAACGGTTGCCATCTGGCCCGTCAGCCGGATCGCCTTCTGTTGGGCTTTGTCTTTATCTTCGTTATCTTCGCTGTCTGGGTCGTAGTGGGCTAGCGCACTCACAGCCGTGCGTAAGACCGCCATCGGGTGGGCGTCTTTGGGTAGCCCTTTGAGCAGATTAATAAGGCCATTTGGCAGGGCTGCATGGGTGGCAATATCTTTGACGAATGCGTTCAGTTCTGCCTGGTTCGGTAAACGGTTGTTCCACAGTAAAAATTCGACTTCTTCAAATAGAGCATTCTGTGCTAAGTCTTGGATGCTGTAGCCGGCATAAATTAACTTTCCCTGAATCCCATCGACGAGGCTTGTTTTTGTATCGCCAATGACAATCCCTTCAAGTCCAGCATTGGTAGCCATTAGAACTCCTCTAAACTTATTTGTAACGTGTTCGTACAGTTACATTGTACGAGTTTAACTTATTCCAAATTATAACATCCTCATGTGGCATTAATCAATTGCCATCGGGCTTCGCCTGATGAACAGCCTGTTTTTTCTGGGATATTGTAACTGTTCAGGGGCTTCACCCCCGAACCCCCACAATCTTTTGCAAAAGCTTGACCCCAAAAATCGTCTAAACCCTCATTTTGGATGACAAAATGGACGCTTTTTGTCCACTTTTTCTGGAAAAAGTGGTGGGGTGTGGGGTGAAACCCCACGATATCCTAACTTCTACCTGAGTCGTTACGGGATATGTTGAAGAAATTGGATGTAACATTTTTAATCTTACACCTGATGTAACCTATACTGAAAGCGTGTTACTGTGCAATCTGCCCA
>DAOTUA010000366.1:0-3430 GCA_034437355.1 Anaerolineae bacterium | reverse complement strand
TCGGCAGTGCCGACTACGAAAACGATGCTATCGACGGGCGCGTGAACGTCGCAACCGCATTACGGCAGCCGGGGAGTGCGATCAAGCCCTTTACGTATGCCGCCGCCATGGAGAATGGCTTTTCCCCGGCGGAAGTGATCTGGGATACGCGGATGCGCTCGGTGCCGGTGCCGGGCCTGTCAACGTGGCCCGTCAACTATGATGGGCGCTATCATGGCCCGGTGAATATGCGGACGGCACTTGCCAATAGCTACAACGTCCCGGCGGTGCAGGTGTTCCAGCAGGCCGTCGGGGTCGAATACTTCCTGGGCGTACTCAACCGAGTGGGGATCGATAGTTTAAGTTCGGATGCGTCGCGGTATGGCCCCTCGCTGACGTTGGGCGGCGGCGAAGTCGAACTGCTCAAGCTCGCCAACGGTTACGCGGCCTTTGCCAATATGGGGGTGCGTGTGCCGACCACATCGATCCTGTGTGTGCTTGATTCGGAGGATAACATCCTCTACCAATATGAAGGGGCTTGCCCGGCAGGGAACATCGCCCCGCAAACCGTCGCCCGGACCGGGCTAGGCACGCAGGCACTTGACCCGCGCATCGCCTATATTATCTCGGACATCCTGGCGGATAACGCCGCCCGCACCCCGGCGATGGGATCGAATAGCCCGCTACGAACGGATAACATCCGGTCTTCGGTCAAGACGGGGACGACCAACGACATTAAAGACAACTGGACGGTCGGCTATACCCGTAACGTGGTGGTAGGCGTGTGGGTCGGCAATGCCAACGGTGACCCGATGGTGAACTCATCCGGCCTGACGGGGGCCGCGCCCATCTGGAACCGGGTGATCACCACAATCTACAATACGCCCGGTTATTTCAATATGCTGGCGGTCGATGGCACGCACCAGCAAGATCAACCGAACGCGCCCCAGGGTGTATCGCCGCGCCAGGTGTGCGACGTGCGCAACCTGCGCGATGGTAGCAGCGCGTGTAATTACATCACCGAATGGCTGCTTGATGGCCCGGTCGGGGTGCCAGACGAAAACGGCGAGTTGCGCTTCCGGCAGAATGTCAGCCGCACCGATTCGCAGCCGGTCGCAGGGCAGCCCTTCCAGCAAGAAATCTCGCCGGGGGTGATCCGCGTGCTGGCCCATCGCATCCCGGAGTCTGTCTCCGCTGGGTTGGTGCTACGAACCGATCCAGGGATTCCCGCCCCACCCCCGCCGCGCTATTGCCAGGTGCCAAGCGACCTGGCCGCGAGTGCCGCCACCGCCCAAGGCCTGTTATTTCTTACGCCGCCCGTCCATCCAGCAGATGCGGTTGAAGCCGAACAGTACGCCGTCGCCAATGGGCTGGCCTTCTTGCCGACCATCGCCTGTAACCAGGACTTGCTCAACGCGCAGGGCGGCCCCACCGTGATCACCGCCGTCATTACATCGCCGGCACCGGGTCAGGTGATCTCCGATGGGGTGCCTATCACCGGGACGGTGCAGTTTTCCCCAGAGCAAGCCCAGTATTACAAGCTGGAAATTCTCGGTGGGCAGTTTAGCGGGTGGACGACGATCGGCACGACACACACCGATAACGTGGTGAATGGTCAGCTAGAGTCTTTGCCGGGGTTCCCTGGGCTGCAACCGGGCGATTATCAGGTGCGATTAGCGGTTGTTGGCAATGACGGTAACTACGTTCAAGACCCGTATACCGTTCCGTTTAAGGTGGTGGGTGGTTAGGCCAAGCCGCAACCGCTATTGTTGGCATGTGCGCTCGCCCTGCAAAATGACCCTTCTCATAAACGGTGTAGGCCGTCATAATATATAGTTGCAATGGCCTGAACCCAGGTCATTTTCATTTGTCTTGTCATTTTGACCAGACCGTTATCAGCCAAAAGTTAGCCAATTACGAGGAAATAGATACACCCTATGGCATCTTATCGCGGTCCAAAAGCCAAACCACAGCGCCGTTTCGGGGAAGTGCTGATCCCACGCGCCAAATACCAGCGAATCATTGGTAAGCGGTCTTATCCGCCCGGCGAACACGGTAAAGAAAAAACCTTTCGGAGTGGTCGCCGTAGCGACTACGCTAATCAGCTAGACGAAAAGCAGAAGTTAGCTTTCATCTACAATATTCGTGAGCGCCAGATGCGCCGCTACTTCTTGGAAGCACGCCAGATGCCAGGCCCAACTGGTGAAAACCTGATCCTGTTGCTGGAGCGCCGGTTAGATAACCTGGTGTATCGTTCCGGGTTTGCTGCTACGATCTGGGCGGCCCGCCAGCTTGTCAGCCATGGGCACATTCAGGTTAACGGTAAGCGCCTGGACCTGCCATCTTATGCGGTTATCCCGGGCGATCAAATTTCTGTGCGCCCCAAAATGGAGAAGAACGTGCATATTCTCGAAGCGTTAGAGAGCGTTGGGAACGTGCCGCAATACCTGTTATGGGATAAAGACAACCTGACGGCGACGTTATCTCGTGTGCCAGAGCGTAGCGAAGTCCAGATTGCTATCGAAGAACAGCTGGTGGTCGAGTTCTACGCACGCCTGGTCTAGGTCGTGTTGATATTTGAAATGTAACTGCTCAGGCGCTTCACCCCCGAACCCACACAAGGTTTTGCAAAAGCTGGACCAAACCTTCATCTTGGACGACAACATGGACGCCTTTTGTCCACTTTTTCTGGAAAAAGGGGTGGGGTGAAACCCCACAATATCTTAATCGCTACCTGAGTAGTTACTTTGAAATTTCGATTTCAGTAAAAATCACAATGGTTCAAAACGTAGGGGCATAGCACGCTATGCCCTGACTTCAGCACTCCCCCTCCCCACACACCGGACCGCTATTCGTCGTCTTTCAGGTTATCCCCGCCGGTGATGTTATACAGTTCGATCTCGCTAAAAACGCACTGGCTCGCGTCGCTGCTATCGAAAGTTCCCCCAGCGAGGGCGGTTTCCCCGACGGTGAACCGTTCATCGAAGGTCTGCACCAGCGGTTGACCGTTGCCATAGAGCGTAAAGGTATCTCCCTGAACAATAAGCGTAAGTTGGTTGGTGCTACCCTGGCTGGTATTCAGCGCGTCAGTGGTGGCACTGCGAATCTGAATCCACTCCCCATTAAAGCGAGAGAAAAACCGCGCTTCCCCCGTGCGATCAACCTCGGCGGTATAGTAATTGTCGGAGTTTTGCCACCGGAAAGCGAATCCGCAATAGTCGGTTGGGTCATCTGTGCCCCAAGTGAGGGTGGCCGTCACCAGCAGATTGATAGGCTCGCCCTCTAATGTCTCGATCAGAATGGTGTCATCTTCCGCGCTCAAGTCAATCACAACCCGGCCCGTGTTGCTGACCAGGATCAGCGATGCCGGGTCGATGTCGCCAGCTTCGAGTATATCTGGTAGGGGGACCGGCTCAGCGGCGCTGGCTTGAGGGGTGGCGGTCGGGGGTGG
>DAOTUA010000365.1:0-6788 GCA_034437355.1 Anaerolineae bacterium | reverse complement strand
GAGGGAGGGGTTTTTACCACCTTTGGCCATGCTCACCTCTGCTCTAGGTGTGTTCAAGCGAAGTCCCTCAGTTGTTATGCGCCGCCTATGTTACAATAGCCAAGAAGGGCTTCTGGTCCAATTCCCCTCAATACGCGAAGCAAGAGGCGCACAAACGGCAATGAGCAAAGACAGAACACCTATGAAAACACTACTCACGCAATTACAAAACACTGACCAGCGGGTCCGTTACCAGGCCGCCCAACGGTTAGGCAAAATGGGGGACCCGGACGCGATCCAGGGCTTGGTTGATGTGCTGTACGACGATAGCCCCAAGGTCAAATACGCTGCACTCAGCAGCTTAGTGAAGATTGGCAGTACCGATGCCGCCACCCCCACGATTACCGCGCTCTTGGATGATCTCGACAGCCGCCTATGGACGTTGATAACGCTCGATATTGGTATGCGCTTGCGTAACGGCCTATTTGCGATGATCACACCCCACAATACCGATGTCGCCGATATGCTCGTCACCGCCTTAGATCGCGCCGACCCGAAGGAACAACAACGGGCGCTCATCGTCCGGTTGATTGGGCGTACACAAGATGATCGGATGGTGCCGACATTTATTGATATGCTGATGATCGGCTCGGAAACACTACAGGGTGCGGCTGCCGAGGCGCTCGGCTACATTGGGGACGAACGCGCCGTCGGCCCACTGATGGCCGTCTTAGACGATGCAAATTCCGCAGTAAGAGAAATCTCGATTAACGCGCTGGCTCGCATCGGGGACCCGCGCGCGGGCGATGTGTTGCTGCGCTTACTGGATAGCCCCGACCAATGGACACGCCGCGCCGCCGCGCTTGCCCTGGCTCATCTCGGAGATCGGCGGGCGGTGCGTAAGTTACTACGGATGCAGCGCGAAGACCAAGATATTGAGGTGCGCAAGGCCGCCGGGCAAGCCCTGACCGCCTTGATCAAAGGCGATACCGATTAAACCCGATCTGCACCAACACAACGGGCGGACCCCGCAAAAGGTCCGCCCGTTATGGTGTTAGATGCTGTGTTAAAGCTCGGTGTTACCCGCTAATGGAGGTGGCCACAGCTAGCGTGTCGTCCAAGAATGTATCTGGGGGGGTGGTGGTGCTATAGGACTGCACATACGTAAACCCACCCTCATCTAACGGGACGATCACGACCCGGCCTACTGTCGGCCCAGATGCGCTTTCGCCCTCAAAATCCAGCACGGAATACTGCTTACCGTCGATTTGCACCTCTTCAAAGTTGTTCTTGTCGTAGGGGAAATTCCAGGTAGAAGCCGCCGAGCTGCCGTAGGTATCTTTGAAGAAATCCCGGCCCATATCCATCCCCCCAAACAGGCTGCCCATATCGTATACCTGAATAAAGTTCGGCGCGTTCGGCGTCCAGATGACGGTTACAACATCGCTGTCGGTTTGGATTTCATAGCTATCGGAGTAGCCGAAGGTCAGCCCGGTGGGGAAGCTGTAGCTATTAGCCATGTCGGTGCTTGGCGTATCGGCCTTGACGCCGCCGTCGGCCGTGCCCCCACCGACAAAGACGTAGCTACCTTCCCAAGCGCCAAAATCGAAGGATTGAATACCGTTTCGATCCGAGGCGGTGTAGCTATCCTGCCCTTCCTCAACCATGATGGTCACCTCACCGCCACTAGCCGGGATAACCCCCGCATGGATCGCCGCCGTACAGATCGAAGAGTCATCGCTATAAATATCTGTGCCCCAGATCGCCCCGTCACACCCGGCCGGGCAGGTCCCGTTAAGGGTTGTGCCGACGGCATAACCTTGTGCGTAGATATTAGTATCGCAACTGAGATCGACCACCTGCGACTCGCCAGACGGTGCAGCACTGCCACTCTCGCCGGCTTCATCCAATGGTTCCAGTCCGATAGCGTCCGTTATGATGGTGAAGGGTAATGTGGGTGCATCTGGTTTTTCCACTTCGACCGCTACGCCATAGTCAAAGACACTCACATCTAGTGCGAACACGACGTTGACCGGCTCGCCCGTCTCACCAAAACTCTGCGGGTCCACAAACGACGAAACAAAAATCGACGCCCCGCCGACCACCGCGTTCTCGGTATCCACCACCTGTTCGACCGCGATCACCGTCTCGGCAAACACTTCGGCCAAAATACCGTTAACGCCGGAGGCTTCTACGGTCGTTAGCGGGTCGGATACCGACTCGGCAAACGCTACTATGACTTCTGTCATGCCATCGGCACGGAACAAGTCACGCAAGCTGAGGTTGAGCGTATAAGTGGCGCTAGCCCCATCATCCGTGCGGCTGGCCGATAGATAAGCGGACGGGTCTACGGCGGTAAAGGCGAACAGCGCGCTGAGCAGCGCATCGGTATTCACATCGCTATCGCCAATCACTTCACTGGTAAAATCCTCACCCAACGATTCAAAATCCAGATTGGCTTCGTCTATCCCGTCCAGGTCGATACCAATCCAATCCGTATCCTCGCCGCTTGTTGGGTCCGTGGCACGCCCATAGAGCGTTTCACCGATCAATCGAACTTCGCCCTCAAGTGGCAGGCCGCCCGCCTCGCCATTTAAGGTGATAAAGGCCGTTCCGTTGGCGACATCCAACGCGCCCTCCCCACTCAAGGCGACATCAATCGTTTGGCCATCGAACTCGACCGTCGTACTCACGGAGTAATTAAACGCGAACTGGTCGGTATCGAAGCTGTTATTGTTCGCTGTCTCCAGCGTCGCAATATCGTCACCGCTCAGGCCGAGAATATCATCCTGGGCGGTGGCAGGCAGCGCCAGCGCGAGCAGGGTCAGGCATACCATTAAAATCACACGCATATATCGTTTCAAAACATTTCCCTTGTCTGTATCTGAACGAAAACATATGAGGTTGATATCGAGCTAACCAATATCTCTACTATTTTATCACCTTTGGTAAGTTCTGCTTGATCCAGATGTAGTAAATTCGTAAAAACAACCAGCTACCCAGGGCAATCGCATTTAGGTTTGTGGGGTCTGAGGGTGATTGACATTTGATACGTTCTATGTGAAATTCAAAGTGCGTAAGGTTTGCTGGGGTAGAACCCCAGAGCAGTGCTTATTTCTCTAAGGTCGGGTCGAAGGCATCGCGGATACCGTCCCCAATCACATAGAACGATAGCACCGTGAGCGTGATCAGCACGCCGGGGAAGATAGCCAGGTGCGCGGAGTTGTCTTGCTGGATGATCTGCTGTGCCCCGGTGAGCATATTGCCCCAGGTAGGCGTTGGCGGTTGTACGCCCAGCCCTAAAAAGCTGAGCGCGGCTTCGGCAAGCATCAACTGACCCACATCAATAGCCAGCGTTACCACCAGAATCGAGATCAGGTTCGGGGCGATGTGCGTTGCCATGATGCGTAGGTCGCTGGCCCCCATCGCCCGCGCACTTAGCACGTATTCGCGCTCGCGTAATGAGAGCGTTTCACCCCGCACCAAGCGCGTTGTGCCCGTCCAGCCGAGCAAACCAAGCACCAGGATCAGCATGACCGGGCCAGGCCGCAGCACCGCCGCGAGGATCACCAGCAAAAACAACTGTGGGATTGAGTTGATGGTCGAGATCATCCACATAATCACGTCATCCACAACCCCGCCGTAGAAACCGGTGGCGATCCCAACCGATAAACCAATGGTCAATGAGAGCAACGCCGCAGAAAACGCAATCGCCAGGGTGATCTGCCCGGCCCGTGACAAACGCGCCAGGTGGTCGCGCCCCAGGTCATCTGTCCCCAAAATATGCCCCTCAGAGAGGATCGGCTGGAAGGCGTTGGTCGGGGCGGTGCGGCGGTAGCTCACACCGAAGGCGCTTTCGATGAGGGGGGCCGAGAGCGAGAAGATCACCAGCAGCCCCAACAAGACTAGCATCGCGATAGATAGGCGGTCTTTCCAAAAGCGGCGTATCGCCTTTTGATATAACGATTCGCTTTTGATCGGTTGGCTGCCCTGCGCTAAACGGGCGACTTTGCTTTCGTTCTGAGCCTTTGATTTGGCGTCTAGTGCCATGATTGCACCTCTTAGAAGCGAATACGCGGGTCGATCACCGCATATAATATATCGGACAAAATGTAACCCAAGATCGTTGCCACACCGCTGATCACAACGGTCGCCATCACCAGCGGGTAATCTTGCTGACGAACCGCCCCGATAATGGTTCGCCCCAGCCCAGGCCAAGAGAAGATCGTTTCGGTTAGCACCGCCCCGCCCAGTAAGCCAGTGACAGCCGGGCCAAGGAAGGTTGCAATCGGGATGAGGGCGTTACGTGCGCCATGTTTGAGCCACAGCGTGCGCGGGGTCAACCCCTTCGATTTCGCCGTGCGGATGTAGTCCTGCGAGATGACTTCTAGCATGGAGGTCCGCATATAGCGCGAATACCCGGCGATAAACACCGTCCCCAGTGTGAACGTCGGCAGGATTAAGTACTCCAACCGGCCCCACAACGGCGGGCAGCTATCCTCACCGAGCAGCATTTGTTCCGCTGTTGGCAACGGACATCGACCAGAAAGCGGGAAGATGTCGAATTGCACGCTAAATATAAAAATGAGAATCAACCCTAGCCAGAAGTTCGGCACAGCGTTAAATACAACCGCCAGCACCCGCGTCACGTTATCGAACGCGCCCCCGCGCCGGATACCGGCAACAATCCCAACTGGTATCCCAAACACCAACCCAACCAGCAGCGCGGACGTGGTTAGCTCCAGGGTAGGGACAATGCGCGTGGCGATAATCGACATCACCGGCTGACGACCCCGGAACAGCGAGTTGCCAAAATCGCCACGTAGCAACCCCTTGCGCGAGCCGTAGTAATCGATCTCGCCGTCGTCGTCCAGGTCGCGCCCGCGCCAGTCATCCCCGATCATCCAGTAGGTGTACTGCATGATCCACGGGTCGTTAACGCCCATCATGCGTTCTAGGCGTTGGCGGGTTTCTGGGGTGGTGTCCGGGCTGAAGGTCATGGCGGCAGTCGGGCCACCGGGGGCGGCGGTCATCAACAGGAAAGATAAGATCGTGATACCAAATAAGGTGGGGATCGCCTGTAATAGACGACGAATAATGTATCTGCCCATGTCTTTTTTCAACTCCTCAGATCAACAATAGCAACGGTCGGCCCGTTTGCTGAACCAATAGGGGAGCATGTCACATGCTCCCCTATCAAGCCGTGTGCTACCACGCACAGCTTAGCGCGTGGTAGCCGTCGGTTGGTCTATTCTTCGGAGATCACCGACCAAGTAGTAATGTTCCAGTCGATAGCCTGGGCGAAGGGGCTGAACCCTTGGACGTCATCCTGGGCTGCGAACATCTGGTTCTGCGAGAACATCCACAGGTACGGCATTTCGTCGTACATAATGGCCTGCATCTCTTGGTAGATGGCAGCGCGTTCTTCCGGGTCGCAACCGGCAACCGCGTTGGCTTCCTGCTCTAGCTCGGCATATTCTTCGTTGTAGAAGGACGTGAAGTTAAAGCCGCTACCGGGGACATCCGCACCGGGGCCGAAAAGCTGCACGGTGTTCGGGTCGTCTGGGTAGCCAGCACGCCAGCCGAGAATGAAAGCGTCAAAGCTCTGCGCGTCCATGATCTCTAGCAGCGTGTTAAACTCAATCGTCTGGAAGTCTACGGTAATGCCGATCTGGTCCAGTTGGTCCTGAATGATCGTACCGATGGCTTCGCGGCGGGTGTTGCCGGCGTTGGTGTACAGCGTGAAATCAAACTCGGAGCCGTTAAAGCTCTCGTCAACTTCAGTGGCGTACAAGCAGCCGTCACAGATCAAACGGCCGTCATCGTTAGCGACCCAACCCGCTTCGGCTAACATCTCCAGCGCGATTTCCTGATCGAAGGAACGTGGGTCTAATTCTTCATCGTAAGCCCAGGATGCGGGGACAAGCTGCGCGGCCATCCGTGAGCCATTGCCGAATACGGCCCCTTCGATGATCGAATCGACATCGACGGCGTGGCCGATAGCCTGGCGCACCATCTTATCGCTAAAGAACGGGTGATAGCCCTGATCGATGCGTTCGCCGTCCTCATCGAGCGCCGGCTGCGGGTTTTCGGGGTCGGCTAAGTTGAAGGCCATATAATCCCAAGACGTGCCAGGGAACTCGGCAATTTGCAGGTCGCCGCCGTTTTCGATGCTACGCGAGCGTACCTCGTCTTGCTGCGTGGCGGAAATCCCTTCCATGAAGTTGATTTCGCCGCCAAACAGCGCCTCTAACATCACGTTTTGGTCGGAATAGACCGACTGAATATAGCCGTCAAGCGAGATCGACTCGTCATCGACGCCACCGTCCACAAAATCTTTGTTGCTTAACAGCGTGGCCAACTCGCCGGGGCGGTAACTACCAAAAGTGAACGCGCCGCTGGTAACCTGCGGATTCAGGTTGAGGTCGGCGGTTGCCAGGTCCTCCGGTGCGATATCGGCATAAACATGGGCCGGGATGGGCGAAACGGAGGCAATATTGTTCAACGCGGAGCAAGCCGGGTTCTCCATTTCAACCACCAGCGTATAATCATCGGGGGCTTCCATGCTGGCAATTGTCTCTAGGACGAACGCCCTCGGGTGTTCAACTTCTTCGGTGTTAATCAGGTCCCAGTTGGCGATGATGTCATTGGCTGTAACGGGTGTCCCGTCGGACCAGGTATAACGGTCACGGAGGGTAAAGGTATACGTCAGGTTATCCTCGGAAACTTCCCAGCTTTCGGCCAGGGCAGATTCCAAGCCCGGCTCGATGGTCCCGGTAGCCGGGTCCACATTGATCAAGCCCAGGTAC
>DAOTUA010000364.1:0-2817 GCA_034437355.1 Anaerolineae bacterium | reverse complement strand
TCACCCCCTAAATCCCCCTCTCCCCGCGAAGCTGTGGGAGAGGGGGACTTCTCATCGCGTGATTTAGCCCCTCTCCCAGTGCCAAAGGCACGTTTGGGAGAGGGGTTGGGGTGAGGGCTGAGTAGTTACATTTTTTGTGAAAATCTTTGATTTTCACAGTCAAAGTTTTGGTCCAGCTTTTGCAAAAGCTTGTGGGGGTTCGGGAGTGAAACCCCTGAGCAGTTACCATTTTGATTGAAAATACTCCCTCATCGCTTTCTTGGCTTCTTTACTCGGAAACAAAGAAGAGAAAAACATGAATAACAAGAAACCTGCGATTTTACATCGGGCGTATGGTGGGCCGTACCGCTATTCTCCATAGAGCGTCCCCGCGCGGGCATCATCCCCCGGCATGGTGATCAGGTCGAGATCGCCGCGCATGGCAAGTATACCACTGACGGTTAACCAGTGGGTTGTGCGGGCCATGTAACGCGGCGAGTACGGCAGGTCGCTGATCAGCCACCATTTCATGTTGCCAATCAATGCGGAGGCCATGAAGTTTGCCTCGAAGGGGTGCAGGTCGGTTTGCAGCGCGTCGATCCGTTCGATGACGTACTCGCGCAACCGCCGTTCTAGGTTGGGGGCCATCGGGCCGTTTAGCAGCCGTTTGTATAGGTCGCGGTCGCTCTGGATAAACTCAAACAGGTGTTGCAGCGGCGGGACGGTATTAAAATTGAGGGGTTGTGAAAAGGCGTCTGTGGCTAGGGTGGCGAGGAATCTTTCGTATATTTCCTGTAAACAGTCCATGAGCAGGTCGTCCTTGCTGGCGTAATGCCGGTAGAACGTCACACGGGCGGTATCGGCCTGGTCGGTAATGTCTTGAATTTGAATGTTATCGTAGTGCTGCGTGCGGACCAACGCCAACAGCGCCCCACGTAGCGCGGATCGGCTGCGGGTGATGCGTGGATCGGTCATGGAATCTCCCAAAAAATAGACATCTGTCTACAAAGAAACATGCAGTACATAGTTTTGCTTGACCACTTGCCGCTTGTTACCCTATGATACGATTGTTTCAAAGAAATGTAACGACTGAGGCGCTTCGCCCCCGAACACCGACAATCTTTTGCAAAACTTTAGCTGTGAAAATCAGAGATTTTTACACAAAATAGGTGTTACAACTCGCTGAATTGTTAGAAAAATAAAATAATTGGCTTATTGGTTTATTCTCAAATCGGTCAGGTTAAATACCAAGGGAAAACCCATGTTTCGATTTTTTCGCTCTAATGACGCGAAACAAGCTACAAATGCCAATGGCCCCCTCATCGAACTCCGCAATATCAAAAAAGTTTATCAGACAGAAGCCGGCCCGTTCCTGGCGTTAAAGGGGATCGATCTCAAGATCGACCGAGGCGAGTTTATCGGCGTGGTGGGTAAATCCGGTAGTGGTAAATCGACGTTGATTAACATGATCACCGGCATCGACCGCCCCAGCGAAGGCGAAGTGTGGGTGAATAACACGCCCATCCACCACTTTAATGAGGGGCAGATGGCAAAATGGCGCGGCGTAAATATGGGCGTGGTGTTTCAGTTTTTCCAACTGTTACCAACGCTGACCGTAATCGAAAATGTGATGTTGCCGATGGATTTCTGTAACGTGTATCGGCCTGCCGAGCGCCGCGACCGGGCGATGGAACTGCTCAAGCTGATGGACATCGACCAACAGGCGGATAAGCTGCCGACGATGGTCAGTGGCGGGCAGCAACAACGCGCCGCTATTGCGCGGGCACTGGCAAACGACCCACCGATTATCGTTGCCGACGAGCCAACCGGCAACTTAGACAGCAAAACCGCCGCGCAGGTGTTCGACCTGTTCAAGCGATTAGTAGACGACGGCAAAACGTTCTTGATGGTGACGCATGACGACGAACTCGCTAACCAACTTTACCGGGTGATCACCATTACCGATGGCCAGCTAGAAACCGAACATCACCGCGCACACGACGACTTGCCCCCGCTGACGATCCGCCATAACGACCACGTGGCGGCGTTGCCGGAGGGGGACCATGCTTAGCCCGCGTTGGCGCAAGGTCGCACGGGACCTGTGGAGCAACAAAAGCCGAACAATCCTGGTTATCGCGTCGATTGCTATCGGTGTGTTTGCCTTCGGCGGCTTGTTCCTGGCGCTTAGCATGTTCCTATCGGACCTAGACCCGCAGTTCCAGGCGATGAACCCCAATGATATGACGTTTACTCTGTCGCCTTTTGATGATCCGCTTGTCGAGTGGTTCAAGCAGCAACCACTGGTCATAGATGCGCAACCGAGAACCGAATACCCGGTAGACATCCGCGCCGGGGACGAGCTACAACCCGCCCGGCTGACGGCCTACCAGGATTACGACGACATCCGGGTAAACATCATCTACCCGGAGGATGGCGCATACCCGCCGGCGCTGGGGGAAGTGCTGATCGAACGGAGTTTCGTTGAAGGGCTAGATGTAGAAATTGGCGACCGGATCGAGATCACCACGCTCGACGGCGTCGATCACAGCCTGCGTTTTACTGGCACGGTTCATAACCTGCGCGAGCAACCCGGACAGATCAACCCGGTTGCACTCATTTACGTTTCTCAGCGCACCCTGTTAGATATGAACCTGAATGACGCTTACAACCAGGCCGAACTCCAGGTTAACCGCGATGCCGGGGTCGAACTGACCTTGATTGCCGACAACCTGCGCGACGAACTGCAACGGCGCGGCGTGGTCGTCCAGCAGACAACGATTGAATTTGAGGACGCGCACTGGTCGGAGGATATTGTCGGGGGCCTGAGTATTGTGTTGG
>DAOTUA010000363.1:0-1836 GCA_034437355.1 Anaerolineae bacterium | reverse complement strand
GTACAACTTGGTTTATTGCTGCTAGTACTATCCCTGGCGCTGATCAACCACTTTACCCCCCCACCACCCGATAACCCAGCGGCCCAACCCGGCTTGATCACCCTGTGGGGTGGGGTCAGCCTGGGCGCGATGCTCTTTCTACAGTTGGCGCTGCTCAGTACCGCTAATGCCGTTGTGGGGCGGTCCGGGTTGGCCTACCCGGTGATCGTCCCGCTATTGCTCGGCGCGACGGCCCTACCGCTGCTGCCGTGGGTCCGGGCAAATGCACGGAGCCTGATCGGTTACTTCGACGTATCGGTGCGTGGCTGGGTCTGGTTGCTATTGGTTTTTCTGCTGCTTGTGCTGGGAACACGCTTTACCGAGGTAATCTCTGGCGTGGGGTTCATCGGGGCGCAGTTCGCGCTCTCTATGTTGTGGTGGTGGATGGTACGTCCCCAGGCCGACCAAGAACGGAATCTCGGCGGCGTATGGGTGGTCGTGGGGGCCTTGGTGTTTGCTTTGCTGGTGGTATCCGATGTGTTCACCTATGAATATGCCTACGTGGGTGGGTTTGCAACCGGTATCGACGCCATCAATAACGTGATTATTCCGCTATTGCGTGGCTTCCGGGGGGGCGGCTATGCCGTCATCCTGTTCGCGGCCCTGCTCGCCACCCTGCCCATGATCCAGGCTCAACGGCGGATCGCCTGGCGCAGCACTGCCAACACCGCGCAGAACGTGGCGGTTGCCGTCCTGATCGCCGGGGCCGTTACCGGTGGTGCGTATCTCGCCAGCCCTCCGCTGATCATCCCCGCCAGCGCCGATACCAGTATCCGCGTCGGGACCTATAACATTCACGGCGGTTATACCGAGTTCTTCGCGCCCAGCCTGGAAGAAATCGCCCAGACGATAGACGCTAGCGGCGCTCAGGTGGTATTGTTGCAAGAAGTCGAAGCCGGGCGGCTAACCAGCTTCGGCGTAGACCAACCGCTATGGTTGGCCCGGCGGCTCGGCATGGACCGCCGCACCTTCCCAACCAACGAGGGGCTACAGGGCGTCGCCGTGTTATCTCGCTTTCCAATCGTGTTCAATGACGGCGAAATTCTGCCGGGCGTCGGCCAACAGACCGGCCTACAGCGTGTGCAAATCCAGCCGCGCCCCGATGACATCGTAACTATTTATAATACATGGCTCGGATTGCTCGTGGCCGGCGAAAACATCGAAAACCAAGAGCTAGACCAACAACAGCAACTCGATCAGATCATCGCCATTATCGGACGTCACCACCCAGATCGCCGCCTGGGACGAACCGTTCTCGGCGGGACCTTTAACAACGTGCCGGATTCTGACCTCATCCAGAGCATAAAAGAGCGCGGCTTTAGCGACCCCTTCGCCGGGGCCAGCGTCACCCGGTCCGCAACGCTCGTCCGAACCGCGGCCAGCGCCCGCATCGACTACCTATGGATTTACCCAGAAGTTGCCGAAGGGGTCGGTGTCTTACCCAGCAACGCCTCGGATCATCGGCTAGCCTTTGTGGAAATATCGCTTAACTGAGGCCACCATGTCGTGCCGCCCTCTCAACCCCTTTTGTAACCCGCTGTCCGCTGTTATTCGCGCTATGCGCTCCGGTAGCATACGGTGATTGTAAGCGTCCAGCAACTTTAGCTGTGAAAATCACCTAAACCTTCATCTTGGATGACAAAATTCACGCTTTTTGTCCACTTTTTCGTAACTACTCAGCCCTCACCCCAACCCCTCTCCCAAACGTGCCTTTGGCACTGGGAGAGGGGCTAAATCACGCGATGAGAAGTCCCCCTCTCCCACAGCTTCGCGGGGAGAGGGGGATTTAGGGGGTGA
>DAOTUA010000362.1:0-8529 GCA_034437355.1 Anaerolineae bacterium | reverse complement strand
CCCCTAAATCCCCCTCTCCCACAGCTTCGCGGGGAGAGGGGGACTTCTCATCGCGTGATTTAGCCCCTCTCCCAGTGCCAAAGGCACGTTTGGGAGAGGGGTTGGGGTGAGGGCTGAGTAGTTACGTTTGGGATGCAATCCCAAGCTGGCCGATTAGAAAAATTTGAGACGATTGCCCTACCACAAAACGCTATATATTTTGAATTTCACATAGAGCGTCTTATACTAATAACCGAAACGATCATCACACATAGTTAGGATACCCATGATAACCGACTGGTATATGATCGTCGGGCTAGGTAACCCCGGCAGAAAATACGAAAACACCCGCCATAACATCGGCTGGTTGGCGATAGATGTCATCGCCAGGCGCTATAACCTGACCTACGACGAAACACAATTTAACGCGATCTTTTCTCGTGCGACCATCCAAGAGAGGCGCGTGCTACTCGTCAAGCCGCAAACGTTCATGAATTTGAGTGGCGATGCCGCACAGCGCATCGTGTCTTACTACAACGTGGATACCGAAAAAATCCTGGTAGTGACGGACGATATGAACATTCCGTTCGGGAAGTTGCGCTTACGGGCCAAGGGCAGCGCCGGCGGTCAAAAGGGTTTAGCTCATATCATGAACCGGCTTGGCACCCAAGAAATTAACCGCCTTCGGCTCGGTATCGACCGTCCACCCGGTCAGATGCCCGCTAGCGCCTGGGTGCTAAAAAAGTTCGAGGACGATGATAAGATCATCGCCGCGCAGATGGCCAACCGTGCCGCCGATGCGATTGAGACCTGGCTTGCCAGCGGGATCGAAAAGACGATGACGCATCACAACAACATCACGGTTGATGATGATCGCGTCGGCGTGATAAAGCCCAACCCCGACCCATCGGAACGGATCAGACGTATCAAACGGATCAAATGGAAGGGGAAGTAAATATGCCGTCATTTGAGGAACAATACTTCGATGTGTTGTACGGGATCGAGGCAGCGGTTATCGGCACCTTTGCCGCCCATCCCAACGCCAAAGACCGCCACGCCGACACCGCGCTAAGCGGGTTGATCCGCCTGTACAACGCTGGCGTCAAGGGCAAACGACCGCCCCGGCTCAAGCTCAACGAAACGGAACAGGCGTTTTTCGACGCGCTCAAGGCTATTTGCGAGGGGTATATGTCTGGGGTGGGGGATGCTGGTTATACGGTTGACGAGATCATCCTGTGCCTAAAACGGATTAAACGCTCGGTTGGGCAGATGATGAAGGTTGGCGGGCTTGACGGCAACAAGTACCTGACTTTCACGCGAGATTATCACAACCAAACCGAATAACCCCGGTTAATCCCCCGCCCCCGATGCCACCCGCCGCCGTTGCCCAGCTAACGGGAACTCTAACAAGATGATGCTCGCCAAGATCAACCCGCCGCCCAGTAATTGTAACGGTGTGAGCGCCTCCCCGAACAAGATATACGCCAGCAATAGCGCCAGCATCGGCTCAACCGACCCGATCAACACAAACCGCGATGCCCCGATCCGTGAAATGCCCTCGTAAATGGCGATGATCGGTAGCACGGTCGAAACCAGCGCCAACCCCATCAACGATGCCAACGTCTGCCAGTTGGGGATCGGGGCCAATCCAAACGCGATCATCAACGGGATTAAGACAGCGAACGCCCCGGTAATCGTCCAGGCGGACGCCTTCGCTTTAGACTTGCGCCCGGCAATCACCCTGGCCTGCAACACGTTGTATACCGCGATCACCGCTGCGTTGTAAAACGCCACCAACACCCCGATCAAATACGTCCGGCTCAGTTGCACCTCAACTTCATCCGGCTTCAGGATCATCATCCCCACCCCCACCACCACCAACGCCAACGCAGGCCAGGCCCGTTCCGGCAAGGGGTCGCCTAAAAAGACAGCGATCACCAACACAATCACCGGGTAAGTCCGAAACAGCATGACATACACGCCCGTTTCGATCAGCGAGAGGCCGTAAAAAGCAGCTAACGCCCCCGTCGCCAACAATCCGCCCAGCCCCATCAACTGCCAGCGCGGTAGACGTTCGGTGCTGTACGGGTTGCCGATCACCCGGTTGCGGATCATCAACAAAGCCCACAACAACGGCACCGCAAACATAAACCGCCACCCGGCAATATCCAACGACACTAGCGAGCTGTACTGATAGATTAATTTGGTGAAGATCGGGAAAAAGGCGTAGCACGCCGCCGCTAACAGCGCCAACAGCACCCCATCCCGGATTGTGTGATTCATGCCCTCATCCTAACTTGTGTGCTTCGATCTGTTTTGACCCAGGCCGCCAACGCCACCCCAACGGCCACTGCTTCAGTTCTAGCACCGGCACAGACGCCAGCACCAGCACCCCGCCGATCACCTGAACCCATATCAAACGCTCGCCCAGTAGCAAGAACGCCAGCCCAATCGACATCACCGGGCCAACCGACGCCACCAACGCATAGCGCGAGGCCCCCAACCGCGAAACCGCCTGGTACATCCCAAAGATCGGCAGCACCGTACACAACAGCACCAGCCCCAAGATATTAAACGTCCCGGCGGGGTTCGTCGGTGCATCGAACCCGCTAAATAACCAGATCGGCAGCAACACCGCCAGCGTACCGGTCATCGTCCAGGCCGTCGCGTGTGCCCGTGATACCCCGGCGTAGCTGAACCGTTGCTGGCCCATATTGTACAGGCTGATGATCAGGCTATGAAACAACCCGATCCCGATCCCGATCATATCGCTGCGCCCGACTGTCAGCGCGAATATCTCCGGCTTGACCAACACAATCCCAACCATCACCATGCCCAACGCCACCCACCCCCGCCCCGGAATCTGTTCGCCCAAGAACACCGCCGAAAGCGTCATGACCATTGCGGGTTGTGTACGCATGATGACAACATACAGGCTAGCATCAACATAGCTCAGGCCAAACGAGATACACAACGCCCCAACTGCCAACAAAACACCCAACCCCATAAACACCCACCGCCCCCGCATCGGTACCGGCGACGGGCGACGGCGTAGGCGCGTGTGCAACCACAACATCAGCCAGATCAACGGCACCCCGCCCAAAAAACGCCACCCCGTGACATCGAACGGCTGTAGGTCGGTGTAAGCATAAATGAACTTGGTGAACAATGGCATAAACGCATAGCCTGTGACTGTCGCCAGCGCAAAGGCCAGTCCATCGCGTGTGGTCGTGTCGATCATGATCGGGTGTCTCCCGGCGTGTATGGTCTGATATTGTGGCGCGGGCGGCGGGTTGGTCGGCTTTCTAAAATGACAATACTCGCCAAGATAAGCGCCGCCCCCAACAACTGGATCGCCAACATACGCTCTCCCAGCAAACCATATGCCAGCACAATCACCAGGACCGGTTCCAACGTGCCGACGATAGCGGCGCGGCTGGCCCCCAACATCCGAATACCCATCGTCAGCCCGAAAACCGGGACAACCGTCCCTAACAAGCTCATCCCCACGAATAACAGCCACACGCGCACCGTTCCTGGCGTAGCGATGCCCGTTATCAGTACCAATGGAGCCAGCAATAACACCGTGCCGGTAACGCTCCATACCGTAGACCACGGCGTCGGCGGATAACCGCGTGTCACCCGCCCGATCCAAACCATATAAACCGCAACCGCCAGCGCATTCACCAACGATAACCCCACCCCCAACAACTGACTATCTGCCAGGCCCCCACTAAATATCTCCGGCGTCGTCAGGATAACGCCAACCGTCGTCAGGGCCAATGCCAGCCACCCCCGCCAGGGCAACGGCTCGCCCAATAATGCCGCTAGGATACCCGTCATAGCCGGGTAGGTGAAGAACAAAACCACATATACGCCGGCGTCAATGTAAGGCAATGCCGAAACCACCGCCAACCCTGCCCCCCCTAAAGCCAACCCGGTTAGCAACAGTTGCCCGCGTGGTAAGGTCCCACGCGGGGGGATAACCGATGTCTGTTGTTGCCAAAATAAAGCGAACCCCCACATTAACGGGATTGCCAATATGAAACGCCAGACCACCAGGTCTAAGGGGGCCAGGTCGCTCCATTGATAAATGAATTTGGTGAAAATGGGAATCAGGGCATATCCGAACGTAGAAACTCCAATGAAGATCAACCCCTTGCGCGTATCTGCATCCATCGTGCGCCATCCCGCCTACCTACAACAACTGCTAGCCTAACATGCTCCCGCCAGACCAACTATGTCCAATTTAGTTATCACCGGGTTAAAACCCGTCACTACAACATAACGTGCCTCATTAAGACACAAAACGTTGCCTAGGGCTTTTGCAAAGTTACATGTGCGATTACCCTGAACACCACAGGTTAACATTAGCAAAACCGCTTAGCCTTCGATATAATATAATCGTATTTTGCTTAAGTAAAAAAAGATTTATCTGCTCTGCTTCCCACAGAAAAATGATGGGGTATGCGGCAAAATCTCACCAATTTGACTTTAAGAACCTTATACGAAACTCGGATTGATCCACCACACAAAGTTGACCTTAGACGGCTTAGAGTGCAACCACTTATGAATAAAAATAGCGCAGAAATCATTCGCGCCCTCATCGTAGACTTCCAAAACCCTAGCGCCGATATTCGTGAACGTGCTGCTATTCAAACTATCGACTTTGGGACCGAATCCGTTTTACCGTTGATAGAAGCAGCCCGCGACGATAACGCCCATGCCCGGCATATGGCAGTGTGGGCACTAGGCGAAATTGGCGATGCGCGGGCGGTCGATGTGCTGATCGAAGCCCTGGGCGATGACTCCGAAACCGTGCAGGAATGGTCCGCACGGGCACTCGGTGAAATGCAGGAAACGCGGGCCATCGGCCCACTTATTGACCTGTTGGCCAGCGATGCCGCATCCACTCGCCGCAACGCAGCGATGGCGCTGGGGTGGATCGGCAGTGAACCCGCTACCGCCGCGCTGCTCCAACGGCTAAACGACCCCGATTCACTGGTACGCGGCGCAGTTGCTAATGCACTCGGACATCTAAAGAGCGAACAAGCCATCACCGAACTCGCTCAGCTATTACAAGACGAAAATGACTGGACTCGCAGCCAGGCCGCCTACGCACTAGGGCAGATCGGCAGCGAAATCGCGGTCGCCCCGCTGTTGGATGCCCTGATAGATACCGGTGAATGGGTACGCTACAATGCCGCCCGTTCGCTAGGGCAGATCGGCAGCACCGACGCCTTCGAGCCACTGATCGTCCTGCTCCATCAGGACGATAACGTCAACGTGCGGCGCGGTGCTGCCGAGGCACTCGGGATACTTGGTGATAAACGGGCTGTACCCGCCCTAGAAAAATCACTCACAACCGAGGATGCACACAATCTAAAGCGCGTCATCCAGCAAGCCATGGCCGCCATCCGCGCACGTAGCCAGTAGTAAAGCAAGCCGCAGGGAGTTTCTATGCGAACCCGTGATGAACAACTACAGTTGATCGGTTGGTGGCTTTTCGTGGCCTGTGCCGTACTCTATATCGTCGCTAGCATCGAAAGCGGTAGCCTGGCCAGTTTTCTTGGTGGGATTTTTTTTCTGCTCGCTTGTTTCTTTTTTATGATCCCGCTAATATGGAAACAAGACGGCGTTTGAATCCGCTTGCGTAATACCCTGTTTTGGGATACGCTCTACCCAAGTCGGACCCACCAGCAGACCCAATGAACAAAGGTAGTGGCCCTCATGAGTGATGTGTTTTTGGAACATTTGATGCGATTTGTCCTGGATGCAACTCAAGCCGAGCGCGGCATGGCTGTTAACCCCCAAAGCGAGGTCGTCTCACTGGTCAACATCAATGAAGAAGAAACGCGGGCCAGCGACTTTACCGGCTTTCGGAATATCGAACAGGCTTTTGAGGCCAACGAAAAACCGTATATCACCAATAACCTGATCGTAGAGCCAAACATGGCCCCCACCACCAATACGAACTTTGCTAATTTACGGCTGGTACTGGTGTTTGCGTTCGAGGGAATCGGTGCGGTTTACATCGACCAACACATCCGGCAGGGCGTCATCAAGCAGGATGTTGCCGAACAAGTCCAACAATTGATGGATACATGGGTCCAACATGCCGAAACCGGGCTGACATACGAAGAAATGATCGCTCGTTACCGGCAAGATAGTTAACCGAGGCTTGGGCGTCTGTGCGGTGTGGGTATATTTTGAAGCATGTCATCAATCGTGTTAGCCGTCCGTTTGCTATAGAGCCACACCATCCCCGGTTTGACATCCGCATCACAGATAACAGCCAGAGATACCACATACGGCCCGCCAAACTCGATGATATAAATTCCGTTTTTATCCCCCTCAAAATAAGTTGAATGGAATTTGTTTACCTCAAACGTATTTGTCAGCGATTGTTGTTTCAACTGACCGATATTCAGGGCTTGCGATAATAAATCCAGGTTATAGCCTGCCAGTGTTCCCGCCGCGCCAACCAGGTTCCCATCGCTATCCACCAGCCCAACAAAGGTCGCTTTGACATGGTTCAGCAAGCGTGTTAGCTCGTGGTTAACCTGCTGGAACTGCTCGCGCCCTAGCACCAACGCCACCGAATGGACCTTGGGGTCCGGTTGTTGGTTGCGTTGGCCCGGCAGCGCATCGTTGCTGGCTTGTTGATCGGTGCGTATCAGCTGTGGACGCTGAGCATGACGGCTGCTCTCCAATTGACGCTCAACCTGCATCAGCAAAAACGACATATTAAGCGGGCGGTACAAGTAATCGACCGCACCCAACCGATAAACCGCGATGGCCCCACGCGGTGATAACTCATCATCAATCACGATCACCTTGGCATTCGGACGTAACCCCGTCACAACTGCTAATAGGTCCATCCCGCTAAGGTCGGGTAATTCCGCCTGTGTGATGATCAGGTCGAATTTAACCCGTAAAATTTCTCCCAGGGCATCCTCAAAGGTTGTGCAATGTGTGACAGTGTAGCCGCCGGCTTCTGACAGGGTTTCGATCACACGTCGTACCAGCTCGTCATTGTCACCAACCATCAGGATGTGTTCTCTAGGTTGCGCGTTTTCCATTCTGTGTATCTCGCCTTGACCATACTTGCTTCGCCCCACAATGCCCCCGCCACGCCCCAACATTCTATATGAAATTCAAAATGCGTCAGGTTTGGTGGAGTTTCACCTCACACCCTACCCCTTTTTCCAGAAAAAGGGGACAAAAAGCGTCCATTTTGATTGAAAATAGTCCCCTCATCGCTTTCTTTGCTTCTTTCTGGAAAATAAAGAAGAGAAAAGCACAAGGATAAGCAGAAATCTGCTATTTCACATCAGGTATATCTAAGTATATCACATTACATACCGAGCTTAGCGTATCCGTACCCATTCCCCATCCACTTGTTGCCAGTCGCGGGGCGGCGTTGGGGCGCAGCCTTCCGCCTGCGCGGTGGCTTCGTCCGTAAATTCGATGACCACCTGGCTACCCGTCAAAGCCGTGATGAAGCTGCTCAACGCCAATTGCGTGTCACGCTCTGCCGTGACCAGTAGCCCACCTTCAATCGCATCCTCTCGGAAGGCGACCAACGCTTCATACTGCGCGATCTGCCGGGCGTCGTCCCAATCTACCGTGCAGGTTGGCCCACTTTGGCGGCGGTCGTACTGGTCGATAAAATCAACATAACAGTTGGTGATCGTCGGGCGCGGTATCCGTAGCGTATACGTGTCGGTGATCTGATCGTACTGCACCGCCGTACTATCGATCTGATACAGGTCGATCCCGGCCTCAATCGTCGCGGAGGCGACATGGTTGGCGCTGTGATTACACATCGCAAATGCGCCCTGTTGGATATTCACCGCAATATCCGCCTTAGCGACTTGGGCGCTGGTACTCACCAACTGCCCCAACGGTTGGATACGGTTCACAATCGTTTCTGAAGTTGCCACCCTTGCCGAAGGTGGCGGCGGATCGAACAGGTTGGTTAGCGTCTGGTTCATCAGCCGCACCCCACCGTTTAGCGTCCCCGCGACAGCCAACGCCGAGAAAAACACAAGCGCCACCAGCATCAACAGGCAGCCTAACGCCCCCGCACCACTCCACAATAACACCTTACCGGCGGACGTAGCCGGCGGTGAAGATGTCGCTGGGGTGATAGCCGATCCGTTTTCTGTTTTTGGGGGGGGCACTTGCGTCATGATGATCTCCTTAAATGAATGATATTAGACGTTCTATGTGAAATTCAAAATCTGTCAGGTTTGGTGGGGTTTCACCCCACACCCCACCCCTTTTTCCAGAAAAAGTGGACAAAAAGCGTCCATTTTCATTGAAAATAATCCCCTCATCGCTTTCTTTGCTTCTTTCTTTCTGGAAAGAAAGAAGAGAAAAGCATAAAGATAAACAGAAATCCGCAATTTTACATCAGGCGTATTAGGGATTTTATCTGTAACTACTCAGCTTGCCCCCCACTCCGGCGCTAAAGCGCCACCCCTCCCCCACTATCGCCGCTTTAGCGGGGGGAGGGAGGGGTTTTCACCACCTTCGGCCATGTTC
>DAOTUA010000361.1:0-3315 GCA_034437355.1 Anaerolineae bacterium | reverse complement strand
CTAAATCCCCCTCTCCCACAGCTTCGCGGGGAGAGGGGGACTTCTCATCGCGTGATTTAGCCCCTCTCCCAGTGCCAAAGGCACGTTTGGGAGAGGGGTTGGGGTGAGGGCTGAGTAGTTACGTTTTTTGTAAAAAGGCGAAGCCGCTGAGTCATTATCGCATGTTAAAAAATATTTGAACGGACACGGATAGTCTGCTAAACTGATTTAATGTGACACCACCGTTAAATAGTTTACCTACCTATCAGGAGATTTTTATATGGGCGAAAAATACGAGGCGTTGGTCAAGCACCTGCGCGATGTTTACAATGTGGGGCGATCCGCGTCTGTGTTGCAGTGGGATATGGAAACGCAGATGCCCCCCCAAGGCGCGGAGGCACGCGGCGCACAACTCGAAACGCTCTCGCGTATTTCCCATCAGATGTTCACCTCCAACCAAACTGGCGACCTGCTGAATGCCGCCCAGGACGAACTCAACGACGTGGACTACGACACCACCGAGGCGAGTATGCTGCGCGTTGTCCGTAAAGACTACGAGGACGCCACCAAGCTACCAACCGAGTTCGTCGCCAAGTTCACCGCCCTAACAGCGCGTGCGCACCATCACTGGAAACAAGCACGAGAACAAGCCGACTTTGGGCTGTTCGAGCCGGACTTAACCGAGATCGTCGCTATGTGCCAGCAACGCGCCGAATATATGGGCTACGACGGCAGCCCCTACGACGCGCTGTTGTACGAATACGAAAGCAGCCTGACCACGGCAGAGGTCAAAGCCATTTTTGATGGGCATCGCGGCGAGTTGGTCGAGTTGGTCGCAGCCATCGCTGAGGTACAAAACCGCGTCAGTGACGATGTTGTGAAGCAGCCCTTCCCGATCGAACAACAACGGGCGTTCGGTCGCTTTATCTCCGAAGCCATCGGCTACGATTACAACCGGGGGCGCATCGACGACGCCGTTCACCCCTTTAGTACCAGCTTTTCTAAGAACGATAGCCGCATCACCACCCGCTATAACCCAAACTGGCTTAACCCGGCGCTGTTCGGCACGATGCACGAGTGCGGGCACTCGATGTATGAACAGGGTATCAGCGATGCGCTGGCCGGGACCATGCTCGGCAACGGAACTTCGCTTAGCGTCCACGAGAGCCAATCTCGCACTTGGGAAAACTTAGTCGGGCGCAGCCGTGGTTTCTGGGCGTGGGCCTATCCGAAGTTGGTCGAACACTTCCCGGCTCAACTAGACGGAGTAGACGTGGAGACCTTCTATAAGAGCGTCAACGCGGTTTCGCCGTCGTTCATCCGCGTGGAGGCGGACGAGTGTACCTACAACCTGCACATTATGCTGCGCTTCGAGATCGAACAAAAGCTGATCAACGGTGAGGTCGCCGTGAAAGATGTGCCAGACCTATGGAACACGACTTTTGAGGAGTTCTTCGGCATCATCCCGCCGGATGACGCCCAAGGGTGCTTGCAGGATATTCACTGGTCGATGGGCGCGTTGGGTTACTTTAGCACCTACGCGCTGGGGAACCTGCTTGGCGTGCAATACTACAATACCGCCATCGAGCAGGTGCCAAGCATCCCGGACGACATCGCCAATGGCAACTTTAGCACGCTGCTAGCCTGGCTTAACGAGAACATCCACGCGCACGGGCGCAAGTACAACACCAAAGAACTGACGCGCCGTATCACCGGCGGCGATATTAACAGCGGGCCGTACATCCAATACCTAAAAGACAAGTTCACGGCTATTTATGGGTTGGCCTAACACCCATCCACGTAACATGGGGACGCATAAGTCCCCATGTGATGGCAACTGTCGCGGTTAGGCGGTTGCTTCACTCGGTAACGGTCGGTCTTTCAGGTTTTTGCGCTTGACATCCGCACCGCGCCGCATGACGTACAACACCCCGGCAACGACGAACACAAGAGCCGTCACCACTTGCGAGACATTCAACCCGGCTAGCTCGCTGACTTCCAAACGCAAGAACTCCAACAAGAAGCGAATCAGGCTGTATTGCAACAGATAGATCAAGAACAGGTTCCCCGGCGTCATCTTGTGACGGTTGCGCAGAAACAGGTTCAACAGCACGATAAACGCTACGAAACTCCACAGACTTTCGTATAAAAATAACGGGTGGAACAACGTTTCGCTGACCGGCCATTGTACGGTACTTTCATACGGGAACACCCGATTGGCGCTATCGATCTGAATCCCCCACGGCAAATTGGTATGTGCGCCGTAAAGCTCTTGGTTAACGTAGTTGGCCCAACGCCCAATCGCCTGGCCCAACGGTAACGCAACGGCGGCAATATCCAGCCACGCCGGGACCGCTAAACCGTTGCGGACAAAATAGATGTAGGCCCCGCCAAACCCACCGATCACCGCCCCGAAAATGCTCAAGCCACCACTCCAGATGGCAATCGCGCCGTTGTTGAGGTCGAAGAAGTTACTGTAATAGTAGCCCGCCGTCAACCCGGAGACCGCCGGCGGAAAGGTCACAAACCACAGCCGCGCCAGGATAATACCGGGGATGATGGCCCACGTCAGCGCCCCCCAGATGTGTTCCGGGTTACGTTGGTCCACAACCGCTAAACGGGCCGCGACATTCGCCGCAACCAACATCGCCAGCACGATGATGATCCCGTAATAGCGAATCTGCAACGCTCCCCACAATAGCAAACTCTCGCGAGAGTTGAACTGTATGCCTTGCGAGAGGTCCACATTGGGTACAAACCGATTTAACAAAAACCCGATCAGCCCGATCAGAAAGACCAACATCCCCACACTACCGACGATCCCCAGAATCATCTCAGAGCGTTCGCCTAGTCGTTCGCGGATGCTTGCGCCCTGTGGCGCACGTCCCAGGTATTCTGGGAGAATGATCAAAACAATGCCAAGTACCGCCAGCACGATAAATAAAACGTCCATCTCGTTGTTAATCCTCTATGTTTTGTCTTATATACCATAGGCGCTGCCAAACAGTGAGGTGCGTCCCGGCGGCAAGTAGCCAGATACCAGGCCCGATCAGCCAGGGGTGCAGCCATAAAGCCAACACGATCACAATTAAACGCTCGACCCTGGAAAACCACCCGATCTTAACTTTCAGGTTAGTATCCGGGTTGGCCCCGCGTGCCCGCACATAACTAACGTTAAAGCTACCGACAAGCGCCAGCAGCGCCGCTATCATCAAATTAAACTGACCCAAACTTGCAAAATAATAACCCAAACTGCCAAAAATGAAACCGTCAGCATAACGGTCGAGCGTAGAATCTAACACCGCCCCGAACCGATTCTGACCGCCCCGCGCCCGC
>DAOTUA010000360.1:0-2459 GCA_034437355.1 Anaerolineae bacterium | reverse complement strand
GGTGATGCTATACTATGAATATTCCGTTGCGCTTTGGGGACTTTATGCCCTGTGTATAACAAAAAACAGAACCGCCGCACAAAGTCCCCAAAGCGCAACGGAATATTCATAGTATAGCATCACCCACGCCGACGGTGCTTTGACCCTATTGTTACAGGACGGTTAGAATTTGCGCAGACGCGCCAAGCGTTCGCAAGCCCGTTCGAGCGTCTCATCCGTTTTGCAGTAGGCGAAGCGAATATAGTGCTGGGCCAGATGCTTGTGCGGCTTGCTGTAAAAGGCCGACGGCGGGATCGCCGCCACCCCGATCTGCTCGATGAGGTGGCGGGCGAAAGCGACATCATCACCATCAAACACACCGGAAAAATCCGCCAGCACATAGAACGCGCCGTCCGGTTGGGTGTACGTCAGCCCGGCAGCATCTAACCCCGTCAGCAGCAGATCGCGCTTGCGACGGTACATAGCGCGTAGCTCGTCGTAATAGCTTGCAGGCATCCGCAAAGCGTGGGCCGCCCCGATCTGCGAGGGGTGGTTAACCGCAAACGCCATCAACTGATGCGCTCGCCAGGCCCCGGTGATAATGTGCGGGTCGCCATACATCCAACCGATCTTCCAGCCAGTGGCGCTATACGTCTTAGCCACACTACCTATCGTTAGCGTGCGGTCCGCCATTCCCGGCAAAGAGGCCACCGAAATATGTTGTGCCTCATCGTAAGTGAGATGTTCGTAGACGGCATCGACAATGCACAGCGCGTCAAACGCCACACACAGCGCAGCAACCGCTTCGAGTTCGGAACGAGTGAACGTGCGCCCGGTCGGGTTGTTAGGCGTGTTGATCACGATGGCGCGGGTTTTCTCGGAGAAAGCCGTCCGCAATGCTGCGGGGTCTAGCGTCCAACCGGGGACCGTCAACGGTACATATACCGGCACACCGCCCGCCATTTCGATGGATGGTACATAAATATCGTAGAACGGCTCGATCACAATCACCTCATCACCCGGATCAATGCTCCCCGCAATCGCGGCATAAATAGCCTCGGTCGCGCCACACGTCACGATGATCCCGCCGTCGGTATCCGGTGTATACCCGTAAACGCGCTGGATATGTTCTGCGAGTGCCGCACGCAACGCCGGCGCACCAAACCCCGGCGCATACTGGCTATACTCCCCGGACTGAAACGCCGCTACTGCCGCCTGGACCATCCCCGGCGGGCTATCGAAATCTGGCTTGCCCTGGCCCAAGTTAACGGTATCGTATTGGGCCGCCAAATTGTTGATCTCCGTGAAAATAGTGGTGCCATATTTCTGAATACGCTGTGCAAGCTGCGGCATGGTATCGTGCCCTCCGAAAAACGTATTGAATACCGATTAAACCGCATCCTGCCAAAAATGCCAACGCCAATTATTCCTGTTCCGACTTGGCCTTGGCGGTGACGCCAAGATGATCGTAGATTACCGCCGCCGCCTCCGGCACCGAATCTACAAAGTAGATCGTGTCGCTTAATCCTGGTGCAACCGATACCGCAATCGTGACAATCCGGCGCATTAACGTCATCGGCATGATAAACACCGATATATCGATCCACGGCGAGATATTCTTAGCCCCGTACATGGCCCCTTTTACCAGGTCTGCCGGGAAAACATTCGACCCCGACATATCGACAATCACGTTTGTGGTCTTACCATGTGCTACCAACATCTCATTTTCCGCATCGATCATCTTGATGTACGCCTCAACATCCCAGTAGCCTTCATACCGTTCTATCAGAATACTATTTTCTTCGTCGTACCACTCAAAACGCATTCCCATCACATGCACACTCCCTACTCAAACGGTTCTCTGGCGGCGGTGGCAAGTTGGTCTACCCGTTCGTTGTACGCATTATCTGCATGGGCTTTCACCCACTGCCAGGTAATATGATGGCGTTGGGTAGCCTCCTCCAACCGTATCCACAGCTCACGATTTTTAACAGGTTTTTTGCTAGCGGTTTTCCAGCCGTTCTTTTTCCAGTTGGCCATCCACGAGGTAATCCCGTTTTTGAGATACTGACTATCGGTGTACATCACCACCTCACACGGGCGCTGGAGCGATTCTAACGCTTCGATAGCTGCCGTTATTTCCATCTGATTATTGGTGGTTTGGGCTGCCCCGCCCGCCAGTTCTTTACTGTGATCCCCATACATGATCAACGCCGCCCATCCACCGGGGCCGGGGTTTGGCCTACAACCGCCATCGGTATAGATCATCACCTTTTGAGGCAAAGTTACGTCCTTTGTATATCAGTTTTGTTATACTATATTGAGAATTACGAAGCGGGCAAGCGGACCTGTTACCCGGCTAGGGCTTTTGCAAAGTGACATGGCTGAATATTGGGCGCTGCCCAAATCCGTCACTTTTTGAAAAAAGTGAGCAAAACCTTATCATTTTGGACGCAAAGCGTCCAAAAAAACGGGTTCAA
>DAOTUA010000359.1:0-12496 GCA_034437355.1 Anaerolineae bacterium | reverse complement strand
ACTGTTCCCCTTCCCCCTTTATGGGGGTAAGGGGCTAGGGGATGGGGGTATTCAGGCGAGTACCTGAGTAGTTACGTAAAAAAGCAAAGAAAGCGATAAGAGGGTTATTTTCAGTCAAAATGGGCGCTTTTTGTTCACTTTTTCTGGAAAAGTGCTAGTGTGTGGGGTGAAACCCCACCAACCCTACGCATTTTGCTAGGATGTAACAGATAACATGCAAAGGAATGCTAACTTGAACAAATATGAAAAAGTCTTGCAAAACATGGAACGCCTGAAAGTTCTGCGAGACCTCGCCCTATTGGATTCACCCGAAGAACCCTTTTTCGACAAGCTGACAAAGCTCGCCTCGCGTGTAATTGGCGTGCCGGTGTCGTTGGTGTCGATGGTTGCATCGGACTACCAGTTCTTTAAAAGTAGCGAGGGCTTACCGGAACCGTGGAAATCCGACCGACGCACGCCGCTATCCCATTCGTTTTGCCAGCATGTGGTGACCAGTGGCGACCCGCTGATCGTCTCTGATGCGCGGGAACATGACTTGTTGAAAACGAATAAGGCAATCCCGGACCTGGACGTGATCGGCTACTTGGGGATGCCGCTTAAAACCTCCAGTGGGCAATCGCTAGGGTCGTTCTGCGTGATCGATAGCGAGCCGCATGAGTGGACCGCAGACGAGATCGAAATTGTGGGCGAGTTTGCCAAACTCGTTAACCTGGAGATCGATGCGCGGGTGCAGGCAAAGGCCAACGACACGCTCAACGAACATATTGAGCAGATGAGCGTTTACCTGGTTGAAATGACCAACAACATTGATGCCAATACCCCCAAAGCAGATGTGATCGCACAAGTCAAGCGGTTACAGGGGCAAGTCGCCAGCCTGACGGTTTAATCGGTTGACGCTGGCTCGAAGGTCACCTGCACCGACCGGATTTTGACCAGCCGTTTACCGGCGTAGATTTTCGAGATGTACTTGCGTTCTCCGGTAGCGGTTGCGCGTAAGAACATACGCGCCAGGTAGCGGCCCAGTTCATCCAAGCTCGGATGCAGGCTGATGGTTTGCACCGGCGGGACTTGCGGGTTTTTCGGCGGGTTCTGCCAGAAAACGACGACTTCCGCCGCCAGAATATCCGCCAACGTGGGGCGGCCTGTATACGATTGGTTACCCCACGTCCGTTCGTGGCGCTGCACATCTTCGATAAACTGGTTTTGTTGCGGCAAACAAGCGCCTCCTATCACCGAGATCAATCCAGTGGATCGTTACGCCGCCCCTTACACCGGGGTTAAAACCCTAGGCGCAAGGTGGCCTGTTCCAAGCTGGTCGGGCTGCCCACCAGCGTTACATCGTCTTGATAGTGTAGCTTGGTGTGCCCATTCGGGACAATCGCCTGCCCCTTGCGTGAAATTTCCAGGACGAGAACATCGGCTGGCAGCCGTAGGTCGCGTAGCAGTGTTCCGTCGATGTCGCGTTCGGTGATGGTGATCTGGGCGATGTCGTATTTCGGGTCCTGGTGTAACATCAGCGCCGCCGACTGTGGCGCACGCACGAACTGATCGAGGACGTTGACCATGGCCGTTGCGGGGTCCACGATCTTAGCCCCGATTGTGTCGAATTGGGCACGCATATTCAGGTTATTGAGGCGCACCACCAAACGCTCGACCCCGAATTTCTCATAGGCGGTTTCTAATACTTTCAAGTTTTTCTCGTCATCATCCAACATCGCGATCACTGCGTCGGTGCCGGGCGACATAATATCGTTCAGGCAATCATCACTCACGCCGGTAATATAGTGTGGGTGCATATCTTTCTCTTCGACCAAACTCACCCGCGATCTGTCGGTATCTGCTAGCCGGACCTGCCAGTTATGCGCCGTCAGTTGGCGGGCCAGGGTTAGCGATTGCCCTTCGATCCCGACAATCACTGCGTCGCGGGTTTGGTTGGGGATACTCTCGCCGCGCTCGTGGCTTTCGCCGCTGCGCCGGAGTGCGAACTTGAGCAGCAACGGCCCGAACACCTCATTGAGAACGACAACCGCAATAATCATCGTGGCGAACGAATCGCCCAGCGTATTGGGGAAATCGACCGCGACCTCACGCGCTAGGCCAAGCGCGATCCCCGCCTGGGTGATCAACCCGGCCCATGCTAACCGCCGGAATTGCTTGGATTCGCCCGCCAACGCCCCGCCAAAGTACGACCCAACGAAAATCGACAAGGCCCGCACGAAGAATAACAGCAACGCCACGCCACCAGTTGCGATCAGAATATCTAGTTTGAGCGCCACCCCGGTTAAGGTGAAAAAGGCCACATAGACGATCGGGCTTACATCGTGTAAAACCTGCTCAAACTGTTTGCGGTGGTCCGTATAGTTTGTCACGTAAAACCCGGCGATCATCGCTGATAGTAACGGCTCCAGGTGTACCCCTAGCTTGAGTTGATCGACGTAGAAAGCAGCCGTAAACAACAATAACCCCACAACCAAGATCGAGCCGGTCTTGATGATGCTGTTTAACCTGGTCGATAAAATGACGCTTAACAGATTCCCTATTAGCACACCGAGCAACACCGCCAGCACCAAATCCAGCAGCAGCAGCAAGACAAATATCACGCTAAGCTCACGCCCTTCGATGAGTGTCCCGGCGAAGGCGGCGGCAATCGCAAACAATACAATAATCACAACATCCATTACCACCGTGATGCTCAGAAGCGTCTTGCTAAACGGGCCTTTTGCCCGGACTTCTTGAATGACGGCGATAGTAGAGGCCGGCGAAAGCGCCAGCAACACCGTCGCGCCTAACAGCGCCATCGCGATCCGTTCCGCGATGGTGAAGCCCTCCGCGAAGGCGATCACCCCGGAGAGCGCAAACACCGCTGCCCCGATTAACAACAGCGCCGCCGCCACGATCCCGGTTGCGTTTAAGAGGATGCTGCGCAGTTGATCTCGAATTTCTTTCAAGTAGAGTTCGCTCCCGGCGATGAAGGCGATCACCGCCAGCGACAACTCATCAATGAACCGTAGTTCTTCGGTCGAGCCGGACGGCATCATCCCCAAGATAAACGGCCCGGCGAGTGTACCTGCCAACAAATATCCGGTAATATAGGGGAGACCAAAGTTGGAGAACGTCTTGCCGATCTGTTTAGATGCTAACGCCACCAGCACAAAGCTGACTAACGGTACCACTATAGGGATACTATCTAGTTCAAACATCAAACGGGATTCCTCACAGTTGCGCCAACATAGGTTTTTAGTTTAGCTCATGGCTATGACCAAAACAGATCAAATCCGAAACGAACATCAGAAACCAACAAAAGTTGTGTTAATATGTCATTAAATGCAAGCGTCAAACGATGGGGTTGAACGTTATGGGAGATAACTTCCCGCGAGGGGTGCCGGGGAATCGCTGGCTGTACTTCGGGGTGGGGGTCGGGGCCGGGCTGGTGCTGTATCCGTTGGGGGTATGGCTGCTCAGCGATGCGAGTTCGTTTTTTATCGAGATGCTGCCGCATGTCCTGACGGCGGTAATCGTGCTGGTGCTGGTTGATCGTCTGTATTTTGTGCGCCATCAACAAAATTACCGCCTGGATTTACGCCCCCGCTTGTTACAGCAAGTCGCCGGGCAATCGAACCACCTGGCCCTCCACGGGATCAAAGACATGCGGATGCACGGCTGGCTAGCTGGCGAAAAAGGGATGCTGGCTGGGGCGGACCTATCCCAAGCGGATTTGCACGATATTGATATGTCTGGGGCCAACCTGACGCGCACCCGCTTAGGCAGTGCGGTATTGCATCGCACCAACCTGAGCCATTGCCAACTGACAGAGGCCGAACTGTTTAGCGCCCGTGCCGAAGGTGCGGTGTTTATCGGGGCGCAGCTAGACCGCGCCAATTTGTTCGGGGCCAAGCTGGGCCAGGCAACGTTCCGTGAGGCTCAACTTTGTGGCGCAGATTTAAGCTATGCCAGCTTAGAAACTGCGGATTTCTCGCAGGCGGATTTAACCGCAGCTAACCTGCTAAGCGCCAACCTGCGCGGGGCGGCTTTTAACGGGGCGAGCTTAGCCGGTGTCGTGTTGACCAACGCGGACCTGCTCAATGCCGACCTGACGGATGCGCAGTTCGACACAGCCACAACATTACCAGACGGCACCAAATGGAGCGCACAGGCCGATCTGGGGCAATTTACGGATAGTGCCCACCCGCGTTACTGGCGCTCTGGCAGTAAGTTGTCACCGGCTTATCACGGCAATGAAAAAGAAACCGTCCGCCCGGATGAAATGACGTTCGACATCCCGCTGCCGAAACAGAAACCGCCCCGGCAACGCCTAGAATAACCGAAGCCGTAACGACTCAGGTCGAGATACAATATCGTAGGGGTTCGGTCACGGCTATTGCAAAGTCGAGTTTTCACAGCGCGGGGACGCTGTCCTCGCCCGCTGGAAAAGGTTTGCACCCTTTAAAACCGTGTTTTCGGAGGCAAATCGTCCGAAATGATAAGTTTCTGCTCACTTTTTTCAAAAAGTGACGGGTTTGGGCAGCGCCCAATAGTCAGCCATGTCACTTTGCAAAAGCCGTAGGGGTTCGGTGACGAAGCCTCGGAGCAGTTACGACGGAGGTTAGAATAGATCGGTACGGCGGTCCGCGATAATGGGAATCTGTTTGCGGATAGCGTCTACCTGGTCTAAGTCGATCTCCCCTGTGAGTAACATGGGCTGTTCGCCCGCCTCTACGATGATTTTACCCCAGGGGTCCACGATCATAGAGTGCCCGCCAAAAACCGTATCTCCCGTTTGCCCGGCACAATTGACTGCCGCAATAAAGACCTGATTTTCTATCGCCCGTGCCCGGATCAGCGTCCGCCAGTGTTCGATCCGCACTAGCGGCCACTCCGCTACAATGAAAATAAGTTTGGCCCCATCGTCACTGTAACGCCGGAACAACTCCGGGAAGCGCAGGTCATAGCAGATCGCCAATGAGGTTGCCCCCCACGGCAGGTCCATCGTCAGGGCGGAGTTGCCGGCTTGCAGGTAGCGGTGTTCATCGAATAACTGAAACAGGTGCATCTTACGATAGACGCCCATCAAACGCCCGTTGTTGGCGTAAAAGGCGGCGCTATTGGCGGTGTTATCGCCGCGTTTTTCATATAAAGACCCTAAAATGCTGACCTTGGCCTGTTGCGCCATCGAGGATACGGTATTAAACATCCCCGAATTGAGTTCGTGCGCTTCTTTGCGGTAGTTGGCCCAATCGTACCCAGTAGACCATAACTCCGGCAGTAAGATAACCTGTGAGCGTCGTTTGACCGCTTCGGCGATCATTCTTTGGGCGGCGGTCAGGTTGCGGGTGGTGTCGCCCAAAGTGATATGAAATTGTGCAAGGCTGATATTCAATTTTGGCAAAGTAGAATCTCCGTTAGCATGTGGTGTTATTATAGCCAGCTTTCACAGGTATACGTTTGACAGAAGATTTTCGCAGGTTAGGTTTTGGTCGAACCTTTGCAAAATCTTGTGGGGGGTGGGGGTGGAACCCCTGCGTAATTATATTTTAACGATAATTGTTATTGCGGCAAAGTTTCAAGTACGATCCACCAGGGTAAGCGCATCAAATTTTTCTGGTGGCATAGATTGGGATCGCATCCCAAACCCTGCCAAACTTGTGAAAAAGATTGACCAAAAACTGCTGGTCAAGGATTGCTAGGGGGCAAAGCCCCTGCTATACGTTTCAACAAGATATGATGATGTGCTTTTGACGTCGATTCAGTTTTGGTGCGATTGCCCTGTACGCTCTACAGCATATCCTTTTCGGTTGAAACGTTCCCGGCAGATTTCCCGCATCCCCTAACCCACTGCCGGGACTTCTTTCGTCATACAGTGGACTGCGCCGCCCCCGTTGACGGCGGTTGTGCAGTCAATCGGGTAGATGTCGTACCCCGGCATGGCCTGTTCGTAGGTTCGTAGCGCGAGGTCGTCGGTGTGGACCCCGTACACGGGGACGAGGACACGCCCGTTAGCCGTCAGTGCGTTAGTGTAGCTGCGCCGGATGGGGAAGCCAAACCAGTTCAGGTATAGCGGTGGTGTCGGTAGCGAGGCCAACTGATAACGCTCGCCGCGTGCGTTGGTGGTGCGGCTAAGTTGCCTGTGGGCCGCCCGCAGCCTATCCGCCGTGAACAGCGCGTCTGGTGCGCTGATGAGCAGCGTATCGGCGCTCGCCATCTTGATGAGCAGATCGACATGCCCGGTTTCTTCTACACGCAAACGCGGGACGAGGATCAGCTTATCGAAGTTGAAGGCTTGATGCAGTGTCGCTAGTAGCGTGTCACGGGTTTGGCCTGGGTTGAGGCGATAGACCTGATTGGTCATCAGCAGCGTTCCCACCCCATCGGACCAGACGTTGCCGCCTTCACCGTGCAACGGAAGCGGATGTACCGGGTAGCCCTCGTGGGCGGCCCAGCGTGCTGGCATGGCATTGTCGCGTTGTTGCGGGTAGTTGGGTAACGGATCGTAGATCATCGTTACAACAATCGGCTGGTTATGCGCATCTAACCCGACATACGGCCCGTAATCGCGAATCCAGATGTCATCGGTTGGTAGGTCGTAGAAATGCACCCGCGACATATCTGCTTTGCCGCGTGCGAACAGGTATAAGCTGGCAGCAGCCCCCCACAACGGGCCCGGTACATTCACCTGCACATCCACCACCTCAGCCAGTGCCGCCACCATCTGCGCGTGCATTTCCCATAACGGCGGGAAGTTGACCGGCCACGCGATCATCACACGCGCTAGCGGTTCCCATTGTGCGGGGAGGCGGGCGGGTGTATCGGTGTAGGCGGGCGTGGTATCCGGTGCGGTGGCGATCACAGCGGGCGTGTGATCGGGTAGTGCGGTCTTGATCTCGTCGGGGGTGCGCCCCGGCATTAAACCGAAGCGGTGCAAGTAGCCCACGACATCGTTAAGCGTTGGGGTTGGGGTATCCTCATGGATGGGGTAATGCGGCTGCAATAGCGGGCGTAGGGCCGCCTGCGCCCCTGGTGGGGCCTGCCGCCGCCAGAGTGGGTAAGGGATGTAATTGAATTGAAAAAACCGATTGCTGCCGCGTGTGGTCATGCTATGGTGTGTCTCTTTAATGATGTGGTGTAAGCACGCTCCCCCCCATATGAAGCGACGCAGGTTACCTACCGGGCAGGCTCATCACATTAGGGCGCAGGGTGATAGCGTCAGTTGATAAAACGATATTTGAACAGTGTCCAGAGCGCAATCGGTGCGTCGGTCCACTTGATTTTTTTCCCCTCATTCCAACGCCGCCCGTTGTAGCTAATTGGTACTTCGTAGATGAAAATCCCCTGTTTTAGCACCTTCGCGGTGAACTCCGGCTCGAAGTCGAAGCTGCGGGCGTGGATCGTCATGCCCTCGACCACCTCCCGCCGGAATACCTTATAGCAGGTTTCCATATCGCTCAAAATCGAGTTGTACAAGAGGTTTGTTGCTAGCGTGAGCGATTTATTGGCAATCATATTCCAGAAATACATCGCTTTGCGCTCTCCACCCAAAAAGCGAGAGCCGTACACAACTGGGGATTTCCCCTCTTTTATTGGGCGGATCAAGCGCGGGTATTCGCGGGGGTCGTATTCGTCGTCGGCATCCTGAATCAAGAAAATATCACTGGTGGCCTGTTGAAACCCGGTAACCAGGGCCGCGCCTTTGCCCATGTTCACTTCGTGATAGTAAATCTTGATCGATGGGTCGTTTTCCGCCTCGATTTCCGCCAGAATATCCCGCGAGCCGTCAGTAGAACCATCATCCACAATCACGATTTCATCAACCACGCTCTGCTCGCGGACCTTACCGAGTATCATACGCAGGTTGTCTACTTCGTTATAACACGGGATGATCACACTCAACGTTAGGTCTTGTATTGGCGTTGCAGATTTTTGTGTATGAGGGGCTTGTTCTGGGGTATCGATCATCGGCTAGCCTTTCTTTGCTATGTATGACGGAATTATTGCCCATTCGATACAGCGCAGAGATCATATCACGCTTGCGTGTAGATACTATACGGCTGATGTGAAATAGTAAATAGCTTTTGCACTGTGGCTGCTCAGAGGCTTCACCCCTGAGTAGTTACCCTGTGCTAGCTAATCGGGATCATCCGGCGCGATGAAATGACGATACCCCCACCCCAGCCCCAAGCCAGCGACCACAGCCAGCCCAATACCGAATAGCCCATCGAATAAAAATGTGACTGTCAGGCCAACGATGAGCGCCAACCCGATCACAATCCACTGATCACGATCATTTTTCATTAGCGGTATCCTTCCGGGGCTAGGCGGGCAGTTCGGCGGCGGGAATATCCGCGAGTGGGCGGTTGGTGCGGTCACGCTCGGATAGCACCGGGTCCGGTACGCCCCACGCAACGCCGAGCGCCGGGTCATCCCAGGCCACGCCGCGCTCATCGGCCCCACCGTTATAATATTGGTTGACCACATATAATAACGTCATTGGTGTTAATGAATAAAACCCGTGTGCCACCCCCTCCGGGATAAACAACCCGGTGGGCTGTGTGGCATCCAATTCTAAGACCGCCCCGGTTTTGTACGTCGGGGAGGATGCGCGTAGGTCTGCTAGGCCAACCCGAATACGCCCGTCTAGCAATAACCAGTAATCGACCTGATTGAGATGGTAATGCAGCCCACGCAGCACCCCGGCCCGGCTAATCGACCGGTTCATTTGTAGTGCGTCCCAGTTGATCATCGGGAACCAGTCCCGCCGGAAAGTTTCGGCAAAGCTACCGCGTTCATCCCCAAACACCTGTAGCGGCACAGTGTAAACGTCTGTAATGGGCGCAAAAGGGACCAGCGGGTCAGTGAGTGTGGGCATAACAAGTCTATCCTTTGTAGCAGTAGGTCCGGTGATTGATTCGGTTGCATTCTAACCAGCCACATTCCGGTTTGCCAGCCATGACCGACTCTTAACCCATTTTTTGACGGGCTGCGGTATAATAGCCTTCATGTGTGACCGAGACTATAGGTAAACCCACCGTGACAATCACAGATGCACCCGAACTCAACCCGGATACGTTCATTAACCGCGAACTCGCCTGGTTAGCGTTTAATCGCCGCGTGTTGGCAGAAGCTCAAGACCCGAATAACCCGCTGCTGGAACGGGTTAAGTTCCTGGGGATTTTTAGCAACAACCTGGATGAGTTTTATATGGTGCGGGTTGCCAACCAACATAATAAACTCAACGCGGGGATCAGCCGCCCGCGCCCAGATGGGTACAAACCGGCCGAGTTGATCTATACGATCCGCGACCGGGTATTAGAGATGGTCGCCCAACAGCGGCAAGCCAAGCGTGAGGTGCTGGCGGCATTGGCGGAGAAGGGCATTGAGATGCTGGACGTAGCCGCGTTGCCCTCCAACCAACGCGAGGCCGGGCGCACGTACTTTAGCCGAGAGGTGTTCCCGGTGTTAACGCCCCTCGCCGTCGATCATGCGCGTCCGTTTCCGTTTATCTCTAACCTGAGCTTGAGTCTAGCCGTCTGGCTAGATCGCCCTGACCGCCCAGACAACCCGCCGGAGTTCGTGCGGGTGAAGGTGCCCGACGACGTGCTACCGCGCTTAATCTCGCTGCAAAGCATCCTACGCAAGTACGGCAGTACCGAACACGAGATCAAAAGTAGTGTCGATAAGTTCATCTGGCTGGATGATCTGATCATGGCAAACCTGGATATGCTGTTCCCCGGTATGACGGTCTTAGAAGCGGTGCCCTTCCGTGTGACGCGCAATGCGGACATTGACTACGAATACGAGCAAGAGGTGGATGCCGACGAAGATTATGACATGAGCGCCCTCATCGAAGAAAGCATCCGCGAACGTCAGTTTGGGTCGGTTGTCCGTTTGACCGTGCCGGATGACATTAGCCAGCGCACGCTTAACCGGCTGATCGGTGAGCTGGACGTGAAGCCGGATCGAGATGTTTACCACGTAGACGGCACACTCGGCACGGCTAGCCTGCTACAACTGTACGGCGCAGTCGAAAACCACGAGGACCTACGCGACCCGCCCTATGTGCCGCGCCTGCTAGATATGTTCTTGCAAGCGCCAAACGTGTTTGAGGTCATCCACGAGCGCGATGTGTTAGTGCATCATCCCTATGATTCATTCGCCCCAGTGGAGGACTTTTTCCGGCAGGCGGCTAACGACCCGAACGTACTCGCCATCAAAACAACGCTGTACCGCGTTGGCAAGAACTCGCCGGTTGTACGGGCCTTGATGGATGCTCGCAGCAATGATAAGCAGGTGGCGGTACTGGTCGAACTCAAAGCGCGGTTCGATGAGGAAAACAACCTGGTATGGGCGCGGCAGATGGAACACAAAGGCGTGCATGTGACGTATGGTGTCGAAGAACTGCCCGTCAAAACCCATTCTAAAGTCGCGTTGGTTGTCCGGCGAGAAGGCGACACCGTGCGCCGTTACGTCCACCTGGGGACGGGCAACTATAACGCCAGCACCGCTAAGCTGTACACCGACATCGGCTTCTTCACCTGTAACGATGAGATTGCCGAGGATGTCAGCCGATTATTTAACCGCCTGACGGGATACGCCCCCGCCACCAGTTATAAGCGGTTATTGGTCGCGCCGGAGTACATGCGCGATGATCTCATACGCCTGATCGACAACGAGATCGACATGGCGCAGCAGGGTAAAGAGGCGCGGCTGATCTTCAAGATGAACCAACTTGAAGAAGATAGCCTGATCCGCAAACTGTATCAGGCATCCCAGGCCGGCGTGCAGGTCGATATGATCATTCGGGGCTTTTCGTGTTTGCGGCCCGGCGTTGACGGCCTCAGTGAGAATATCCGCGTTGTGAGTATAATAGGGCGCTACCTAGAACACTCACGGATTTACTACTTTCATAACGCACCACCGGACCAGCAGATTTACTGCGGTAGTGCCGACCTGATGCGCCGCAACCTGCTCAACCGCGTGGAGACGCTCTACCCCGTGCTTGATGAGCGCCTGCAAAATTACCTGTTACGGATGCTGCGCACTGGCCTACAGGATAACGTCGGCGCGTGGGATATGCAGCCGGACGGCAGCTACATCAAGCGCGAACCGGCCCCCGGCGAGGACGTAATCGACTCGCAAGCAATTTTTATGCAGTACAGTTTTGGTTTAACCGAGGAGCAGCTTTAACCGTGCCCGCATATCCGTTACATGCCGGGGCTTTCTTCCAATTGACGAAAAGCGCCCACGCCGCCCTATTTGATCAAACCCGGTTTGTGTGGGAGGCGTTGCCGCGCATCCCGGCTTACATTGCGCATTTGCTGGCCACGTCGCACCCTGCCAACGCGCATACGCTGCGCTTACACCCGACGGTCGTGATCGACGGCGAGGTTCACGTCGGGGCCGGGGCGCAGATCGCCCCACAGACGTACATCCAGGGGCCAACCGTGATCGGGGCCGGGTGCCAGGTGCGGCAGGGCGCGTTCGTCCGTGCCAATACGTTGTTAGCTGATGGTGCGATTGCCGGGCACGCCACCGAAACGAAAAACGCCGTCTTGCTAGAAAACGCCCACGCGCCACACTTCGCCTATGTGGGCGATAGCATCCTGGGGCAAAACGTCAATCTGGGGGCCGGGACCAAGCTCAGCAACTTCCCGATGAACGCTGACCCGGACCCGACGACAGGCCAACGCCCAACCGTGATCATCCCGTACCAGGGCGAACGGCTGGATACCGGGCTGGTCAAGTTCGGGGCGGTGCTGGGCGATGGCGTGCAGTGTGGTTGCAATTGTGTGACCAACCCCGGTACGGTCATCGGGCCGGGGACGCTGGTCTATGCGTTGACGATGCTCAAGAAGGGCGTCTACCCACCCAACCGCGTGATCAAACTACGCCAAACGCACGAGATCGTCCCGCGTCACTAAACATGAAAAACGCTTGTGAGAAAAGCCCTTTAGCTGATACGCTGTAGGCACTCATACAACGCGGCATCACTTCGCATTAGAGTTAAGGATAAGGGCGGTATGACCGACTTTCAAACCCGGCTGGACAGCCTGCGACAGCAGATCAATGATCTATCTCCATACAGCACACCGGAAGATATTTCCGCGTTAGAGAAAGCCGCCCGCGCCCTGATGGGGGACGCCAAGAACACCCCCTACGAAGAAGCCGCACGCGCCCTATTCGCGGACCTGGCCCGCCACGGCAAGGCCGAACCGCCGGCGAAGCCAACCGATGAGGAAAGCGAGCGCATCCGGGGGATGCTGCGCCGCGCCCGGATTCGGATCGAGATCGCCGGGGACGACGACGACTTAGACGACGCGCTCGATATGCTGGCGCAGGTATTCGCCCAGCAGCCAGACCAGCCCGAAGCGATTGACCTGGCCCAGCAAGCCGCCGCCCAATCGCAGACCGCCGCCCAACGGGTGCGCGACCTGTTCAACCGCTATCGTGTGCAGGCCGACCCCCTCCCGCCAGCCCCAGCCCAAGACACCCCCCCGGAGCCACC
>DAOTUA010000358.1:0-18521 GCA_034437355.1 Anaerolineae bacterium | reverse complement strand
TTTCACAAAAAATAGTTGTTCCAACTCAGGTCCTTCGTTTGAACACACCCAGATCAGAGCAGGGTGAACATAGCCGAAGGTGGTGAAAACCCCTCCCTCCCGCCGTTAAAGCGGCGATAGTGGGGGAGGGGTGGCGCTTTAGCGCCGGGGTGGGGGGCAAGCTGAGTAGTTACGAACAAAAACTTATTGTTTCGGACACAAAGCGTCCGAAAGTATGGGTTCAAAGGGTGCAAACCCTTTGCAGGGGGCGGGAACAGCGTCCCCGCGCTGTGAAAACTCGACTTTGCAATAGCCCCGATTCAGGTAGAGATACAATACCGTGGGGTTCGGGTGAGGAGCCGTTGAGTCGTTACGAAGAAATCTGCTATTTCACATCGGGCATGTTACCGTTCGCGCAGCCACGCATCGTCAATATAAAGTTCGTTAATGGGGCGTGGGAGTTCTTGCGAGGCGCTGATGTATACCGTGACCACATCGCCCCTAGCCTTCGCGCCGACACTCGTCGGCTGCCAGAAGCCCTGCGGCGCAATAAACGGTGACCAGGCTACTGCGCTATCATAGGGGTTAGTGCCGCCGTTCGGGTCGATGCCGACGCGGAAGTTGGGGTTGCCGCTGTTATCACACACAGAGCGCCCCGCATCGCAAGTATCGTACCACGCCCAGGCCCCGGCCTCTAAACTCGCGTTGGTGGGCACCCGTACTTGTTGGTAAACCAACACCGAGAACGTCGCATAGCCCCGGTTGATATTCAACGAGAAGTTGCCACCGTGAATCGGCGGGTCTCGTCGGGGGAAGGCATACGGGCGTAAGTTCTGCCACTCGTATACACGCGGCGCGGTGATCACCTGCAAGCCCCAGGCCGCCGGGATGTTCAGGTCCGGGGAGCCGCGCCCAGAGTAAATTCCGTCGAAAGACGCATCCTGCAAAAAGTTGCCGCTGGCATCAACTGTGATCTGTGGCGTCTGTGGCTGTGCCGCCGGCGCACCTGTTCCCGCTGTTGGCTGGACGACTTGATTTGGGATTTTCAATGTTTGCCCAGGGTAGATCACATCGGACAAAACCGTCCCATTGGCGGCGGTTAGTTCATCAACGCTGATGTCGAATTGACGGGCGATACGGTAGAACGAGTCACCGCGCTGGATGGTGTAGTCGATAGTGCCGATGGTGGCGCTGCTGGTGGGGGTGGTCGCACCGCTGACGGTTATGCTGGTATCCGTTGTGAGGTTGGCTGCCGTTGGTGGGGTGAAGGCCGTAATATTGTTGAGGTTGATCGGAGCGCAGGTATCCCCCGCAAATTCATAATCGTAAGGGTCGCGTCCGTCTAAGCGTTGGCTGGCCCGCAGTCGGACGCCGGGCAGGGCCGTCAGCGAGACGTTGTAATCGCCTGTGCCGACCGTCACGGCCCCGCCGGAGGTGTAGGCGCGAGCAACCGCCCCGTTGATCTGGTCCCGCGAAACATAAAGGGCCTGTTCGCCCTGTCCATCGGCCCGGATGTGGTAGACCGTGATGTCTGTCCCTTGGCAGTAAACGGCGATGTTTAGTGGGTCCTGGGGGTTCAGGTGGCGAGCTTGCGCCCCGGCAGGCAGCGCCACCAGCAAGCACAGAATAAGCAGTAGCAAGACACGTAAGCCGCGCATGGTTAACTATCTCCGATATATGCACAAAAAACTGGTTACTATTATCACGCAAGCGCGGATACAACGCTAGGCGCTGTTGACGTTTGAAATTTCGATCTCGTTAAAGACCATAACGGTTCAAAACGTAGGCGCATAGCGTGCTATGCTCCTGGTTCAGCACGCTTAACCCCTACAATCACCGTTTTTTTTGTAACGACACAGGTAGAGATTAGGCTATCGTGGGGTTTCACCCCACACCCCACCCCTTTTTCCAGAAAAAGTGGACAAAAAGCGTCTATTTTGTCATCCAAGATGAAGGTTTAGACGATTTTTGTAAAAATCGAAGATTTTCACAACTAAAGTTTTGGTTAAGCTTTTGCAAGAGTTTGTGGCAGTTCGGGGGTGAAGCCCCTAAGTTACACAAAAACCTGGCTTTTCGGACGCAGCGCATCCGAAAACGTAAGTGCAAAGGATACCTACCCTTTGCAGGGCTGCGGTAACGCTAAACAATGACAACATCCCCCCAACAAAAGGGGTTTATGACACTCAATTTTATCAAAGCATGATAGGATGCGGGTACGAGATCCGTATATCACAGAAAGGCTTTATCTTATGCGTTACAAAATCAGCGGCGAGATTGCCCAATACGCGAGTTTACAGTTTGAACCAGGTGAAACGGCGTGGGCCAGCAATGGGTCTTTGATGACTTATACCGAGGCTATCAACTGGAATTTGCGGGTGCCGGGCGGGTTCAGCGGGGCGGTGAAGCGATCTTTCGCGGGGGAGGGGTTATCGCTCACGTATTTGGAGGCTCAAAACAGTGGTCAGACGGCGCAATTGACCGCCAACCAACCCGGCAAGATCATCCTCTGGGATTTAGTGGAAAAAGGCCCAATTATCGCCACACGCGGCGCGTTTTTGTGTGCGTGGGGCCAGGATATTAACATTGATGTGACGGTAACACGGCGGGCGGGCGCAGCTTTGTTTGGCGGGGCCGGGCTGTTTTTACAGAAAATTTCGGGGGTGGGGACGGTGTTGGTGCATGGCAGTGGAGATTTCTCGCACGTCAATTTACCAGCGGGACGCTCTTTAACGGTGAGTACCGGCAACTTAGCGGCCTTTGGTGGGAATGTAGATTATGACATCCGGGGGGTAGGTGGTATCCGTAAGGCCCTGTTTAGCAATGAGGGCCTTTTCATGACACACCTGACCGGGCCGGGGCCGGTCTTGTTGCAGACACTCAAGCGTATCTCCGTTGCAAGTAACAGCAGCGATTAGCGCGTCAGGTTGCCAGTGGGAAGCGCACCCAGAAATTCGCGCCATCGCTAACCTCTAAATTAACGCCAACTTCCCCACCCTGGGCTTGTACCATCTGTTGGACGATCCACAGGCCCAGGCCGGTACTATTTTCGCCGCCGGTCGGCTCGTTAGAAAGCTGGCTGAACGGCTTGAACAGCTTATCGACCTCTTGCGGGTCGATGCCTCTGCCCTGGTCGATAACATCTATCTGATAGCTCTTTTCATCTATCATACCTTGGATGTAAATAGTAGTTGAGGGATAGGTGTATTTGATGGCATTACTCACCAGGTTAGATAGCACCTGAGCCAAACGACGTTCATCGGCGGTGATGGTGGCCGGGCTGATGTCGTGCAACAACGAGACCCCCTTAACAGTGGCGGCCTGTTGGAACGTTTGGAGAACGTCGTAGATCGCGTCGGCAACGCTAACAGGTTGTAAATTGATCTCAAATTCACCATTGCGCAAGATGCCAGAATCCAGAAATTCATTAATGATAGCCGTCATGGTGTCGATACTACGAAAAGCTATAGGCAGATATTCTGGCGCGGTTAGTGGGTCTTGTTCTAGCACGCTAAGCACCATCGACAGGTTATTGAGTGGGTTCTTCAGATCGTGGGAAGCGATACGCATCAGGCGGGTGTTGGTTTCATTGGCTTTGCGCATCATGGCGAGCGTATGCTGGCGTTCTTCGTCCAGGCGCATCAACTGGAGTTGGGTAGCCAGGCGCGTGTGGATCAGCCGTGAGGACATCAGCTTGGGGATGTAGTCATTCGCGCCGAGTTCTAAGCCTTTTATGATGTCTTCGGTAGAATCCAGGGCGCTTAGCAGTACAACGGGGAGTGCTTGCATATTATGCGTTTCACGGATTTTTTCTAGCACCTCGAACCCGTTCATATCGGGCATCATTATATCCAATAACACCATATCGACCGGGTGTTGTTCGAGCAGGGTTAAGGCTTCTTGACCAGACAACGCGACACGGGTATCGACATCTAACCGCTTGAGTATCAAGGAGATGATGTCAATGTTAGCGGGTTCGTCATCAGTAATGAGAACGGTTTGTTTTTGGGATTCAGGCATAGCTAGCTTAATTTCTGTGTAATCTGACGATACAAATAAACTTTGATTGCTAGTTAGTGCTTGAAGGCGCGACCCTCAAATGCCCGTAAGACGGATAATCCCCTCGACCCCTTGTATGCCAAAATTGCAAATTTTGGCAGTGAAAGTTTTTGTCCACCTTTTTCAAAAAGTGGGGGGATTCGGGGTGAAACCCCGGAAAATGATCGAATCGTAGCAACTAGCGATTAGGGTAAATATAGCTTGTCTGCGTTTCAAAAGCCACACTACCCGGATATATTCTGGTTTTTTGGGGCGATTGTTAGCTCGTAATTCCTACTCTGACCGAATATACCGTATAATAAAGTTATGATCTAGCAAGATGAGTTATGCCTAGTATGACGACAACACAACTTTTGGGAAATCGGTACGAACTCACCAACACCCTGGGTGAAGGCGGGATGGGGGCTGTCTACCGGGCCAAGGACCGGCTCACCGGGCAGGTGGTGGCGCTCAAACGTGTGCGGCGCGATGTGCCACAAGAAACAGGGACCCCCGATCATGCCTACCGCTTGGCGCTGGCACGCGAGTTCCGCACGATGGCCTCGTTACGGCATCCTCATATTGTTTCGGTGTTGGATTATGGCTTTGATCAAAGCGGTATGCCTTACTTTACGATGACACTACTCCATGAAGCATTACCGATTACGGATGCCATGCAGGGTCAAAACGACCCCGTTAAGCTATTGATCCAGACGTTGCAAGCACTCGACTACCTGCACCGGCGCGGGGTTATCCACCGTGATTTAAAACCAGCTAATATCCTAGTTGATCAACATAATATGGTGCGGTTGGTAGATTTTGGCATTGCAACCAAACTAGATGAGATCGACCAGGACGAAATACAGGGGACGATTGCGTATATGGCCCCGGAGGCGCTTCAAAGTGGGGATATTGGCATCGCATCCGACCTTTATAGCCTGGGGGTAATCGCTTACGAGTTATTCACCAAACAGCCGCTTTTCGATGAGGGGTTATCCAACCAACTGATTAACGACATCTTGTATGAAATCCCGGACTTGGAGGCCATCCCGGAGAACTTCCAGGAGTTATTGGCGAGCTTACTAGAAAAAGACCCCGACCTGCGCCCCTTTAGCGCCAGCGATACGTTGTTGGAATTATGCGAAGCGGCGGATATTCTGGAACCGCCGGAAACGGTAGAGCTACGCGAGAGCTACCTACAGGCATCGGCTTTTGTCGGGCGCGATACAGAAATGCAAAGTTTGCAGGACGCGCTCGGTGATCTGCTGGCGGGGCGTGGCAGCGCGTGGCTCATCGGTGGGGAAAGCGGGGTCGGTAAATCTCGGCTGGTAGATGAGTTCCGCACGTTGGCAATGGTCGAGGGGATGCTAGTACTGCGCGGGCAGGCCGTCAGCGGGGGTGGGATGGCGTTACAACCATGGCGCGACCCGTTGCGACGGCTGGCGTTGGCCTCCGACCTGACAACATTAGAAGCCGGCACACTACGCGAGATCATCCCGGATATTGAAACGTTACTGGGCTATGACCACCTCCCCGACCCACCGGAACTCACTAGCGAGGCCGAGCAACAACGGTTACGAAATACAATCATCGAACTCTTTTTCCGTCAACAACAACCGATTGTGTTGGTATTGGAGGATTTACAATGGTCGCCGGATAGCCTCAACCTACTAGCGGAAATCATCAAGACAATCGAAACAACAAATTTAATGGTGATCGGAAGCTACCGAAGCGACGAACAACCCGGTTTACCGGAATATTTGCCAGGTATGCAGCACATGAAATTAGAACGCTTCTCTACCCATACCATCGCAAACCTAACAAAAGCGATGTTAGGTGTTGAGGCGGCTAGCAACCAGGATTTATTAGACCTATTGCACCGCGAAACCGAAGGGAACGCTTTTTTCTTGGTCGAAGTGGTGCGGGCACTCGCAGAAGAGGCCGGGAACTTAAGGCAGATCGGCCTGCACATCCCAGAAAGCGTGGTGGCTGGGGGCGTAGATGCGGTGATCGCCCGGCGTTTAGAACGCATCTCCGAAAAGAATCGCCCGCTGCTGCATGTCGCCGCACTAGCCGGGCGAGAGATCACCCCGGAGGTATTACAATGGGTGCAGAGCAAAGACACGAGTTACCAACAAATGACGTTCGACGAGTGGTTACTCTCTGGGGTTAATGCGGCTATTTTAGAAGTGCAGGATGAGGTCTGGCGCTTCACACACGATAAGCTACGAGAAAACCTGGTAGCCGCTATCGAAAAAGACAAGAAGCACCACTTACACAAACAAATTGCCGAGGCGCTAGAGGCCGTCTACGAAAAGCCAGATGATCACGCAGCGATGCTCGCCTTTCATTGGCGGGCTGCCCGTCAATACGATAAAGAGGCGCACTATCTGAAGGTTGTTGGCAAACGGCAACTCGAAACGAGTAGTTTTCAGCAGGCGCTAGAGACATTCCAACGGTATATGAAATTATCACACAGTTTTCACGACCCGGAGACACTCTATTACATTGCACGGGCACACAATGGCTTAGGCAATAATGAAGTGTCGATTGTTCACTTGCGCCGGGCGATGAATGAGGCGGTTAAACAGCCTCATAACGGGTTAATGGCGCGGATCGAATCTCGATTAGCCAATATCTTATGGCGATTGGGGCGTTACGATCAAGCCCAGGAAAATGCACAGGCAGCATTAGAACTGGCAGAAAAAGCAGGCGAACGCCTTGTTCATGCCGATGCGCTCGCCACCGTTGGGATCATCACCGCCATTACCAGCACACCCGCCGATTCACAGGCATATTTTGAGCGATCCCTGGCGATCTACGAATCGGAAGGATACCGAAAAGGCATGGCGGATACTTATAACAATATGGGGATCAACGCGGTAGAAATGGGTAAGATTCAGGTGGGGTCCGATTATTATGCGAGTAGTGCCATGCTATGCGAGCAGATCGGGGATCGCTTGGGGTGGCTCATCGCCAATAACAACATAGCGGAACTGCATCTGATCCAGGGCAACTACGCGGAAGCAGAGGCGCTATACGATCAATCCAGGGAACTTGCACGCAAGATCGGCGCACAATATTACTATGCTATTGCAACACAACAAATGGCGATTGCGCTGCGCGTACAAGGCTACTTTGAAATGTGCGAAGAATATATCATCGAGAGTAACAAAATCTGGCAGATGACGGGAACCCGACAGGAGCAAACCTTGGGTTACATCATCTACAGCCAACTGCGGTGCAGCCAGGGCCGCTATGATGATGCCATTGAACTTAGCCGGCGAGCAGCGAACCTGGCCCGTAACCTGATCGAAAACCGGACCACTGCCTATGGCTACTTGGCGCTTGCCCGCGTCGAACTATTGCGCCCAAATTATCATCATGCCCAACAATATGCAGACAGAGCCATCAACGCCGCCCAAGAGATCGGGGTGCGGCATGTGCTGGCAAATGCGCTACTGGTCAAGGCGCATAGTGCGCTGTTCAATCGCGAATATGAGACAGCGACATCTTTTTACGAACAGGCTGCCGAAATTACCCAGGCGCTATCTATGCAGGCTAAAGGCCTTGAGGCGGAACTAGGACAGGCTTATTTGATGGCGCTCCAGGGGGATCATTCTCAGCTCAAACGTGTTCAGGTGCAGGTCGATATGCTGGTTGATGTGGATGTGCATCAAATTTTCCGGGCATTGGATGATCATCTGCAAACTATCCAGAGCAACTAATACGTTACGGGTTTTTTGGGCTAAAATACCGGGTTTGGTGAAGCGGCTTTGTGTTAAATGACTATGCGAATTTTAGCACCGGTCGTTTTAGTGTTACTCAATAGATGAATGTCGGTATAAGAATCCGGTGTTGGCGGTTGTTGATCTGCTAAAATGTAAGTTATTCTTACCAATATCTATACGGAGATTGCCCTGTGCCGCGCACAACGGATCACTTCTTGGCGGATGACTTCACCAAACAAGACCCAACCGATGATAATCTGTTTTACCAACAACCGCGTATGGTAGCCCACATCGATCAGGGTGCGGTTGTCTACCTGCGCGATACGGTCTACGCTTCAGAATTGCCTGCAAACGGGCGCTGGCTAGACCTGATGAGCAGCCGTTATTCCCACCTGCCCAGCCAACCGGAACCGGCGTTTGTCCATGCTACGGGTATGAACGCCGCCGAACTAGCCGCCAACCCGGACTTAAATGATCATATTGTGCATAACCTGAATCAAAATCCCACGCTCCCCTTTGCCGACGATAGCTTCGACGCGGTAATGTGCTGTGTGTCGGTCCAATACCTGGAGAAGCCGCTTGAGGTGTTCGCGGAAGTGCGACGAGTGCTGACGGTAGGCGGGCCGTTTATCGTCAGCTTTTCTAACCGATGCTTCCCGACGAAAGCGGTTCGCATCTGGCGGCAGATGTCCGACGCGCAGCATGTCGAACTGGTCCGCCATTACATGACACTAGCAGGGTTCAGTTTAGTGACGACGCAGCATAAACCGGGTGGCCTATTCGCCGGAGACCCGCTTTATGTGGTTATCGGGCGGGATGAGGGTAGCTAGTATCCGACAAAATGGGCATACTGACACCAGGCACACACCACACCACCGGAAAAGGAAGCGACTATGGCATGGCAACGTTTGATCCTAACCCTAATGCTATTGATGGGCTTATTTACAGCCGGGGCACAAGAGGACACTCCCCCACCGCAGATCGACACCGCGCTAAACGAACTCAGCGAACGGGTAGGCGAAGATATACAGGTCGATGACCTGACGGAATATACCTGGCAGGCGCAGACATTCTCGGATGCTTCGCTCGGCTGCGAGTCATCCGAAGGGTTTTTCGCGCAGGTGATCATCGAAGGGTATCAGTTCACACTGGTTTATGAGGGGATGCAATACGATTACCGCGTTAGCGAAGATGATGAGTTAGCATTGCTGTGCGGCGAGCCAACCGAAGCGGAGGCGACATCGCCCACCGACGAGTTAGACGCACCGCTGGTTGCAATGTTCCCGCTTTCTGGGAAAGCTGGCGCTACGGTTCAGGTGATCGCCAACGGCCTACCCGCCGAGCGTATGCTAGAGATTGGGATGGGGCTAGCGGATAGCGAGTCTGTGGTCGTTGATGAGGCCGAAACAACGACCGACGGCGCAATCTATATAGAAGTGAGCATCCCGGAAGAAGCACAGGTCGGATCGCGGTGGGTGGTGGTTTTGTCTTTGCCAGAAGAGCGTGACGAATATCGGTCACTGGTATACCAGGTCACAGAGTAGCGGCCCGGTCGTGGTGTGTGTCGAGCCGATAGCCCGACAGAATAGCCGCAACCGTTCACGCTAGCGGGCTTCGGAAATCCGCTGCTCGGCATCGAGCCATGCGACTGTTTCTTTAATAGGGCCTGTTCAATCATCAGCTTCAGTTCCGAACCTAACAACCGGACCTTTAAGTATCGACGTTAGCATCCCCATGAATATCAGCCGTACCGCCAATGATGACATTCCCCCCGGTGACATCCCCGATAATGTAGGTCGGCTGAGCCTGACCGCCATCGGCGGCGATGGCTTCCGCCACAAATGGCACGTACTTAAAGTTGAGCAGGCCGAGTGTGTCTGGCACATCTGGCAGGGGCTTTTCCCAGTAGACCGGGCGGATAAACCCTTCACAGGCCAGATCGGAACAGCGCGTTTGCAGCGCATATTCCCACTCATAGCGGCAATACTGAGAAGCCGCAGAGTTTTGCGACCAGAACAACTGGAAAATATCGGCTTCATCAATGGCCCGCGCTAAACCAGCCTGCCAGTTCTCGCCGCTACGCAGGTTATCGACATCTAGGAATACATCGTTACCTAGCGCCATCTGTGCGAGCTTGTACTGCCGGGCGATGCGCGTATCTTTTCGCGAATACGAGACGAAAATCCGTTGGTAGGGGGTGATCTCTTGGGCGATGAGCTTTTGGGCCAACAGCGGGTTATCCGTTAAAGCGGCGGGGGTAGGCTCTGGTTCGGTGGGGGCGTGGTCTGCGGGATGAATCTCGATACCGGCTTTGATATGGGCGATCTCAATCCCTTCGATCTGCACCGACACTCGCACAAACGCTTCATCGTTGGCTATGGCTGCACTGGGATAAAAATCAAAGGCGAACTGTGTCCACCGCCCCCGCCAACGTTTGGTCAGGCTGGCGGGTTCAAATTCGAGTTCGTCGCTTTCCGGTGTGACGGTGATGCGCGTACCGGTTGGGATGTCGTGGGTCTGTTTAGCAACACGCGGGCGCGGAACATCCCCGCCAAGTTCTAGTTTGAAGCGGCTCACATCCGCTTTGACTTCGGCCTGCACATCCTCAGTCTGGACGGCTGCATACACGTATAGACCATGCTTGCGCTCGGCATAGGCGTTACGAGGGTAATATGCGGAAAAGGTCGCTTCACGGACGCTCTTTAGCTGCCCGATGACGCGATCTCGGAGTGCGGCGGCGTCGGCCAAACTGAGGCCAACACCGTAGGCGGGTAACCGCTGCTGTATGAAGGCGTCGAGCGATTCCGCTTTACCGTCCCACACGCTGAGTTGCTGCACATCCGCCACGATGTTTGTAACGAGCGCGTCCATATCCACCCGACCACCAGCATATAACGGGGCACGCGCCAAGTCGCCGGAGGCCGAATCTCTGAAGGTCAATTTACCGCCGCGAGTCGTTATGGGGGCGGGCGGTGGCGCGGTCTCAAATGTGGTTTCTTCTTCGGATTCGTGCATATCATCGCCGTCGATGATTGTCACGCCACCGCGAAATAAGTCCCCGACTGGGGCATCGTACTGGGGCTGGGGTTCCGGCATAGGGCCGGGAAAGTCGTCCCCGCTATACTGCTGCTGTTGCTGTTGCTGCTGCTGTGGCTTGGGTTGGGATGGGGCGGGCTGGGGCGGCGCGGGGATCTCCGTTTTAAGCTCAATATCGGCTGTACCGCCTATTAGAGGTGCGGGCTTACGGCGTTTTGCGCTACGTTCAATAATATCAACGCTCACAGCGCGATTGCGGCGATACCGTACAACAGCCCAACCAATTAGCGCACCCAATAGAACGAAAACCACGACCAGAAAGAAAACGACCAGCCCGACGGATGCGCTTGATCCGTCATCTTGTGCGAGTACGATTCTGGCGGCAAAGAACAAATAAAGCCAAGAGCTAAACCAACGCCACATAGGTAAATACCCCTTAATCTAATTGTCACGCGCTAACATTTTACCCGCACACAGGGGTATTTGCCAAACCTGTGATTTTTGGTAGTGTATTCGTTTCATTTGAAACGTTCCTAAGGATTTCCCCCTTCTTCCATAACGTTTCGCTAATGGGGAAGGGATGGTGCTTTGATGTCAGGGTGGGGTCATTTCGACCGATTTCGATACGCTATCCATTATACCAGTCATTCGGAGCATCGCGGATTTTACGCTATACTACAGCGTAGGGATCAAAAGAGTCCGTGATCCCTTTTTGGAATAAATTAATCGGAAGGTTTTTTATGAGCGAGCAAGAATTTACCCCCGCCGAGGCCAACTGGTACTACCCATCTGAAGACATCGTTCGGGATGCGCACATACCAGATTATGACGCGGTTTACAAACGGTCCATCGAAGAAAACTTAGATTTTTGGGCGGAACGTGCAGAAACGCTAGAGTGGTACCAAAAATGGGACCAAGTGCTGGACGACAGCGAAGCCCCTTTCTATAAATGGTTTACCGGTGGGAAAACCAACATCGCCTTAAACGCGCTGGATCGTCATGTGAAAACCTGGCGACGAAACAAACTGGCCCTCATCTGGGAAGGTGAACCGGGCGACAAGCGCACCTATTCATATTCCCGTTTGCAACGCGAAGTCAACCGTTTCGCCAATGTGCTACGCAGTATGGGCGTCAACAAAGGCGACACAGTGACGATCTACATGGGGCGCGTGCCAGAGATCGTGATCGCGATGCTGGCCTGTGCCAAGATCGGCGCACCGCACAGCGTGGTTTACGGTGGCTTTAGCGACCAGGCGCTAGCCGATCGTATCGCGGACGCAAAAAGCAAGGTCGTTGTCTGCTGTGATGGGGCCTGGCTGCGCGGCAAGGTGGTTAAGCTCAAGGATGTGGTCGATGAGGCTGTGCAACGCTCCCCGGTCGTGCAATCTGTGATCGTGTATAAGCGCACCGGGCACGAGATCAACATGGAACAAGGCCGGGACTACTACTGGCATGACCTGATGAACTTACCGATTGCATCCCCCAACTGCGAAACCGAAGTGATGGACGCCGAAGACCCGCTATTTATCCTGTATACATCTGGGACAACCGGCAAACCAAAGGGGATTCTACACACGCACGGCGGCTATCAGGTTTACACCTCTACCACGCTAGAATGGGTTTTCGATCTCAAAGATCATGATCGGTGGTGGTGTGCCGCCGACCCCGGCTGGATCACCGGGCACAGCTATATCGTATACGCACCGTTGATCCTCGGCTCTACCAGTTTCATGTATGAAGGTGCCCCCACCTACCCTTACCCGAATCGGTGGTGGAAGATGATCGAAGAATATCAACTGAGCCATCTATATACTGCCCCAACTGCTATCCGTGGGTTGATGCGCTTCGGGGATGCGTGGCCCCAACGCCACGACCTGAGCAGCCTCCGCTTGTTGGGGTCCGTTGGCGAGCCGATCAACCCGGAGGCGTGGAAGTGGTTTTATCGTGTTATCGGTGGCGAGCGTTGCCCCATTATGGATACATGGTGGCAAACGGAAACCGGCGGCTTTGTGATCACGCCGTTGCCCTCGGTGCCACTCAAGCCCGGTAGTGCGACGCGCCCCTTCCCTGGTCAAGAGGTCGATGTGGTTGATGACGCGGGTAACTCGTGTGAACCGGGTGTCGAAGGCAAACTGGTGATCAAACGACCGTGGCCTTCGATGTTACGCACAGTATACGGCGACCCAGACCGCTACATCCAACAGTATTGGTCCGATTTTGGCGAACAGGGGTGGTATATGGCGGGCGACAGCGCCCGCAAAGATGAGGATGGATATATCTGGGTGATCGGGCGGATTGACGATGTGATCAAAGTGAGTGGGTATCGGCTTGGGACGGCTGAGATCGAAAGCGGGCTAGTATCGCATCAGGATATAGCAGAAGCGGCTGTGATTGCCGTCCCAGATGAACTCAAGGGGAATGTTATCTATGCCTATTGCATCCTGAATGCCGGGGTCGAAGGAAATGATGAGCTGGTGCGAGAGGTCAAGAACCATGTCCGCCACGAAGTTGGGCCGATTGCTATCCCAGCTCAGATCGAATTTGTGGACAAGCTCCCCAAAACACGTTCCGGTAAAATTATGCGGCGGGTGTTGAAGGCCCAAGCCATGGGGGAGGATGTCGGAGACTTATCCACACTAGAAGATTAATTTAAACATTACATTCGTTAGCGCGGCCTGCATGGGTGGCGCTTTTTATTGGTACATATTGTGAAATTTTTCACAAAAATTTAAGTAGCTCATATAAAGCGTGCATGAATTTAGTTATAAGTAATCGTATCGGTAGCGAAACATCTGTCATCCGGTCATACTATTTAACGTCATAACCTGAAAACTTGGAGGAAAAATGCAGAATTTGCGCCGTATACTGTTCGTGATGGTCGCACTATTTGCTTTTGTGGTAGGCACCACCCATGCGCAGGACACAGAAGGCGAAGTTTTGAATGTCGGTATACGACAACTCACTACGATTGACCCGGCACTTGGGGCCAACGACCCCGAAGTGATGTTCAACTCGCTACAGTACGAGTACCTGATCACCATCAACCCAGAAGGCAACCTGGAACCGCAGCTTGCCACCGACTGGGCCGTGAGCGATGACGGACTCACCTACACATTGAACCTGCGTGAAGGCGTCACTTTTGAGGATGGCACCCCCTTCACGGCAGATGATGTCGTTTACTCGTTCAACCGCTTGGTTGATGTCGGTTCGTCTATCGTCGGCTTGTTGGGCCAGGAAGAAACCGGCACCGATGACGACGGAAACGCGATCCTTGAGCCGACCTGGACAGTCGAAGCGACAGACGACAACACTGTCGTTTTCAATTTAGACCAACCCAATGCAGACTTCTTGTTCGGGGTGGCCTCCCGCTTTAGTTTGATCGTCCCAGATGGCCTGGAAAACGTGAATACCATTGCCGATGGCGATGACCCCTACGCGAATTTCAATGGGACGGGTCCATTTATCCTGACAGATTATTCCCCGGACGAACGCGCTATTTTCGTTGCCAACCCAAATTACTGGGGTGATGTGGCACTCGACGGTATCGTGCTAGAGTTCTTCAGCGATGATCAAGCGCAAGTCAACGCCATTCAAAGCGGGTCGCTCGACTTCATCATTAAGATTCCGAACAATCTGATCCCGAACCTAGAAGAAACAGAAAACGTCATCGTCACCCAGAAGCCCACCAACACCCACCCGGTGATCCGCCTACGCACAGATGAGGGCAGCATCGGCGAAGATGTACGGATGCGGCAGGCCTTCAAATTCGCAACGGACCGCGAGATCGTCAATTTGGACGTGTTAGACGGTAACGGCGTCATCGGCAACAATGACCCCATCGGCCCGAACTATGGAGACCTGTATAACCCACAACCCAACCGAGACTACGACCCGGAAGCAGCCTGTGCATTGATTGCAGAAGTTGAAGCTGATGGTGCTGGTAACGGTTTTATTAATAACGGCACCGTAGAAGTCACGTTCTTTGTTGGCGATACCTTCGAGTACCCGGATGTCGCCGTTGTGCTACAGGATTTCTGGCGTGAAGCGTGCATCGACATTGAATTAAGTGTAATGCCGGAGAGCGTCTATTACAGTGATGCCGCTGGAAACTGGCTGGATGCACAAGTCGGCATGACGGCGTGGGGCACCCGCCCAACCCCGCAAGAATACCTGAGCGTGGCCTACACGACCGGCGCACCATTCAACGAGGCGCAATGGTCTAACGCACGCCTGGACGAACTCGCAGCCGAGGCCGCCATCACTGCCGATGTTGATGAGCGTGCCGCCATCTATGATGAGATTAGCGGCGTGTTCTTCGAGGAAGGCCCGATTATTATCCCGTACTTCCGCCCGGTTGCCGGCGCGTATCAGGCCAATGTAGAGGGTATTGATATGCACCCCTTCCCTGGTCGGACGAATTTCCGAAATGTTAGCTTAGGTCAATAGCCAACGCTGATCTAAAAAGGCGGCCCCGTGCCGCCTTTTTTGTTACCCCAATATGCTTACACAACCAGATAAACTAATTCCACCAGCCCCAAATCGACACATCAGGATCAATATAAATTTCGGCAAATTCACCGTCAAATTCGACCGACAACCATAACATCGCCTTCAGCGCCGCCCGGCGCAGGGATGGCGTCGGGTCGATGAGAGCTTCCATGATCACTTGTAGCGGAACGTCGCCCATCTCCCACAGGCTTTCCGCGATGGCGTGCCACACATGCGTATTATCGTCATTCAGGCCGGGGAGCATCCGCCGCACCAGTTCGGCATCGCCCGTTTGCGCCACCAGAACCCCCAGGCTCTTAGCAGCCGCGTACCGAACATAGCTGTTATCGTCGTTTAGCAGCGCGTCCACCAACGGATCGATGCTTTGCGGTGCGTAAGCATAGTTTCCGATGGCAACGGCGGCGGCATATCGAACATAGCTGTTATCATCGGCGGTGAGGGCTTCGATGAAGGCGTTTAACGCCTCGGTTTCTAGGGCGATCTCATCTAACGCCTTGGTCGCTTCCCATCGAATGTACCCGTCACTATCTCCCAGCATCACGCCGATCAACCCTGCAACGGCAGACGGGCTATCCAACATCCGCAGCGATTGCACCGCCGCCTGCCGGACGTACTTACTACGGTCGTACAATGCGGCAATAAGCGCGTTTTCAATCGCATCGGTAACCATCTCCAACATCCCTAAAGATTCTGCCGCCGCCCGCCGCACTTGCGCGTGACGGTCCGTGCGCAGCGCGTTGAGCAAGGGCGGTACGGCCTCCGGCTGTACAAATTTAGGTAGCATTTTCGCCGCCATCGCCCGCAGTTCGGTATCATCATCGTTTTGGAGCGTGCTTGCCAACAGATCGATAGCCTGTGGATCATTAATTTTCGATAGGCTGTAGATCGCCCGATAGCGTACAATTCGGCTCGGGTTCGAGAGTTTTTCGGCTAGCTCTTTTAGCTGTTCCAAGTCTGTCCCTCAACATTTTACAGTTAAAGTTATTATACCTAAAATGGTGGTTGACAGGTAATTGTAATTTGGATTAGCGCAAAGCAATTGCTTCGGATCAATGCATGAATGGGGACAAGCATTGCCGCTACCAAGCGAGCATAAGCCGCCATCACATCGCATTTTACCGGACTCCCCTACCCTTAACTTGCACCGCTTACCAAGCTGCGGTATGCTTTAACCGTCAAAGCACAGTGTAAACATTGTCAAAGAGAGAGATTCATGAAGCCTGAGGAGTTTGAGGACCGCGTTGAACGGTTAACCAATCATCAGTGGAAGCTGATGGAAGTACTCATCAAGGCGGATTCTGAGTGGGTTACGCGGCGTCATATTGCCCGCGAAATCGGCAAGCGCCGCTTGATCCCATACGACATCGGCTGTCTGAAATTATTAGAAGAAAACGCGCTTGTGAATATCGCCAAAGTACAGGATAACACCCCTATCGGGTATCAGGTGGTATATCGTATTAGTGAAGGGACGGCGACGGCCCTCGCCAAAATCAACGAAATGCAACAGAATAGCATCGCCTAGTATAAGGACGTATCAACACTATGAAAATCATCACATTGCTCAACGAAAAAGGCGGTGTCGGGAAAACCACCATGGCAACCCATATTGCTGCCGGGCTAGCTTTACGCGGGCATCGGGTTGTACTGATCGACACAGATATGCAGGCCAATGCAACCGACGCATTAGGCTTTGAGAAAGAACCCAACGCCTACGACCTGTTCTTACGGAATGCGGATTGGCGCAAAGTCACCAAAGGGGTAGATGCAGCCGTCTACGCCCCGGAAGGTATGCTGGATGGGATGACCGGCTCGTTATACGTTGTGACCTCCAATTGGGAATCTCGCAACCTGGGCGACATCCCACGCATTGGCGACTTTTACGTGACGGTCAAACGCTTCGAACAGGCCTTCGACTACATGGTGATCGACACCTCACCACAAGCAACGATGGTTCACACCGCAATCTATGCCGCTACCGATATGTTGCTATTCCCCACACAACTAGAACGCTGGTCGATGCTCGGCCTATTTGAAGCGATCAAGCGCCTAGACGAAGCCAATAAAATCCGAGTGGCAAACGATCTAACGGAGATCGGCGTGGTCGGCGTGATCCCGACACTGGCCCGGATGAATACCATTTTACACCAGGAGAACCTGCAAGTGCTGCGCGATGAAACGCCTTATACAGTTTTCGAGCCGTTCGCGTTTCTTAGCATCTGGGCAGAGTGTGCCAACGCGGGTTTATCGATCTACACGCAGGGTATGAACACCCGCCCGGCGCAAAAAATGGACATTATCTTGAACGCGATTGAACATCAGCAAGTGTCCTATGAGTAAACGAGATCGCATTAAAAACAACTCACGTTCTATCCGAGAAGATCGCGCTGCCGTCTTACCGCCATCACTTGAAGATGAAATGGATACCCGGCTGTTCCCGCCAACGCTGGCACCAGACGAAGAAGGCGTAATCCGCCGGGCTGGGTTCGTGCTAGACATCAACAAGCAAGAACTCCGCTTTGAAGGCCACCAGCTTGATCAGGATTTGTGGGTGCAGATGGGCCAGTACCTCCAGCAAACCAAAGATGCGGTTCAGTGGATGATCGGGGATTGGTGCTTACTCGGATTTGAAACAATGGACGCCTGGCTTAGCGATGAGGATCGCGCCCGTATCGCAGCCGTACCAGATGAGGACGACGGCTTCCCACAGGGCAAATACAAGTGGTTATCAGAAATGACCGACTACAAGTACAGCACCCTGCGCAAGTTTTCCTACTTTTCGAGTGTTTTCCCTGTGTTCCGACGTCGGAACATGCTATCCTCGGATTGTTGTTGCGTGATGCCCCGGCAATCGGCCCGCCAGCCGCCGGGGCTTCTTCTTGCTTACTTTCGCAGCCCTGACTTCAGCGACCGCAGGCACTCCAGTTGCAGCGCACGCTTGCGCACCGCGTCCCGTTCCGTCAACACCTTCAGCGCAGCCCGGTAGGCGGCTGGGAACGGTCGATCTGTTCGTCTCGTGGTTGGCATCAATCTCCTTCCTTCTCTGCGTTCGCCAAGTACTCATCGTACAGACGGCCCACCGCCATCGCGGTGTCCTCTTTCGGATGCTTGTGAGTGCCTTTCGCGATCCGCCACACCGTTGGCTGTGGCACTTTGGAAAGCCTGGCGATCTGGGAAACGGTCAGCCCGTATCCCATCAGCCTCTCGATCTTCTGGCGCGTCGTAATCATGCCC
>DAOTUA010000357.1:0-4850 GCA_034437355.1 Anaerolineae bacterium | reverse complement strand
GGGCGGGGGACCACCAAAAAGCCGATATGCTGGTCAATTGTCGGTTCTTTGACGAACACCTCAAACAGCAGCGTATCCCCGTTATGAAACACACTCATCACGCTAACGTGAATGTCGTCTGCGAAAGATTCGCTGTGGCGCTCAAAGGCGGGGATAATCTCGGCTAGGCGGGTTTGGGTTTTAAATACGATATTGGGCATAGTAACCTCTTTGATCACGGGAACCGGCGGGGCGGGCTGGTCGTTGCGTTGGTAGGCAAAATATTTGTTGGTGCGCCCCTCTCGGATAGCTTTAGCCTCGTACTTGGTGGTTACGCGGTTGTCGATCTGGTCGGCCCACGGGCTGGTAAACTGATTGGTCAGGCCGGGGGTGGCGGCGAGCAGCTCGTGGCTCATCTCGGCGTAGGCGGTGATGTCTGTCGCTAAGTAGAACATGCCGCCGGGTTGTAGACGGCTGACGATGGCATCCAACGTTGGGCGGCGGATTAAACGGCGGTGGGCGTGCCCCTGCTTGAACCACGGGTCCGGGAAGTTGACGTGTACCTGTTGCACGCTCGCGGGTGTTAGCAGATGGTGCAAGCATGTTTCGGCGTGCCCGTCGATCACGCGCACGTTAGCCACCTCGCGCCGCCGTAGCCGCGCTTCGACGGTACTTAACGGCTTGCTGGCCACCTCTACGCCTACAATGTGCGCCTGCGGGAATTGGTCCGCCAGGTAAAACAACATCTGCCCGTAGCCGAAGCCCAATTCAACGATCAACGGGCGCGGCTCGGTACCGAACTGATCGGCCCAGTTGGTAGGCCAGGGTAAGGTCCGTGTGCTGAGTTTGCGCGTTTGTAGTGTCATGTCGTTTATTTACTCACGCTCTCGGTGAAATTCAATAGCCGCCGCTATCATCACCGTTTCTTTGAAATTCCGATCTCATTAAATGGGTTCAGCACGCTGAACCCTATCCGGGCTGCTTACCAAACGCCGACTGTGGGCTATGCGTTAGCAGTTCCCCCGTGCCAGCGTATATTCCAGGCCACCGGAGAACACGTTATCGCCCTCATTGGATTCGGTAATTTCCTGGTTGGCATCCAGTTCAATTTCCAGGCGGTGTTGCTCATCAATGTAGACATTAACCGTCAAGGCCCCGCCAGTAACCTCGACCGTTTCGCCGGGGCCAATATCCGGGACGGGCATGATCGTCTCGGTGGTGTTGCCAGAAGCAATATGCACATCCCGGATAATGGCGGCGGAGGTGGTGCCTAATGCCTCGGTGCCGGTGTTGGTGAGGCGTAAGGTGATGTTCATGGTTTCGCCGCAGGCCGGGGGGTACGGGGTGAAGCCTTGTGGTGCATCGGCAAAGGTGATGTTACTATTCGATGCCACCGCAGTTGGGACGGGGGTTGCGGTCGGCGGGATGGGCGTAGCGGTGGGCAGTGGTGGCCCGTCATCTATTGGTAGCCCCTGCGCATTGACAACGTTTAGCAGGTTGGCAGCAATCCATCCTTCGCCGTTATAGTATTCCACTTTATACCAACTGCTGTCACTGTTGACGGCGAGCAGCCCGGTTTCGGTTTGCGGGGCAAAGCTGCCGATGGTCACGTATTCGGTGCTGGGGCCGCGCCGCACATTGACGCCCGCTAGCGTTGTTGCACGCGGGGAGGTATCCGGCGTGGCGGTGGGGGCGTTGGTGGGCGTGGGCGCATCGGTGGGCGGCGCTTGTTGGGGGGCGGGTTCGGCGCTGTCGTCTGGCGTGTTGGGTGCGGTTGTCGGTTCGGGCTGGGTTGTTTCCGTTTCCGTTTCCGTTTCGGTTTCGGCGGTGCTGCCAGTGGCACTATCGTTATTCCCGAATAGGCCCTGTAACACACTCCCGGCATCAACCTGGCCGGAACCGGTGACCTGGTTGTCGGTCGGGGTTGGCGGGTTCGCATCGGCGGGAACTTCGACCATCGCCGGGGCCTCTCCGACTACCTCAATATTGCGGGTGATAGTCTCCGAAGCGGCACCATCAGCCCGGAAAACAGTCAGGCCAAGTGTGCGGGGTCCGTTGCCCGCCGCGATCCAATTCTGGGCGATGCTAAAGACGGGTGCCCCCGCCGGGTTTGGAGCGTCCACGGAGGATACGATCTCGCCATCAACCAGAATCTCAACGCGGTCGATGTCGTCGCCCGCGTTGCTCACCCGCGCCAGGATATTAACCGGGACATCCGGTTCGTAGGCGGCACCATCCAGCGGAGCCGCTAGCGCGACAACCGGCGCGTCGGTGGTTGTGTTGGGCATATCGGTTGTAGCTGGTGGGCTGGGTGGGGTTGTAAGCGCACATGCGAGCGTACCAAAGACAGCACCGATCAAACAAAGCGCACGGATTACCTTATGGTTTGGTATTTGCATCTGGGCCTCTCCTCAATGGTTGTTAGCGGGAACGACACGGACACATCCTAACGCAACCGCCCGCAGATTGCGAGCATCAGATAGGCGGCTGTATGCCCAGAGCGCCAAGCTAATGTAGGGGAGGGTCGCTGTACCCTCCCGCTGTGTGCGGGCTGGTTGCTTTCTTTACACGATCAATACCGTTCGACTGCCCACCGCATCAGCGTATAGAAGGCGGCTAAGCCAGCATGTGGGCCGTAGGCGCTGAATACGTTGGCGACGGTCGCGGCGCTTACCCGCTGGTCCGTGTCGTAGAAGTAATGCGCGACGGCATCCCGCAGCGCGACATCGTTATGGGCCGCATACGGATAATGCCCCATCCCCCGGATCAACGTCCAGGCGGCGGTCCAGTGGCCCACTCCTTTGATCGCCATCAGGCGGGCGTAGGCGTCGGCTACCGGGGCCTTTCGCAAGCCTTCTAAGTCCAGTTGGCCCCCGATGATCGCCTGTGCCACGGCGTGTATCACCGCCACCCGCCGCCGCGTGATCTTGAGTTGTATGTGGAGGGTGGCGGGGTCGGTGGTGGCGATCTGGGCGGGGGACGGGAAGATCGGGTAGTGGTCGGTTTGATAGGCAACCCCCCGCCCACCCCAACTGACAAGGGCACGCTGTGCGCGGAGTGCGGCTGTTAACGAGATTTGCTGCTCAATGATGACCAGCACGAGCGCCTCAAAAACGGTTTCGCTCTGTAGGTGATGGAGGCCATACAACGGCCGCACAATACGCCACAGCCGATCATCGGTGCGGGCCAGCGCGTAGAAGGCGGTGAAATCGTCGTGAGTCGCCAGTATCCGGGCGGCGGTCTGTTGGGTGGCGGGGGTAGGGTTGCCAGCCAGGAATGTTAAGGTCAGCGGGGCATCTGGGGCGGGTTGGTCCGCACGAAACAGCGCCGGCACACCGTCCGATGCTAGCGCACGCAAGTAATACCCCGCCGGGTGATACAGGTCTAGCACGCCATGGTATCGCGCCATCAGCCGGGCGGAGAGGTGCAGGTCGTAGGGGGCGGTTGGTGTCAGGTGCATCAAGTGGGGTTTGGGCTGTCGTCGGCGGGGTCGGGTGGTGGATCGTCCTCATGGGGCGTATTTTGAGGCGGTTTGGCTCCGACGGCCTTAAACTGATCGTATTCCTCCGTGACCATGCCCAGCACGGCCTTCTGACGCTCGAAGCGTTGTTGGGCCAGGGCGCGTAAGTCCTCCACAATGTCGGATTCGTCGGTGATCTCCGTGCCGAGCAGCGACTCTATCGCATCCTCCATCGTGATAATGCCAGCGGTACCGCCGTACTCATCGAATACGAGCGCGATATGCTCTTTGCGGTTCAATAGCTCGGTCATGACGGTGGCAACGGACATCGTTTCCGGGACGGGGGTGATCTGTCGCTCAAAATCGCGGATGGGGCGTTCGTGCTGGTCGTTAGCGGCGGCGGTCAGGATGTCGTAGCGCAGCACATAGGCGACAATATCGTCGGCGTTCTCTTTGTAGATCGGAATCCGTGAGTAGGGGATTTTAGAGGTCATCTTCATCACATCGCGCACGGTGGTATCAACCTGTAGCGCCAGGATCACCGGGCGCGGCGTCATGATGGTGCTGATTTGCACGTCATCTAGCCGCAGCAGGTTCTTGAGGATGTTGTGTTCGGACTCGGCAATACTGCCGGACGTGCTGCTGAGTTCGGCCATGGTTTCTAGCTCGGAGCGTGTCACGATATTGTTATCTGCGCCGTGCGAAATGAGGTTGGTCATCTTCTGGAAAAGCCACACAACCGGCGTGAACAAGAGAACGAGAATCTGAATCCCGTAGGCGTTAAACGGGAGTAGTTCGCGCCAGTATACCGCCCCCAGGGTTTTGGGGATGACCTCAGAGAAAATCAGAATCAGCAGCGTCAGCACCGCCGAGATCACGCCGAACCACTGGCTGCCAAATACCGCCGCAGCCTGTGCGCCGGCCCCCGCCGCCCCGACTGTATGAGCGATGGTGTTGAGCGTCAAAATCGCGGAGATCGGGCGGTCCACATTGTCCTTGAGCGTGCGCATCGTCTGGCCAGCGCGGTTGCCTTCGTTGGCGAGTGTCTCGACATAAGAGGACGAACTAGAGAGTAGGCCGGCTTCCCACAGAGAGCATAAGAAGGAAAATCCGAGCGCGACAGAAATGTACATCAGTAACCCGGCAATCGACCCTTCCAACTCGCCGGATATGGGTTGGGCCGGGGCAAATAAAATGTACTGGTAGGCATTTAGCAAGGTGAATATACCTGTGATTCGTGATATGGCTTTTGACTATAATATACCATATTGACCCTATGAAAGCATCGAAGCCTACCAGGGGGTGCATTTCAGATTGGTGGCAAATGCGTTCTCCACATGAGCAGTACAATATCCGGGCGCATCCCAAGAACCCAAAACCGACGTAGGGGAGGGTCGCCGTGCCCTCCCGC
>DAOTUA010000356.1:0-33260 GCA_034437355.1 Anaerolineae bacterium | reverse complement strand
TCCCTATGCTACTGGCCTTGACTGTGGCGCATGTGGTGGTCATACCGGCGAGGCCAACGCACGAGTCGCGGTGCAGGTTCTCAATGATCCGGCTGTGCGTGCTAGCCTGGCGCAGCGTGGCATCACGATACCGGCAGATACCGTCTTTGTCGCCGCCCTGCACGATACAACAACCGATGAAGTCCCCCTTTTCGATCAGGACCACATCCCAGCCAGCCATGCCGATGACATCACGCGGCTAAAGCAGCACTTGGCACAGGCCGGGCAACTCGCCCGTGCAGAACGCGCTACCCTTCTCAACATCGAAACCGACTCGGATACCGATACCTCCGTTATCCGTCGTAGCACGGACTGGTCGCAAGTGCGCCCGGAGTGGGGTTTAGCGGGCTGTGCGGCCTTCATCGTCGCCCCGCGTGAACACACCACCGGGATCGACTTGGACGGGCGTTCTTTCTTGCACTCATATAGCTGGCAGCGGGACGAGGGGTTCGGGGTATTAGAACTCATCATGACTGCCCCAATGGTTGTTGCAAGCTGGATCAACTTGCAATATTACGGCTCCACAGTAGATAACGAATTTTTCGGCAGTGGTAACAAAGTGCTGCACAACGTTGTCGGTACGCTGGGGGTATTGGAAGGCAACGGCGGCGACCTGCGCGTCGGGTTGCCGTGGCAATCGGTCCACGACGGTAAAAAGTTCATTCATGAACCGCTGCGCCTAAACGTGATGATCGAAGCGCCCCTAAACGCTATAACAGATGTGATCGAGCGACATGAAGCTGTACGACAACTGGTAGACAACAACTGGATATATCTATTTGCCCTGGATGAAGAGGGCAAGGTCACACATCAATATGCTGGCGACCTAAACTGGCAACCCTGTTAAGAGCGTCAGCGACAACGGTAAACGGGCGCTATGCTTAGCGTCCGTGCGGCTGACAAAGGGTTCAACACTACCGGGTTCATGCTATTCTGGTTTTACCTCAATGACATCCGCATTTGGCACAACTGCCAGGAACGCTTTTAAGAGCGATTGCCGAACAACCACACACCCGACACGATACCGTCCCGCTTTGAGCAGCGGTAGCGCGGATTGCCAGCCCTGGTTGTGAAGTAATTCTAACGGGCCGAGTTCATCAATGACCAACAGATCACAGATGCCAACCGACCGCAGAACCGCATCGCCCCATGCGAGCGTTTCCGCGTGAAATTTCCAGTTCCGGGTCGGTGAAGCGTCATCCGGCACAGCTAACCGATCTGCTAGTCGTCGTTGTTCATCGTTAGCGATGTCGAGCAGGTTGATGGCGACCTTGTGTTCATCTACGAAAACACCCGGTGAGGACAAGCCCGCAACCCCCCCCCCCGTTTGCCGAACATGCGCGATCAGATCGCGGCACCAGGTTGTTTTACCTGCGCCAACTTGCCCAGTGACGACGATCACCTGTGCCGACCCCGGCTGATAACCCGTCCAGACATCAGCCGGTAAAGGTAGCATCATGAACGCTTCCGGGGCAAAATAGCGCGGGCAATCCGTTGATCGCCGTTTGTTTCATAAATGACTTCTGTATCCATATCGTAGGCCGCCGAAAGATAGTGTTCTGTCAGGGTATTGGACGGGTCTCCCGCAGCCAGGGCTTGGCCCGCTTTCATCAATAACACCTGATGCGCATACACCAGCGCGTTATTTGGCGTATGCGAGGTCACGATGAACGATAATCCATCTGCGGCTAGCTGTTGTACAATGGTCATCACGCTTTGTTGATTGTTTAGATCAAGATGGGCGTCGGGTTCGTCCATAAGTAGGATACGGCACTGCTGCGCCAGCCCGCGAGCGATCAGCACCAACTGGCGTTCACCGCCGCTAAGTTGCGTGTACGGGCGGTCACGGTAACGGGCCAGCCCGACACTGTTGAGCGCCTCGTCTGCGATGGCATAATCGGCCTTGCCGGGTGCGCCAAACAACCCCAGATGCGGCGCACGCCCCATAAGGATCATCTCATGAACGGTATAGGCAAAAGCCGGGGTATGGACCTGCGGGATCAGCCCGATACGTTGGGCACGCTCGGTTGGTGCGTAAGCGAGAATAGGTTTACCGTTCAAAGTGATTGTGCCACTATCTGGCTTTAGCACACCGCTTAAACACTGCATCAGTGTTGTCTTACCACAACCATTGCGCCCTAACAGATAAAGAATCGTGCCGCGTTCTAAGGTCACCGAGATGCCCTTCAGCACAGGAATATCTGCCGTATAAGCGTAGGTGATGTCTCTTGCTTCTAACATGATTACCAACCCGTCCGGTTGCGGCGCAGCAACACAACCAACAGCGGGACACCCACCAACCCGGTTAAAATACCGAGAGGGACTTCCGTAGGTAGCATTGTTCGAGAAATATTATCGATCACTAACAAGAAAGATGCCCCTAAAGCGAGCGAGGCCGGGATCAACCGTTGATGGTCTGGCCCAACAATAATGCGCCCAGCATGTGGGATAACCAGTCCTATCCAGCCGATCACACCACCGACCGCAACCGCTGCCGCCGTCATCAGCGTCGCACATACGATGATAACCAGTTTCAGGCGGTTCGGATTCATACCGAGTGTGGCGGCTTCACCATCGCCCAACGATAAGATATTCAGCCGCCAGCGCACTAACCACAGAAAAACACTGCCCAGTGTTGCCAGCAATGCCAGGACGGGCACGCTGTCCCAGGTGACGCCCGTCAACCCACCGAGTAGCCAGAAGGTGATCGCAGGTAGCGTGTTCAGCGGATCGGCAACATATTTCATGAGTGATGTAAGCGATCCGAAAAAAGAACCGATAAGAATACCCATTAGTGTGAGGACGATCATCGGTGCGGTGCTGTACAAACGGCTGCCGGCATATGCCAGCGATACCGCCAATAAGCCGAAACCGAAAGCGAAGCCCTGGAGCATGAGAGTTGAGCCGCCCAGTAACAACGCCAGCGCCGCACCGAACCCCGCGCCCGAAGTCACACCGAGCAGGTTTGAATCTACTAACGGGTTCTTGAAAATCCCCTGAAACGCCACACCCGTACTTGCCAGGGCCGCGCCAATAAATGCGGCTGCCAATACACGCGGCAAGCGTATACGCAGCACCAGTGTTTGCTCCACCCTGTCTAGCTCCTCGGCGGCCTGTGGGAACACCGGCGACAGTAGCGCCCGTATCACGTTTTCTACACTGATATTGTACAGGCCCAGCATCAGCGAGACGATGATCAGGGCGAACGGCAGGATAAGCAACCCGCCATAGAGCGCATCGCGCCAACTCACCCGCCCCCCTGCCGCCACCCACACGCGCCGGGGTGTTAAGACGCGCATACAGCCGTAATTTCATCCTGCGGAATGACGTAATCGTAGAAGGTGTTAAAGAAGGTCACGGCTTCCGCAGCACAATCAAGATCAAACCGATCCGGGAATAATTGCTGTGCCAGCCAGATAACCCCTAACACCGAATCCGGCACGGGTGCATCCCAGGGGGCAACCCAACTAGGCATTTTGTACACCTGCCCGTTTTGTACCGCGCTGGTGATCTGCCATTCTACGCTGCCGGTAATCTCCTCCGGTGTCACATTGCCATAGGGCACAATGACGATTACATCCGGGTTCCACAACACAATCTGTTCCAGATTGACATCATTCCAGAAGCCCGTGAGTTCCGCACTGACGGACTGCCCCCCCGCCGCTGCGATGATGTCCGTTTGATACATATCGCCACTGATCACCCGCAGCGGATCCTCCCCAACCATTAACACCCGTGGGCGTTCGTCATCTGTCAGATCGTCTGTTTGCTCAACCACCTGTGAGAAGATGCTGTCGTAATAATCGACCCAGGCGGCAGCATGGGCAGCGGCATTAGGCCCGAATATCTGCCCGGCAATCTCCATCGACTCTTTCAACAGTTCCGGTGATTCGCCCTCGAACAACACCACCGGGATACCCAATTCGGCGATGGCGTCTAACCAGGTCGAACGTGCGCTGGCGAAAATAACATCTGGCATAAGGCTGGCGACTTCCTCCACGTTAATTTCGCGCCGAGTCATCACATAGGCACTCAATTCAGGAAAGCGCGGGTCGATGTCCTCCATCCGCGCTGCGCCGATGGGGTCGCGTGCGCCCAGATACCCACCAGCATTCAGTTGATCGGCTGCGCCGACACCATAAACGACATACGTCGCAACGCTGTAAGGCGTCAGCACACCGCGCACCGGCTGAGCAATCTCCACAGCATTACCGGCCTGGTCAACGACTGTCACGCTATCCGGCAAGAAATTCGCGTCAATTAACGCCTGCTGACCATCTGGCGAGACTGCAAAATTAACAAATTCGGCTGTACTGTCCGACTGCATCACGAAAAAGGCATCCGGCAGAAAATGAGGCGGGACCCCGGCAAAGTCATCTGGCAAAGAACCCCGGTCACGGGTTGCCAGCAGGTCGGCATCGGTATCAACAAAGACGGGTGTTGTATCATATAAGGCGGCATATAGCACCGTAACGGCAGGTTGCAGCGCCTCATCTGCCTGGATGGTGAAGGCCGTATCCTGGGCGATAATGATCCCGATAGTCGAGCTGAAGATCATGACCAACAGAAACAAAAATCGTGCAAAGCATTTCATAAAACATCTTCTCCGTTAGGACATATACAGAATACATCGTACTATTTCAATCAGAAGCGGCGATCATTTCACAGCGATCGATCCAGCGCAAAATCGCGTCTAACTGTTCGATAACAAACGCAATTGCGAGTACAGGCATACCCGATTGGGCCTTGGTGAGTTCCGCTTGCAGCCGTTTTTGTTCACGTAGGCAGGCTTCGCGCTGGCAAGCTACAATTGGCTGTGTAGGCATATTCAATTGCTGGGCAATGTAAAGCCGGCTCAAAAACTCGACCCGCACACGCCGAATACTGGCTGATGGTTGGGGCGTATGCAGCCAGGCTTGCAGCCGATTTTCGCCTGCTGGTGTGAGATAGTATTCGGTCCGGTTGGGTGCTGTGTCGGACTCAACCACCCGGCCAGCAATGAAACCCTGCCGTTGCAGGCGATTCAGCACAGCGTAAATCTGGCTGGTACTCATTTTCCAGACATCCCCCAGTGCTTCGGAACGGCGAAAGGTTTCTATCAGCTCATAGCCATGGCAGGCATGAATAGTAATAAGGCCGAGAATGGTTTCATCAGGTGTCAAAGATCGCATGTTGCTATTCTATCATGGAATAGGGGGTTATTGCTACAAGTGGTAATGTCATCAACTCTGGGGACTTCAACACAAATAGTTTTGGTATCCAAGAAGGTGATGAGGGAAACATCGGCATCTGTTGGGGCGGGTCGCTGTGCCCGCCCGCCGACATTTACATCTGTAGGGGGCTGCCCCGCCGGCTCTGCTTACCAGCGCATGTGAACGTATTCGCGAGCGTACTTGTCGTAGATGTCCCGGACTGCCCCCATTTGTTCGTGAGTGAGTGGTGGCAAACTAGCGGCGTCGATATTGGCGCGGATGTGTCCAGGTTTGGTGCTACCAGGGATAACTGTTGTCACGGCGTCGTGCATTAATATCCAGCGTAGCGCAAACTGTGCCATGCTCACACCCTCCGGCACGATCTCGCGCAGCGCGTCTACCGCCTCTAAGCCGCGCTCGTAGGGTACCCCGCTAAAGGTTTCGCCCACGTCGAACGCCTCGCCATGACGGTTAAAATTACGATGGTCATTTTCTGGGAAGGTCGTCTGGCGGGTTAGCTTACCACTTAACAGGCCAGATGCTAACGGCACACGGGCGATCACGGCGACATTTTCCTGCTGTGCCTGTCGGAAGAACAGTTCATATGGGCGTTGGCGCAGCATGTTAAAGATGATCTGTACGCTTACCATGCCGGGGTATTCCAGCGCGATCAATGCTTGTTCGACTTTCTCTACACTGACCCCATAATGCCGAATCCAGCCCTTTTCGATCATGTCCTCTAAAGCCTCGAAAACGACGGGATTATAGTAGACATCTGTTGGCGGGCAGTGAAGCTGAACTAAATCGAGTGTATCCTGTTGAAGATATTGCCGGGAACGTTCGACAAACGCTTCCAGATTTCCTTTATTATAGCCCTCGGCAGTATGAGGGTCTAAACGTCGCCCGGCCTTGGTCACAACATAGATTCGCTCGTCGGTGTTGCGCTCATTTAAGACTTTAGCGATATGCTGCTCGCTGCGCCCATCGCCGTAAACGTCGGCTGTATCTAAGAAGTTGATCCCACCGTCTAGTGCGGCGTGTAAGGCGGCATACCCTTCCTGATCGCTCACATCGCCCCAGGCTCCGCCAATGTTCCACGTCCCAAAGCCAACTTCGGTCACTTCCCAACCAGTTTTACCGAAGATACGTTTTTTCATGCGTGAGTATGTCCTCTCAATAAATCGTTTGCTTGACAGCTTAACGAATATACCGTATTCATACCACAAACAGCGCGTTAGAGATCGATAGATCGGCGGTGAAGGTGGTATTCCGTGTTAAAATCCGTTTACCGATAAAGCAAACGCACCTTGTAATTAGATCAACGGTAACTGATCGCGGTCTACTTTTATAGGAGATACCACCATGCCAACCCAGACAATCTATAATCCCTATGATGATACTGTCGTCGGGGATGTGCCGCTAGCGACCGAAATCGCTGTTAATAGCATCATAGCAACGGCGACAGCCTTCCGAGCCAGCTATGCCGCCATGCCTGCCCATGAGAAAGGCGCGATTCTGAACCGCGCCGCCGCCCTGATCGACGCCAATGCCGATGAAATCGCAACGCTAATTGTCAAAGAAAGTGGTAAACCGCAACGTTACGCACGCGGCGAGGTCGGGCGAGCCGTAGAAACCTTTACCTTCGCGGCAGATGAAGCGCGACGGTTGCGCGGCGAAACCATCCCCATGGACGCGGCTCAAGGTGGTGTTGGCAAGATCGGCTATTACGTGCGCGAACCTGTGGGCGTGATTGCTGCCATTACCCCCTTTAATTTTCCGTTGAACCTGGTTGCCCACAAAATCGCCCCGGCAGTAGCCGCCGGTTGCCCGGTTGTCCTCAAACCTGCGCCAGATACCCCGCTAACCGCGATCCGCTTGATGGACCTATTACGCGAAGCCGGCCTACCGGATGCTGCTTTTCAGGTGGTCGTTGGCGATGCCGATGTCGGGCGTTGGCTGACGACACACCCCGATGTCGCCATGATCTCGTTTACGGGTAGCCCAGCAGTCGCTCACAAAATCAGCCAGATCGCCGGGTTACGCCGCACCACGTTTGAGCTTGGCGGTAATGCCGCCGTCATTGTTGATGAAGGGACCGCTATCACCGACGATTTAGTCAAACGGTTATTGGTAGGCGGGTTCGCCTACAGTGGGCAGGTGTGCATTAGTGTGCAGCGCCTCTATGCACATCACACTTTATACGATCCGTTAAAAGAAAAATTGGTCGTAGCTGCCCAACAGCTTAAAATGGGGGACCCACTAGACCCGGCAACCGAGATCGGCCCGTTGATCCGAGAGGGTGCGGCACAACGGATCGCCGCTTGGGTGGCGGAGGGTGTGCAAGAAGGCGCTGTTATCTTGGCTGGCGGCCAGCGTGAGGGGCGCATGTTCCAGCCAACGCTAATGGAAAATGTGCCGCCAACCATGCATTTGATGTGCGCGGAGGTATTCGGCCCGGTGATGAACTTGGTCTCATATACAGATTTTGACGACGCGCTGCGGGCCGTCAATGATTCTGAATTCGGCTTACAGGCGGGTGTGTACACCCCACAGCTTAGCCGAGCGATGCAGGCAATCCGGCAGATTCATGTCGGTGGCGTGATCATCAACGACGTTCCGACCTTCCGCGTCGATCATATGCCTTACGGCGGCAATAAAAATAGCGGTGTCGGGCGGGAAGGACCGCAGTTTGCCATCGAGGATATGACCACGCTTAAAATGATTGTCATCAACCCATGAGGCCGGGTCGGGGAGCATCTCCCCATGCTCCCCGACTTTTAACGGCTGTCACCCTGCCGGGGGCAACTGTACGATAGAGCGCATCAATGGCGCACTCCCGGCATTCATCCGCGTATTGTGTGGCAGCACCGCATAGATGTTCACCCCCAGGTCTTGCATCTTATTGATTAAAAATTGTGGTGGTGCGCCCACACCGCCATCTGTGAGCAGCAGCACCTTTTGTACTTTACCCTCATACGACGCAATATGATCTAACACACATTCGATATTTGTCCCGCCAGTGGTGGTAAGCTGCCCGCGTTGCAGGTCGGTGACATGAAGCGGGGTAACTTCGGTTGAAAACTGAAAAATCGTCACCTGCCGTCGTTGCGCATATGGGATCAACAGGCCGACCAGATGCGGCAATATCTTTCTCATAGACCCGGAAACATCGAGGTACATATGCGCCATGGTAGGCTTCTCCGGCACACGCGCCTGGATCGTCGTTGGTTGGATGTAGCGTAGGCTGGTATCACCCAGGGCACGCCGAGCGTGTAGCTGACGGTCTCGTGGGTTGAGCAGTACCCCGGTGCCACCATTGGCACGGACTGGCATTTTCGCCCGGCGGTACTCACGCCCTTCTTGCCGGCCAAACGTTTGTTTTAATACATTAGAAAAAATCCGGCGGGCGTTATCGTAGTTCGGAGCAACATCGACCTGCCATTCGCTTAATCCGCGCCCCATCCGACGCCCGTCAATACGAAACGGCGACCAGTTTTCCGCCATTTGCTTGACCGCATTTTTCATGAACGGATCGTTGATGGGCGATCCGTCCGGGTTGCGAAGCGGGTCGCCATGGTTGCCAAGCAGCACGATCGGCAGTTGATCCAGGTTCATCCCGCTATCTAACAACAACTTGAGAATTTCTTCATACAGCGGCTTCTGGCGGGGGCGATGATAGTTAAAGGGGGGGTACAACCGTTCCATGAGTTGCTTTGTCCCGGCTGGGCCGACATCCTCCCGATAGACCGGGTTATTAGGCCAGCCTTCCGGCGGACGTAACAAGCAGTAGGGGAACTCGTCCGCTTTATACATCTTATCAAAGAACCCCCGGTATTCCGGCGTGCTAAATTTGTTCATCAGCCCGGCGTTGATGATGGCATCGAACGCGATATTATGCGCCCGTGTGCTGATCGGGTACATCCGGGTATGTGCCAGCAGCACATGCCATAACTCGTGCATCACTAATAAGAAGAGATGCTCGTCGCGTGGGCAGTTATCCGCCACAAACTGCGGGTTGATCAACATACGCGGGCGGCGCTTACATTCGACGCTGGCAGTAGGGACCTCGGTTGTCGCGACGATCCCGGCGAGGCGTGTCAGCGTTCGCATCTCAAACCGGGAGGCCGGCATCGACCGTAACAAGCGGCGGGTGATGTAGATATTGTCTTGCTGTGTGGCTGTCTGAACCATCGTTTCACTCTTTCTGGTGTTGGTGCTGGTTTACAGGTGGATTCGCTTCAGGGTACACCCAGCGTCGTATTAGGCATCCGGGACACACCCCGTCACCTTACCGAGTGCGACTAGGCGCGGGTCGTCGGTATAAAGTGCCCGGAACAGATAATCCGACGCAAAGATCAGGGGCGCTTCGGTTAACAACACCTGCGACCGCGACCGCGCCAACACATTGAGCGTTAATGACGGGTCCGTGGCACGCAGCCGGGTGATGCTGGCATCCGGATTGGGGTTGTCGTCATCGTTCGGCTTGTCTGCGTCATTTTGGTTGGCGTAAGGGGTCGGTTTCGTCAGTATCTTCTCGGTGTTATCCGTATAGCGGAACATCATCATTGCTCCGGTCAGGTTGTAACTGGCCCAGTGTTCATCCAAACGGGCCGCGAGTATCTCGATAGCTTCGCCCCCGGCTTCTAAATGCTTGACCAGGCTTTTTATGTCGCCCAGTTCCGGGTTCATGCTGTGGCCCAAGATACGATAGAACGGGTCCCCCAACCCGATCAGGCCGAAGCGCATCACCTCTCGGTGGACGGGAACAATCACATTGGTAATGTAGGTGTTCGGGTCCTCTTCTTTCTCATCATCGTTGTTCTTTCCAAATGGGCTACTCCCCCGTTTGAAGCGGTTGCTGCTATTTTGATTACTGGTATTGTTAAAGCGTCCGGGTGTGCTGTTCGGGTTGGGTGAGGTCGTGCGGCTTAACAGAGACATGATTTTATCCTTCGCTGATGATGTGAGTAATCGAATATTAGTCGTCGCTTGCGTCGTGATCGCGGATGCCGAAAGTCGTTAAATCCTGTGTGAACTGCTGGAGCGCGTCCGACCACGATGTTTTCTGCCACGCCTCTGGGAAGCTGTACAGCAGGAAATTTCTTTGCAGCCGGAACAGGGGCGATGTCTCCCGGTCTTTTTGAGCGTAAATCCACCGTTTAATTTCATCCCACAGTTTGAGTTCGTCTGTGTCTGGGGATAGTGTGAATTCTCGATAACTCGGCTCTAAGATGTGATAGGCAAGCTGGGCTAGCGGCTCAAAAGCGGACGGATCCAGGTTGCGCTCTTGGCTGAACTTGAGGAATATCCCGGTTGCCAGTCCGATCTGGCGCAGGTCGGAATCTTCCGTGCTGAGCGTATGCGTGATCAAGCGCGATAATTCCTCATCATCGAACCCCAGTTGATGGGCTAGCATGATGCTTCGGGCCGGGTTTTGCTCATCGAATACGCGCCGCCAATTGTCATTCTCCATATACTGCGACAACTCCCAGGCTTGCTTGTGCAGTGCCACCACCTTAACCACGGCTGGGGGCGTATCCGTGGCGGTTTGCGGCAGGCCATACCGAACCGCAATCTCGGCACTGTCGGCGGGATCGACATCCTCACCACCAATAACCAACCGGGCGGCATGAACCGCCACCACCGACCGAGCCAACATCCGAGCGCGGCGTGGGCTTTGCGGGAGTCCGTTCTTTTCCAGCAGGTCCACCAGGCAAACGGTATAATCGCCAAGCCAATCGTGAAAAGTCGCCTCCACCTCCGGGATTAAGGCTGCGGCTTGTGCCACCATCGCCGGCAGGTCTGGCGGGGTGATTGGCTCCGGTGAACGCCAGTTGACGATCTTGAGCCGATCCGCTACGCTGAGCTGTGACCAGGTTGGCACCGGCAAAATAAACGGGAAGCGGTCCGTCAAGGCGGGGTCGAGAGGTTCGCTACCCAGGTAGTACGTGTCGGACTGGGCCGCCGCGTTCAGGTCATCCGGTGCGGGCGGGTTCATTGCCGCCCACCGATGCGCCAACTCATCGAGCTGGATGCCCAGCACCCGCCGTTCGTGGATGATCGGGTACAGCTTATTTTGCAGGTCCGGGCGGCAACGGGAAATCTCATCCAGAAAGACGAACTCCGCCCCCCAGATACTCCCGGTCGATTTGATAAAATTGAGGGCGGTACCGTCCTCGTTGGGCATCGGGATACCAACCAGATCATCATAGTTGATTAGCGATGCGTTATAATGGCGATACGATAGCCTTAACGCCTCGGAAACAGCCTCAGCTAACTGTGTCTTGCCGAGGCCGTGCGGCCCGATTAACAGCACCGGGGCCTGTATCGCCAGTGCTGCCAATATAGCCGGGTCTAGGTCGTCCCAGCCATACAGACCAAGTGCTTGAGTAACTGAAGTGTGGGGGGCAAGCGTTGTTGTCATAACTACCTCTGTTTATGGCCTAGTGAATGACGGTTGCTACATGTGTCTTGCGTGTGTTTTGGCTCAATTTACATATTTTGAGTAATTTGAGTATGTTTTTAAGTATAATATATGAATTTTGCGTAGGTGTCAAACATATTCAAACAGGTAAGTCATCTTAAAATGTCTAATTTTGACAAGATTTATACGATTTTGACCTATTTTGACCCATTCTGTGAGGCAAACAGGCCCAAAATCCACGAAATATGCCTTTTGCGTAGATTGTGTAAAAAATTATAAAAATCTTTGTAACCACTCAGGGGCTTCATCCCCAAACCCCCACAAGCTTTTGCAGAAACTTGACTAACGCAAAAGCGGCTACCTAGCCTCATCCGTAAGTTCGGAACAAAACACGCGCTGTTGTAAGAATTTACTACGAACGAATGTCCAGCCCCAAGATTATGCACCAGTGCGAGTGAGAGTCTTGCAACTGATCCATTGTTGCCGATACTCAACCGGTGTCAGGTAGCTCAGTGAGCTGTGTGGGCGGAAACGATTGTACTCATCCACCATAAATCCTATCATTGACCACGGCCAAACTGCGGAAAGTGCGAAAACAGACCCAAAACCCACAAAACACGACTTTTGTGTAAATTGTGTAAAATGTTGTAAAAAAACCTTTTTTGTTTTGGGGCGTTTCGATGTATACTTACCCATGTACACAAACCTGTGTAAATTGTGTAAAAATGAGGGCTTCCAAACATGGTCGCCACGCCCATTCGTAGGGCCGAACAACTGCTAGAAACATCTATTGCCGACCCGAACATTGTTCGCCATGCCGCCGAGGTGCAAGCACAGTTATTGGCATGGGGGCTAGCGGAACAGGTGCAGCTTGGCGCATTGGTGCTTCCACTACTAGCCACCGATCAGCATGATGTGGCTGCGATTGTCAAGCAATTCGGCAAGCGACCGTTACAGATTGCCCGCATCGCTGCCCGTTTTAATGTTGGGCGGTCGCACAATGGACAAGCGGCGACTTTTGCTAAAACACTCCGAGACCTGTATTGCTGTGCTTACGTGGATGTTGAGACTGCGCTCGTCTGCGCTGCGGACCGTATCGCCAGCACCTCCCAACTTGATGATATGTCAATCGCAGCGCAACGGCAGTGGGGCAGAGAGACGCTCGCCGTCGATGTCCCCTTTTTTGCTATGCTAGGGATGCAAACCCTGCACCATAGCATGGCAAACCTGGCCCTGGCACTGTTGGATCGGGACCAATACCTGCGCTATGAGGAATACATCGAAGCCTATTACCAGCGGCACGAACCAACCTTCCAGGATATGATCGCCGTGTTAGGTGCCGCCTTAGCCGATTACAACTTTGCTGATACGCTGATTCAGATGTACGAAACCACGCCCGCCACGCTCTACCAGCGCGAACAGCAGGCCATCGCGAGGGGCAAGCCATATCACCCGGCAGATGTTGGTATGTTGCGGGTCGATGTGTTGTTGGATAACATCGCGGATTGTTACCGGGCGCTAGGGTTGTTACATCACCTGTGGCGGCCTTCCGCATCGACCCCCATCCGCGATGAGATCGCCGCACCACATGCCAACGGCTACCGGGCCCTGACCACGACGGTTCACTGCTCGTTGAACGAGCAAGCCGTGGAGTTCCGGCTGGTGACTTACGATATTGAGCATATCAACCGCAATGGTGTTACTGCCGGCGCCCCGGTACCGGGGGCGTGGTGGCAAGACCAAGAGCTATCTAGCCAGGTTGGGATTCGTCAAACGCGCAGCCTGGACGATACGATCTGCGCCCTGACGCCGAATGGCGACGTTATCTACCCGCTAAAACGTGGTTATACACTGGTCGATTTTGCGTTCAAGGTTCACTCCCAGCTCGCACCATATGCCCGTAAGTTTATCGTCAATGGCGAACCCAAGCCCTTTCATACCGAGGTGCGTCACCGCGATATGATCGCGATAGAATACGATGAATCCTTTGAAAGCCTCACCCCAGACTGGGAAACCGCCGCTAAATCCAGCACGGCTAAGTCCAACATTAAACGCTACTTACGCCGCAAGACCTCGACGGCCCATCGGGGCCGGCAAGCTATTGATAATGTGCTGGAGCGCGAAAGTGCCATTTACAATATGCGCTTCTCCTCGGAACAGGTCGATAGTATGCTCAAGGTGGTTAAAAGTGCGTATGGTTGCCCGACGGTCGGCGCGTTATATGCGCGGGTTGCGGCGGGGAATGTTGCCCCGGATGATGTGGTCGCCGGGTTGATTGAACGTGATCTGGCTGTGCATATTCTCATTCTCGACCCAACCGTAGAGGCTGCCGCCCCCGAAATATCGCTGGCGCGTAGCTGGATGCAACTCCCGGAGCCGCAACGCTGGCAACGGGAGTTTCGTATCACCCCGCAGACCGAAATCGTCGGACGTTTCGTTGATGACCTGCACCCCCCCCGTTTAATCGTCCACCGCGCCGATAGCCCCCACGCCCCCACCGACGATGAGGCTATCCCGCTGAGCTGGGGCCATAGCGATCACAGTGACCAGGAAGCCTTGCAAGTGGTGGTGACCAGTACCCGCCGGCAGGGGGTCGGGTGGGCGGTGCTGAACGAAATTCATCGCGCCGCTAAGGATAGCCAAAGCGACTTGCTGGTCCATCGCTTTCAATCGGATGTGCAGCAAGAGGTCACCCAAGTTGATGCCACCCTCAATATCGCCTCTCCCGACTACATCACCCACCTACAACAAAACCTGAACGCGCTGAAAAATACCGGCTTGATCAAATCATTCAAACTATGGCAACTGTTCCCCGGCGAGCGAATGTTGCTCAACCGACGATCTACCCGCCGCTACCGGAACCCCTTCCAGGTGATGTACGTCCGCGATGAAGCCATGTTCTATGGGCGCGACCGCGAAATTCAGTTGATTGTCGATCATATCCGAGCTGGGGTTCCGTTTATCATCATTCATGGGCATAAGCGCATCGGTAAAACGAGCCTGATGTATCATCTGGCGGAGCGTGTGCTGCCGGATGCCTGCCCCGATGTGATCCCGGTTGTGTTTAACGCACAAGAAGCCGCCCCTATTGATGCGGAGAGCTTCGCAGAAACGATGCTGGAGGCCGCCGAACAAGTCGTGATTCCGTTATTACGGCGGGCAGATGATCGTCAAGCGTTGCGTTTGAGCGCCTGGGACCTATCCAAGCGCCCCCTAGACCAAATATTGGCATGGGTCAAGCTGGCCCATAGCTATTTGAACGGACGCCGCCTGTATTTCATGATCGATGAGTTTACTGCGCTCTACGAAGCATACGAAGCACGCGAACTCGCGCTAGGCTTTTTCCAACGGCTGGACGCCATCTTGGACCAGGGGCAGATTGATATGCTCTTGTGTATTCATGATCATGTGCTGCGAGAAATGCAGGTGCGCTCGCAGAACATGAACCAGCGTAGCGAGTTGGTCGGTATCCGCGAACTATCGGAAACAGCGGCGCGGGCCCTCATCCGAGAGCCGCTGCATCAGCTTTACACGTTTGCCGATGGCGTCGAAGATCGAATTATCCAGTTAACCAATGCGCATCCTTACTTTATTCATGTGTTATGTGGCGAGATCGTCCAGCAAATGCAGCACATCGGCAAAGCTCATATCACGCACGATGCGCTGCGGTTCGCAGTGGTGCAGGTGTTAGATTCTGCGTTTCATCGTTTCGCATCCTACCGCAGCACAACCGACCCACTTGGCATGGAAACCTTACGTTCAATTGCCGCGCTAGGTGGTGATGAGAACCGGCATTGGGCATCTATTGAAAGTGTCCGCGAACGGGTTATGCGGCACTATCGGGAAATCGGAATAGAAGTTGATCCGATTGACATTTACAAGCGAATAGACGAATTGAACCATACCGGCATGATCCGTAAAAAAATATTGGAAAATCAGAAGGCGGCCTATAAGGTGTCCGTCGGGCTGATGCATATCTGGCTGTGGGAAGGCACAAGACAGGTCCCGCAACACCTCGCATAATCAAAAAGGGAGAAAGTAAACCAATGATGACGGACGTACCGACCATCAACCCGTATAAACCGATGTTGTTGACCTTCGCCCCCAACCGGGTATACGGCTGGGAACGCGAAATCATCGGTTTGTTACAAGTAGTCACTGCCGCCGAACCCGCCAGCTATGCGATCTACGGTATCCGCGCTATAGGCAAAAGCACACTGTTAAAGTACCTCAAGCATCCGCGCGGGGCCGTCGTCAGATATGAATCGTATATCCACCCGGATTTTGCCAGGGGTGGCCTGCGCCGGTTGGTGTGGGTCTATATCAACTTCCATCAATTCCAAGCAGATACCCATATTTTCTTTGTGATGTACGAGGCGCTCTACGATGAACTTGACTTACAAGACCTGCTCGGTCTGTTCGCTATCCCCGAACCGGACCGCCGCCTACCGGAGCGAAAAACAACGCGGGCTTTACGTAAGGTCTTACATACACTAGATCGCGATCACGGCGTGCGGGTGGTATTTTTAATGGACGACTTCGACGTGCCGATGCGCGTAGACCGGGTTGGCGAAGATGAGGATCGGCTATTAAGGACGATCAGCGATGAGGCATCTTTGGTGCTAGCCACCGATGATCCCATCTCGCAAGTGCTACCAAGCGCCATGATGAAAGATTCGCCTCTGCTCGGTATCCTTAGTCCACAAGAAATCGGTCTCATTCAAGCGGAAGCCGCCCGGCAGTTGGTCACAGAACCGGCGGCGGATGTCGGTGTGCAATTTTACGATGGAGAAGTCGAGATGTTGGTAGCTGTTGCCGGGCGTCAGCCGTATTTGCTCACTGTAGCGTGTGAAGTTTACTTCGATATGCGTTCCGGTATCGAAGATGCCGCGACGGTCATCGCAAACGACGACCGCCGCGCCCATGTTCGGGAACAATTGATGAATCGCTTGTTGGTGTTACCCCACGTCAATAACGCACTCATGCTTATGTGGAATAAGCTCGATCAACATCACGTCACACTCCAGCAGATGGCCCAGGCCGAACCCGCTGGCGTGCCAGGCAGCAAAGAGGCGCATTATCTGGCGACACGCGGAGTCGCCTATTCGGATTCGATGACGGGGAGCTATCATATCTTTTCGGAATTATTCACGGAATTTATTCGTAAACAGGCCCAAACGGGCATCACAGCCAACGATAACCGCGAACGGTTGCTGATGCAGATCGCGAGTAACCTATCACCTGTTGACCGGGCTGTGTTTGATGTGCTGATCGGTAATGAGGGGCAGGTTTGCAGTTTCGATGAATTGCTCGATACCGTCTGGCAAGACGGCGAAGGCACCAAACGGGCGCTAGAAGCCGCCGTGCATCGGCTCCGGCGGGATATTCCATCCGGGCATCAGATCAAAAATGTGCGTGGGCGCGGGTATAAATACCTGCCGCCATCATCGGGCACGCCCTAAAACATGCGTTTTCATGTGTTTGAAGCGATTGCGCTGGACAAAACCGGGTATATTTCAATATTTTTGTAACGACTGATGGGCTTCGCCCCCGAACCCCACAAGTTTTTGCAAAAGTTTGACCAAAACTTTAACTGTGAAAATCGCCTAAACCTTCATTTTAGATGACAAAATGGACGCTTTTTGTCCATTTTTTCTGGAAAAAGTGGTGGGGTATGCGGTGAAACCCCACTAAACCTGACGCATTTTGAATTTCACATAAAGCGTCTTTTATACGTAGCCAGCCGTGAGATTATCCCAATAGCATCAAAACCAGCGATGTGACCACCACCACCCCGACAAAGGCCGCTAGCCATATCCACCGAGCCGCCTGCCGTTGTTCGCTGCTGAGTTCCTCATCAACAAACAGTTGAAGGTGATTACACGCCAGGCAGTGACGCGCTTTGACGCCCAACGACGGATCATCACGAAAGAAACGGAACCCCCGCCGATAAGTGATCGGCGTGAAGCGGCTGATCACGCCCCACTCAAACAGTACCCCGCCGCAGATGGGGCAGGGGTGCTGCGCGGCAACAACTTCATACTCGTCGATCTGTGTCTCTGGCATGGTACGATCTCTAGCTCGTTCAGGTAACAATCTTTGCTAGTGATGACCCTGGCACCGGGATATAATCGCCGTGCCCTGGGTAAACCCAGGCCGGGGCGGTGGCAATCAGGCGATTGAGGCTGGGCCGAAGTGCGGGCCAATCGGTGGCGTAATTGCGTTGCAGACGCGGGATTGGGTTTTCTGTTGTGATTAAATCTCCGACAAAAGCGTGGGTGCCGTCCACCAACAACGTCGTGCTACCGGCAGTATGCCCTGGTGTGTGTAATACAACCGCTGCCACGTCGTAGGCTTTTAGGCTGTACCCATCGTAGACAGTCACGTCTGGGTGGCACGGTGGCGGGCCGATAACCATTTCCACTAACGGCAATATGGGCTTAATCAACACCCCAAACCCGTTTGGCTGCCCTAAGTTGGTTGTGCCGGCGCGGAGTGCCGGCGCGTCTTCGGCATGGATAATGATAGGTGCGCCGGTAAGTTGCTGGAGGGCGGCGGCACTCCCGCTATGGTCTAAGTGGGCGTGTGTCAGATAGATCAGGCGCAAGTCATCGCGTCCTAGCTGGGCCATCTTGTCTATGACGACCGCCTCACGGCCCACCAGCCCGGTATCTACCAGAATTAAGCCGGTATCTGTCTCGATCAAATATGCGTAACTCATCCCCATCCATAGAGGATGAACATGAACAGTCATTTGCTCCCCATTTGTTTTTATGTTTTACGCTCTATGCAAAATTCACAAGGTTTTGTGAGGTTTCACCCTACGATATTGTATCTCTACTTGCAGTCGTTGCAAAAAAACTACGCTTTCACATCAGGCGTATTTTGTTTCGGATGCCAGTAAGATGCTAGCTAACCCGGATTATTCCAGACGTATGCGTGGGTTTAGCACGGCATACAGAATATCTGCGATCAGGTTACTGAGGGCAAAGAAAAAGACGATTAGCATCGTCACCGCCTGTAAAACTGGAATATTCTTCTGATTGACGGCATCTACCAATAAAGACCCAACGCCCGGATAATTGAATACATTTTCGATCACCACTATTCCACCGATCAGCCAGCCCATACTGATAGCGATCACGGTGATCGTGGGCAATAGCGCATTGCGTAGCACATGCTTCATGATGACCTGCCGCTGCGATAGCCCTTTCAATTGGGCGGTACGCACATAAGATTTTTTCAACTCCTCCAACATCCCGGCCCGTGTCATGCGGGTCACATAACCGATCAACACGAAACTTGCGGTTACTGCCGGCAGCGTGAGCGTCTGTATCCACTGCCATAACGACATCCCGTTGGTGACTGGTGATACAGAATTGAACCATCCCAATTGTAGCGAGAACACATTGATCAGCACGATCCCGGTTACAAACTCTGGTAGGCCGATCACGCTTAACGATAAGACGGAAACCACGCCATCAAGCCATGTGTTCTCTCGGAGGGCCGCGACAACCCCCAGCAGCAGTGACAACGGGATGCTGATCACAAGCGTAAACAACGCTAAAGCCAACGAATTTTGCAGCCGATCTAACACCAAGGGGCGCACCTGTGGTTTGACACCACTATAAGAAGTGCCCCAGTCGCCCACCAGGAAGTTACCAAGCCAAGACGCATATTGCACAATAACCGGGTCATCTAAGCCGAACTGCTGGCGGAAGTCCGCGAGCGCGGCCTCACTGGTTTCTCGGCCCAGGATCAACTTCGCGACATCCCCCGGTAACAATTGAGTGAGGCCAAACACGATGATGCTGGCGATCAACATGGTTACGGCTAACAGCAGTGTTCGCCGGATTAGAAATTTGCTCATAGCATGTACTCAGTATCTATCAGATCGGGTCGATGATTTTCAACTACCGCAATATTGTATCATACGGTCTAAGTGAAATTCAAAACGCACAAGATTTTGTAATGTATCCGTTTCGATTGAAACGTCCTCAACAGATTTCGCCACACAACCGCCCGTTATAGACAACACTCTTGTATTGTGATGCAAGTTGAAGCGGGTACAATGGCGTTCGCAATTTATCGTCTTGATGGCTGAGGAGTTTATTTGGCATTCCCAGGATCTACACTACTCCGTGCAATGCGGCCCCGGCAATGGGCCAAGAATATTTTTGTGTTTGTAGGTATTGTCTTCGATCAGAGTTTATTTGATCTGAGTGCGCTGGCAAATGTATTGATAGCGTTCGTGCTGTTGTGCCTAACTGCGAGCACGATCTATTTGATCAACGATATTGTTGATGTTGAGCGCGATCGCCAACATCCGAAGAAGAAACACCGTCCGATAGCATCTGGTGAATTGTCGGTAAGAACGGCGACTACTGCCGCGATCCTACTCCCCCTGGTGGCATTGGGTATTGCTTTGAGCTTCAGCCAGGAGTTGGCGCTAGTGCTAGTGGCTTATCTGGTGTTGCACATTCTATATAGCTTTTATCTAAAGCAGATAGCAATCATTGATATTTTCGCTATTGCGGCGGGGTTTGTATTGCGAGTCGTGGCGGGAGTAGTGGTTATATCCGTGCAGAATTTCTCACCTTGGCTATATGCGTTTATGGGGTTGTTGTCGCTTTTCTTGGCAGTGGGTAAGCGAAGGCAAGAGCTTAAACTATTAGGGGATAAAGCCACTTCTGTGCGAGAGGCGTTTAAGGGGTACAATTTGCCGTTTTTAGATGACCTTTTGCGGCTAACGGTGATCTCAACCGGGATTATGTATACGTTATATGCTGTCGAGGCGGAAACGGCGCTAGTACCATCTCCGTTAATGCTGTTGACAGTCCCATTCGTGTATTACGCGCTTTTCCGATATTTGTATCTCATTCATGTGGCGGATAGTGGCGGTGATCCAACTGAAATTCTATTTGAGGACCGTCCGCTTCAGCTAACTATTGGCTTATGGGGGGTTGTGATTGTGTTGCTGTTGTATTTTGCCGGTGTGGAGTAACTTGTGTGGCGTTCCTGTGAATGACTATACGAAAATATTGTGCTATTTGATGATATAAAGTGAGAATCACTCGTGTGGATCGGTTACTTGCGATAATATCTTAGATCGACAGTCATAGTGATGGATACGATCTCATGGCAAAGAAAAAATTGGACTGCCAGCCCGTTAAAAAACTGAATCAACGCCTACACCGGGCAGGGGTTGAGTACCAAATTGAGGGGTTTATCGGGGAAGGCGGCATGGCCTGTGTTTATAAGGCGCGTGAAACGCACGATGCCACCCGTCACTATGCGCTTAAATTCATCAAAGAAGAGTTCCGACAACGCGATAAGCTGATGCAGGTGTTTGAGGATGAAGCGGACACCATGCGCAACCTGCAATATCCTTATATTGTGCGGTTCTTTAAGTTTGTCCGCCATGAGGATTACGCATTTATCCTGATGGAGTACGTAGACGGTAATTCGCTCTCGGCTTTCATCAAGCATTACCGTGGCCGGGGGGCGTACCTGCCGTTAAACGAAGTGATGCGCATCACAACCCAGGTGGCGCGTGCTATTCGCTACATCCACCAGGAAGGGTTCATCCACGCGGATATTAAGCCGGGCAATATCCTGTTACGTCGCACGGACGGGCAAGCGTATCTGAGCGATTTAGGCATTGCAACCAATACGGAAAAATCCGGGTTACGCTTTGCTGCCGGGACCCCCAGCTATATGCCTTGCGAACAGCAAAACAACACATCACTTGATGCAACTGCGGATATTTACGCCTTTGCGGTGGTCGTCTATGAGATGTTGACCAACCGCCGCCCGTTTACAATCGCAGGCGGCGGGTTGAGCAACCAGCAACGCCGCCAAGAATACGCACGATTACACTGTGAGGAACCGATCCCGCCATTAAGCAAGCTACGGGATGACCTGCCGGCACAACTTGATGAGATTTTCCGGCGGGCGTTGGCAAAATCGCCGGGGGATCGATATGACAATGTGATGGCCTTTGCCCAGGCACTACACAAGGCGTTATTACCGTCTTTGTCCAACGATTTAAAAGACTTCGGAAGCATCGGGCCAAGCCAGATGGCACAGCAGAATATCATCGAGACGCCGCCGCCAGTAACCGAAGCAGCTACCAACGAGCGTCCGCCTCGTGGTTGGATTGGGATGCTGGTCTTTTTTGTGGTATTGCTGTTGCTAGCAGGGGTGGCGTTGATCACGTTCCGCACGGTGACCAATAACACACCACAGACGCAAACCGCCGTTGCAATAGCGGCCCAGCCCACGGACATCCCCACGGATGAGGCGCTCATCGTACAGGAAACCACACCGACTCCCCCGCCGCCATCGGAGATACCAGACGATCCAACCGCCACCGCCGACGAACCAGCGCCAACCTCACCCGGCCTAGCCAATGACGCGAACGACCCGACAACGGACGCACCCGTCCCACCAACCGCCACCGCCGACGAACCAGCGCCAACCTCACCCGGCCTAGCCAATGACGCGAACAACCCGACAACGGACGCACCCGTCCCACCAACCGCCATTACCGCCACATCAACCCAAACTGACGCCCCAACGCCAACAACGACCCCTACAGCGACGATAACCCCCTCTCCCACACCAACAGCCACCGCTACAGCGACGATAACCCCCTCCCCCACACCAACAGCCACCGCCACCGCCACGGCGACGATAACCCCCTCCCCCACACCAACATATACCCCGTCGCCAGTTCCCACCGCCTTTTTAGAGAATATGCCACTTCTGTATTACCTAGACAGCACCACGGATACCCCTGAGGACTTGTTCGGGCTAGATGCGCCCCTGGCAGAAGCCGTCAGCGTGATTTACTCCGAAACGGGTGGGCTGATCCCACTACGACAACCGGCTGCCGATGGGTTCCGGGTAGAACTCACCGTCAGCGAGCCAACGGCGGCCAGTGCGTATGGGGTGGCTTTCCGGGTACAGGCGCTAGATAGTTATATGCGGTTTACGGTGAACCCATCCCAACGGACATGGGAAATAGCGCAGGTTTCGGGTGGCAGTGTGACGATGATTGACAACGGCGCAATAACAGACCCCGCAGTGGATATTCGGCGGGTATCCGTTAGTGGTGTAGACCCGTTCTATCGGCTAGAAATTGGGGAGAGCCTACTACAGAAAGAATTTATCGCTGGGCCTGGTGGATTGACCGGGGTATGGATGACGGGCGTGAGCGACACGCCACCGATAGCACAAGTCCGTACTGCTTTTGTGGGCGAAAGTGCGTTGCAGGCCAACACCAATCGTCCAGGCCTGGCAACCCCGCTATTCGAGCTACAGAACACGATGTTAGCCGATGTCCAAGCGTTGCTGGCAACTGGTGATGCGGCGGCAAATATGGACTGCGGCGAATATATCCGCATCTACGATACGCTAGAACGCCATCTGGAACGTGACGCCACAGCAACGCTAGCCCGCAATATCCTGGATACGGGGGTATTCATCTACAATGCGTGTGAAATTGATGGGACCGGCGGGCAGGTGAGCTTTATTCAGAACTTCCCGGATTATACCGCGTGGCAGAATGAATTAAAGGCGATTATCAGCCAGCTAGAATAAGAGTTGCTAAGGTGGTAACCTGATTTTAAGGCCGATCAAAGCCTGTATACGTCTCAAAGTTGCCGGTTGGATGGTCCATTCTGTCGCAAGTGCAATCCTTTCGAATATTGTCACAGCCGATTGATGACAAACGTCACTTTAAGATAAACCCAAAAAGAATGTAACATGATAAAAAGATGAAAGTTAAAGACATTTGTCTACGGTTAATGGCTTTACTTCATCCCCAAAATTGTGTAAATTGCTTCAGTAACCTATACAGATTGCACAAATAAGATGACAATTTATGGGCAATTATCACAAATTGGTTTTACTTGGAGACAAAAATTGGTTAAAGTCGATACTAAAGGTAAGTGCTAAATACTTAGCATCGACTCTAATTCGGTGAGTAAATGAGCTTACCAAAAGCATTTACGAAACATCAATTGCTTGCACACCAACAGGGACGCAGTCGAAAGGAATACCATTCATGAGTACGATTAGTATTCTACTGGTAGACCACAGCGAAATCTATCAGCGGGGCATTTCTGCCACGTTACACCCATATCAAGACATTCAGATTATCGGTGTTGCTTCCGACATTGATACAGCGATAGACCTGTTTGTGCGTTGCGCCCCGCAAGTGGTCATCATCGACATCACCATGCCCAACTGCGACGGCAAGACGATCCAACAAATGCAACAACACCACCCCCAAACGCATTTCATCGTGCTATCACACCAGCGTACTGTGGAACAGGTGCATGAGGCATTTGGTGCGGGCATTCTTAGCTACTTGCTCAAAGATGTTTCTACGCAAGAGTTGGTCGATGCCATCTATGAGGCGGCTTTAGGCCGAACGGTTATCGCCTACGAGGTCGCCCAGGCACTTGTCAAAAAGCCAAACAACAGTAGCATGATCGCAAATACCCTGACAAACCGTGAAACCGAAGTGATGGAACTTCTTATGAAGGGCTATAAGAATAGTGACATCGCCGAGGAGTTGGTCATCACATTAGCGACAGTAAAGAAGCACGTTCGCAAAATACTGATGAAGCTCGACGTAGAATCTCGGACCGAGGCGGTGGCTGTTGCTTACAAGCACAAGTACGCTTTGACATAAGCTATGAACTCACTCGGTTGGGTTGAGTTCATATCAGCATTAACACTGACTTATCACAGCAAACTCATTTATTGTTCAGGGTTTTTATGGATAATGCTAATAAAGGAAAATTACATAAACCTGTGTTTATAAGCAAAATACAGGGTATAATGGGGCTAATTGTGCGAGTACAGCACACTAAGCCAACGAACTACCGGACTCGTTGCGTAAGGGAAACATGGGTATGCGCCTTTCGACTACCCTTAAGACAATTCCTTTGAACACTGTAGATGAGGACGTGATGAAGTTACACTTGTTACTCAAACATATATCTGGCTGATGGATCGATATGTCTCAAGTATTCAAACCGAGTGTCAACACTTTTGCCCGAATTAGCTTGATCGTTGCCGGACTGGCGGCGGTTATCGCTCTTTCAGTCCTGTTCTTGTGGGATCGTTCGCCAAACCTAACACGTCCCATCGGGACGGCGGTAGAACAACCGGTACGATTCTCTCACAAGTTGCATAGCGAGCAACTAAACATTAGTTGTCGATATTGCCATGAGCAGGCTGAATACTCGTCTTATGCGGGGATACCAGATACACACACGTGTATGTCGTGTCACTCGCAAATAGCAACTTATAGCGAACTGTTAGAACCAGTACGTACCAGTTATGCTACCGGGGTACCCCTGGAGTGGAACAAGGTCCACGATCTCGCAGAGCATGTGTATTTCCGGCATCAAACCCATGTTAACAACGGGGTGGCCTGCGAAACCTGCCATGGTGACGTGAACCAGATGCAGCTTGTATGGCAGCAAGAAACCATGACCATGGCCTGGTGCTTGGAATGTCATGAGCAACCGGAACAATATTTACGGCCCGCTAGCGAAATCTACAACTTCGACTACGAACAGCCAGAAAACCAGATAGAACTGGGGTTACAGCTCATCGAGGAGTACGACATTCATACAGAGGGTCTGACAGATTGCCGTGTCTGTCACCACTAGAGGAGATTCATTAATGACTAACAACACAGGCAATCATAACCCAGAGCTTAACGCTGACGGTGAACAGCCTCAAAAATGGCTGAACACAGAAGAACTCGCCAACCACGAGGAGTTTGAGACCTACTTAAAGGCCAACTTCCCCCGCGAAGCGAAGATTATGCGTCAGTACGGGATGGATCGCCGTACATTCTTGAAAACGATGGGTGCATCGCTGACCCTAGCCGGCTTCGGCCTACAAGGGTGCACCACTGCGGACGCCCCCAACGAACCGATTATCCCTTATGTCCGCGCACCAGAAGTCGTCATCCCTGGTAACCCGCTGTTCTTCGCCTCCACGATGTCATTAGGCGGTTTCGCCCGTGGGATTCTCATCGAAACACATGAGGCCCGCCCACATCGGTTAGAGGGCAACCCGGAACATCCGGCGTCACTTGGCGGGGCCGATGCCATGCTGATGGCGTCTATCCTGGAACTTTACAACCCGGACCGCGCAACGGTCATCCGTGACCAAGAGCAAGTCCGCAGTTGGGATGAATATCTCAGCGCGGTGGGCGATGCCCTGGCAGCCTTGCCGGACGATGGCGCCGGCTTGCGCATCCTGACGGAAACCGTCACATCCCCCACGCTACTCCAACAATTAGAAGACTTACTCGCCGACTTCCCCGCCGCCCAATGGCACCAATACGAGCCAATCTCCCGCGATAATATTATCGCCGGGGCGAAGTTGGCCTTCGGGGATGCAGTGGATACCGTTTATCGCTTTGACGCAGCGGATATCGTGCTATCGCTGGATAACGACTTCCTGACAAACCAACCGGGTAGCCTACGCTACGCCCGCGATTTTATATCGCGGCGTCAGGTACGGGCCGCTAATGCCGATGGCGCATCAGTAGAGATGAGCCGGCTATACGCTGTCGAAAGCACACCCACTAGCACCGGGGCCACCGCAGACCACCGCCTGAAGCTGCGTGCAAGCGAAGTTGAAGGTTTCACCCGTGCTTTAGCAGCGGCTCTTGGGCTAAATGTCGAAGTCCCTGCCGAAGTTACATGGGACGAGGCTTGGTTAGCGGCAGTAGTTGACGATTTACAGGCCAGCCAAGGCAGCAGCCTGGTTACCGCTGGGCCAGACCAGCCTGCTATTGTCCATGCGCTAGCGCACGCCATTAACGACGAACTCGGTAACGTCGGCAACACGCTAGATTACATCGACCCGGTGGCACCCAACACGAACTCGCAATATGAGAGCCTGGTGCAACTCACCGAAGATATGGAAAGCGGCGATGTCGATGTGCTGTTCATTTTGGGCGGTAACCCGGTTTACAACGCACCGGCAGATGTGCCATTCGCACAAGCATTGGAGAGCGTCCCGTTTGTAACACACCTGGGGTTATACTTCGATGAAACATCATCCCTGGCAACGTGGCACATCCCACAGACGCACTTCATCGAAGAATGGAGCGATGCACGAGCTTTCGATGGCACCGCTAGCCTCGTCCAGCCGCCGATTGGCCCGCTACTGGATACCACACGTTCGGCCCACGAAATCTTAGCCGTTATCGCCGGGGATGACCGCCGAGCCTACGATATTCTACGCGAATATTGGGAGGGCGAGTTTGACGGCGACGACTTCGAGGCTTACTGGCGCAGATCGCTGCATAGTGGTGTCTTGACGGAAACAGCTTTCGAGCCGACTTCCCCATCACTACGGACGGCCTTCTTGAACGAAGCACCTTCCGAGACAGTCGGTCCCGATGAGTTTGAGGTGATTTTCCAACCGGACCCAACAATCTACGACGGGCGCTATGCCAATAACCCATGGTTACAGGAGCTACCCAAGCCGCTGACCAAAATCACATGGGATAACACGGCCCTCATCAGCCCAGCTACAGCCGTCCGGCTTGGCGTGACGAATGAGGATGTCATCGAGATCGAACATGACGGGCGCACCATGAGCGCCGCCATATGGATTCAGACTTTTCATCCAGATAACGCGGTAACGGTTTCGCTCGGTTATGGGCGCGGCCTGGGTGCGGATGTTGGCTCCGGGTTCGACTTCAACGCCAATACCATTCGGACAGCCTCCGCCCCCTGGTTTGGTGCTGCGAATGTGCGTGCAACCGGGCAGACGTACGAACTCGCGCCAACGCAAACGGTCTTAGAAGTGCCGCTTGTGAACGCGGTCCGCAATACGACCCTGACCGGCTTCAACGAAAATCCGGCGTTCGTCTATGAGGACCACCCAGAACCGCCGTTTGATTCGCTGCTGCCAGATGATGTATTCCAACTCGGCGGCCCGGACTACTCCGACGGGTACAAATGGGGCATGACGATTGACCAAACGGCGTGCATCGGCTGTAACGCTTGCATGATCGCCTGCCAAGCGGAGAACAACATCAACACGGTTGGTAAGCAACAGGTGAAGATGGGCCGTGACATGCACTGGATTCGCGTAGATCGCTATGACGAGAGCGCCGCAGGACGGACACACTTCCAGCCGGTGCCGTGTATGCACTGCGAAAAAGCCCCGTGTGAGCAGGTCTGCCCGGTGCAGGCAACAGTTCACAGCCACGAAGGGCTTAACCAGATGGTTTATAACCGGTGTGTCGGGACGCGCTACTGCGCGGCTAACTGCCCGTATGGTGTGCGGCGCTTCAACTTCATGGATTATGTCTCCGACGAGCCGATTATGGCCGAAGTTTACAACCCGGATGTTTCCGTGCGCGAGCGCGGCATCATGGAAAAATGTAGCTACTGCGTACAGCGCATCAATGAAGCCCACGCGGTTTCTAGCGTCGAAGATCGCCCCATCGCAGATGGCGAGATCGTCCCGGCGTGTGCCAGCAGTTGCCCGACACAAGCTATCGTCTTTGGGGATTTGAACAACCCCGAAGCCCGTGTGACCCAGATCGCCAACCAACCTCACAACTATGGGTTACTGGAAGATCACAATACCAAGCCGCGTACAACATACCTGGGTAAGGTCTACAATGCGAACGCGGCATTGACCGGTGCAGCACAGGAAGAGGAGGTTTAGGTAGACGATGAAGAAGAATAAGATTTATCGGTCAGCGGCGTCGTCTCAGGCGTTGCAATCTCAGCCGGGGTTTGTGCCTGGGCGCGTCACGGAGAAAGTCTCGCGGACGATTCTACAGACGACCCCGTGGTGGTGGTGGGTTGGCTTCTTGCTTTCGCTGTCATTACTGCTAGTGTTCGTCGTCAATGTGTTCCAAATCCTGGCCCAAGGTACCGGGCTATGGGGGATTAACAACCCGGCAGTGTGGGGTGTCGGTATTGTGAACTTTGTGTTCTGGGTCGGGATTGGGCACGCGGGGACGTTTATTTCCGCCTTCCTGTTGCTGATGCGCCAACACTGGCGCAGCGCGTTTAGCCGCTTCGCGGAAGCGATGACGCTGTTTGCGCTGGCGTGTGCCGGGTTGTTCCCGCTGCTGCACCTGGGCCGCCCGCAGTTCGCTTACTGGCTGTTCCCTTACCCGAACACGCTGGTATTGAACCCGAACTGGCGCGGTGCGCTCCCGTGGGACGCAGTGGCCATCTCGGTTTACGGGATTGTATCGCTCATCTTCTGGTATGTGGACTTACTGCCGGACCTGGCAGCCATGCGCGATAAGACGGATAACCCGCTTCTGAAGCGCTTTTACGCCCTGCTTGGCATGGGCTGGCGCGGCGAGTCATCTCAGTGGGAATCGCTTCACAGCGCGTCGTACCTGTTCGCAGCAATTGCGACCCCGCTAGTGATTTCCGTTCACAGTGTGGTGTCGTTCGACTTTGCGATTGCGATTACCCCCGGCTGGCATCATACCGTGTTCCCGCCCTATTTCGTCGGCGGTGCGGTTTTCTCCGGGTTGGCGATGGTGATTATCGTCGGGACGGCGCTAAGGCGCGGGTTCAACCTGCAAGAGTTCATCACAGATGATCACTTAGACAAAGCCGCCCGGCTGATGTTGGTGACGGGGTTAATTGTGACCTACGGTTACGCGATAGAGTGGTTCGGCGCGTGGTACACTGGCAAGAGCTATGAAGTGCTGGTGATGTTAGAGCGCTCATTCGGCCCATATGCACCGGCATTCTTCTTGATGATATTCATGAACGTGGTGCTTATCCAACTGTTATGGTTCAAACGGGTACGGCGGAATATCCCGCTACTTGTGACAATCTCGGTGGGTGTGCTAATCGGCATGTGGTTCGAGCGTTTCATCATTATCACGGCGAGCTTGTCATTCGGTTACCTGCCGGGGATGTGGCGACTATGGTTACCCACTAGCTGGGACTGGATCACAACATTCTCTACCTTTGGGTTATTCCTGACGCTACTGTTCGTCTTTATCCGTATACTGCCAATTCTGCCCATCTACGAGACGCAGCAAATTGCAGCAGAGGAGAGTGAATAATGGCGACGATTGAGAGAATCAGCATTTACGGTATCTCTGCCGAGTTTGAAGAAGCTGAAGAACTGCTAGGAGCTGTTAAAAAGGCCAAGGCAGAAGGCTACACCAAGATCAAAGCCTACTCCCCTTATGAAGTTGAGGGCCTATCGGATTTGCTGGGGCATAGTAGCCCCTTCTACCCCTGGGTTGTCCTTGGCGCGTTATTCGTAGGGGCGGCGGTGGGCTTTACCATTCAGTATGTAACGGATGTAGTTTACGCGCTGAACCTGGGCGGGCGTCCGTTTATTGCATGGCAGGCTTATGGGGTGATCACGTTTGAGTTTGGCATCCTATTTGCAGGGCTAACAACCCTGGGCATGTTCTTGTTTAAGACAAGGTTGCCACTGCCGTACCACCCCATCTTCAATGCGGAAGGCATCGAAAAAGCGTCCAGCAGTCACTTTTTCCTGTGTATTACGTCCGACGATGCCAAGTTTAATATCGACCGCACGAAGGCTTTTATGAAAGAAAACCTGGGCGCGTCAAACGTTAGTGAGGTTGCATCGTGAACTATCGTAGAACTATGCCATTGATGTTGATGGTTGCCGCCGCGTTGATTGCGGCCTGTGGCAACCTCCAGGAGCAGCCTAAGCTGCACAAGCCCTTCGATGCTAGCCCAAACTTCGAGACAGCGGCCCGCGTGCCACTGCCGGAGACGGTTCCCGTCGGGCATTTGAACGAGGACGAGGTATTTTATACGGGGCAGGCCAATGGCGAGTTTGTCGATGCTTTCCCGTTTGAGATTACCGAAGAGGTTCTCGAAGTCGGGCGGCGTGAGTTTGAATCTTACTGCACGCCCTGTCATGGGTATGCGGGCGATGGCGACGGTATCCTCTCATTAGAGGGCTTCCCGCCACCAGCTTCTTTCCATGACGAGGACATCCGCGAAAAGCCGGTGGGACATTACTTCAATGTCATCACCAACGGCCAGAACGCGATGTATAGCTATGCGACACGGGTCACGCCGGAGGAACGCTGGGCGGTTGCCGCCTACATCCGAGTGCTGCAAGCCAGCCAGAACGCGACCGTAGCCGATTTGCCCGCCGACCTGCAAGCTGAATTCGATTAAGGATGGCAACCATGAACCAAAACACGAAAGTGAACCCGGTTGCAACTGGGGAAAACTATGGTGAGCTAGCGGTTTACGCCGGGATCGCGGTGGTCATCACCGGGTTGCTGGTGGCGGCGATGTGGTACGGCTACTACTACTATCCGTTGAACACCGTGCTGGGTGGTGAGGAGGCTAGCCCGCTACGCGAGCAAGTCCCGCTAGATATCATGCCAGCACTACCAGTAGAACTACAGATGTCTTATGACGAACACACTGACGAAGCTATCGAACGTATTTCGTCCTACGGCGTCGCTGATGAGGACGCAGGAACGGTCCGCATCCCAATATCGGAAGCGCAAGCGCTTCTACTTGACGAAGGCTTCGCGGTCTACCAAGCCAGTGAAGACGATGCCGAGGCATCCGATGACTGACCGGGCCGCTAGCCGCTAAAATGTAACCGAAAGGGTCCCCGTTCGGGGCGGGTTTCGCCCCTCCCGACGTACCCTATGGTTAAAAAGTTTTTCACCTACATTAAGGGAGGAAGTACATATGACCGAGATGGAAGTCTCACAAGAACAGGGCACAATGCTTGCCAACGACCGGGTACCGGATCCGTGGAAGGGTCTGTTTACCAACGAAGAATGGCTCATGCACGACATCGTCGTGAAATCCACCTATGGATTCCTGGTGATTGCCATTATCGCTCACACCCTGGTTTACTTGGCGAACCCGTGGCTCCCGTAAGGTAGTCGTCGTCGGTACAATACATCAAACCTATTCATAGCAAACACTAAGGAGCACTAAACAAATGAACCCGGAAGAAAGACCAGTACAGTTCCGCACGATTATGTTTCTCTACATCCTGTTGGGTGTTGGGGTCGCATTGACGATTCACTTCATCTTGCTAAGCACGACTGAGTACAATTGGCTCGCCGGCTCCGGCATCATGTAGGTCAGTTTCGTCAAATAGATTCGCGGTGGGGGGCTGTAGCAACAACGCAGTCCCCTGCCTGATTACGATACATAGGGAAATTGACGTATTACCCCTAGTACGAAAGATAACACGCCTCGTTAAAGTGGGGCATGAATGGAAAGTGAACATCACATGAACTATAAGGGAATAACAGGTTCAGTTATCGCCGATCAAGAGCTGAAGGGCGAAAACCACGATGTGGTCGTCCAGCGAACGCTGATCGGGGAACCGGTTACCTTCGCGGATATGGAAGCCCACTACAAACGCCAAGGTGCCACGTTCCTGACCGATTGGTTTGGATCGGACCCGTTCGATTTCTGGTTCGGGCGCTTTTATGTCGGGTTCTGGGGTATTGTTTCCCTCTTTGGTATCTTTTTCGGCACACTGTTCTACTTTTACCAGGCCTTTGTAGTAGAAGGCGTCGTCAATATCCTGGCGGCCCGGCTAGACCCACCGCCGATTAGCGCCGGGTTGCGTTTTGTCGCCCCTGGCGAACCGGGGTACTACTGGCAACTGATTACTATTTTCGCCACAATTGCTTTTATCGGCTGGCTAATGCGCCAGGTCGAGATTTCGCGCAAATTGGAGATGTCGTTTGAAATTCCAGTTGGTTATGGTGCGGTCTTTTCATCGTACCTGACATTACAGTTCTTCCGTCCGTTGTCGATGGGGGCATGGGGGAACGGCTTTGCTTACGGTATCACCCATCACTTAGACTGGGTTTCTAACATCGGGTACCAGTACTACAATTTCTTCTTTAACCCATTTCACGCTATCGCCATCACCCTTTTCTTTGCCTCATCATTTATCTTGACGTTACATGGGTCCATCATTTTGATGATGGCAAACCGCCCCATGAAGGAAGAAGAAAATGAGGATGGATTTTGGCGGAGTTTGCAGGGGTACAGTGTAGGCGAAATCGGGATTCACCGGCTTGGGTTCTGGGTTGCGATTGCCTCTGTGATGTTTGCCAACCTGTGCATTTTCTTATCTGGCACATTGGTCTACGACTGGAACGCTTTCTGGTATTTCTGGGACCGACTCCCCCTATGGCAAAATGCGACCTTTGCCGGGTTTACAGCCGGGGCAGCCCTGGCACCAGTTGTCGGGATTGTTATCTGGCGCGGGCGTAAAGACACCCGCGTGGATGCGCACGACTACGAGTATAACCCCGGCGTTGGGATTGATGGGTCTGCGCTTCGTAAGCCGATTCAGGTCAATTTCTTAGAGCGTCTGTTTGATAACGGGCAGGTCGGGCCAATTTACATTGGCTATGCCGGAACAATATCACTGGCGGCCTTTACTGTCGGATTCTTGGTTATCGTCGAGCATTTCTTATGGCAGGTGAATTACGATATATTCGCCTTTGCCCGCGATTTCCTTGTCCTGTCTTTGGACCCGCCGCCCGTTGAGTATGGGCTAAGTTGGACAGCCCCCTGGCACGA
>DAOTUA010000355.1:0-7173 GCA_034437355.1 Anaerolineae bacterium | reverse complement strand
TGGCGGGTTTTGTTCGGCGACTAAGCCCAGCATCCCCGCCGAGGCCCCGGTATTGGCAATCGCCCATTTGACCGTGATCTCCGCTATCCGTTGTAAGTCTAGCGCCCGGTTTAACTCCGCGTCGATCTTCTCCAACGTTTCGAGTTCCTGCACACGTAGCGAAAGCTGTTCGTCGGTTTTCTCGAATAACTGCGCGTTGTCGATGGCGATGGCGGCTTGCCCGGCAAATGTTTCTAGTACGTCGGCATCTTCTTTGCGATAGGCGGTGCCATCCAGCTTATTCAGCACTTCCAAGACGCCGATTACTTCATTGTTTGCCATCAGTGGCACCGCTAATACCGATGTGGTTTGAAAGTCGGTATTGGTACTGACCTCACCGGCCCACCGCGCATCCTCTTTTGTGTTATTCACGATGACAGCCTCCCCCGTCTGCGCTACCTCCCCGACGATCCCATGGCCGGCCTCGATCCGTGTTCCTACCAATTCTTGCCCCGACCCACCGACTACGATTCGGAACTCCATATCCCCGGACCCATCATCAGTGCGCAAGAGTAACGACCCGGCCTCCGCGCCTAAAATATCGACCGCGTTTTCGGTGATTAACGGGATGAGGCGCTCCACCCGACGCTCGGACTGTAACCGCCGCGAAATATCATTCAGCGCGGCAAGCTGGCGGGCACGTAAGTTTGCTTCCTCGAATAACCGCGCTTTATCTAGTGATGTTGCTGCCAGCGCCCCCAGGTCACTAAAAATACGCAATTGCTCATCGCTATAGATATAATCGGAGCGCGTACTCCCCACCGCGATCACGCCCAGGTTGGTTTGCCCGGCCACCATCGGAACGCCCATCCACGCTTTGATCTCATTGGCAATCCCGCGAGATTCCAGATGACGGTTTGTAACAGCTTGGGTGTAATTGTCCAGGCTTTCCGCCTGTCCGTTCTCTACAATCCGCGCAAAAATATCACCGCCCGCGTTCCAGCGGCTATTTTCTAGCTCGCGTAGACGTTCGTTCTGCTCCATGAAAAACGCATAGTACATCTGAGGCGCGGCTGTATCCCGTAGGGCGATGTAAAAATTAGGGGCCTCTAACACCTTTTGCGTCTGTGCGCTGATCAATTCCAGCAGGTCGTCAAACTCAACAGCAAAGTTGACAGCCTGGCTCACCTGGCTCAACACGCCTAATTCGCGCACGCGGCTTTCTAATGATTCCACCACCTGCGCCCGTTCTACCGCTACCGCCATCTGCGAGCTGATGCTATCGGCAAACCGTATTTCCTCATAGCTATAACGGATGCGGTCCGCATGGGGTGGCCCGATAATCACAAACCCGCTGACCGTATCGCGCCCGGCTCGTAACGGGATGATCACGTTAGCCTTGAGTATCTTTAGCCGGTTGCGCTCCGTAACAAGCCCCGGTGCCCAGCGTTGGCCCTGTGCTACCCGAAACGAGGTTTTCGACTGGTTCAACAGCTTGATCATGTCGCTTTTGGCCTCAAAGCGCACATCCGTATTCGGGTTAGAGTGGTAATGGACAACATAATTGGTGCGTTCGTCGTCTGGTAAAAAGATGAAAACACCACGGCACGATAAGGTCGATTGTAACCGTTCGACATATAATTTCAGGATGTTATCAAAAGCGTGTGTGGTCGAAATTTGTCGCCCGAAAGCCTCCACCTGATTCTGGAAATCGCGGCGTTCACGGAAAAATATCCGGTCAATGCGGTTCTGTAACCGGGTGCGCACCGGCAAGAACCCGACCGCAATCACGAAGATCGTCGTCGCAATAATAAACGGGTTATCCGATGGGATCATTTCCTGCGCTAGTAATTTAACACCCAACACCATAAAGAAATAGCCGATCACCAATGCCCCCAACATGATCCCATAGGTGATCCCCTGGCTTAAAAACTGATCAGTATCGAACTCGCGATATTGCAACATCGCATATGCCAGGCTGATCGGCACCGTAATAAAAAACGGCATGGTTGTTGCGCTGTTAAATGGTAGCACCATCGCGCTATCGAAGGCCAATGCTAAATAGCTCACCACCCACAAAAGAATCGGAATCAACGACAGTATCATACCGATTAACCCGGTGTTAACCTGATCGTGGTGAACACTCGATGTCACATAGCGCCGCCGCCGCACCAAGCTAGTAAACAGACTCAAAAACCCGAAAAAAGCCACCCCCACCGGGATTTGCCACACGATCGAAAAGTGATAAGGCGTGGGGGGCGCTGCGAACAAGGATAGATCGATAGCCAACAACACCCCACCCACCACTGGCGGCACCGCCAGCAATACCGGCTGCCGATACGCTTGCCCGACCCGCGTCGGGAACGATAACGCCAGCGAAAACGCAACCGTCCCCCCCACCGCCGTAAACCCCAACCACAACGGCATGAAAAAGTGCGTAGAAGCGTTATTAAATAACCCGCCGCTAAATACTGCTAACGATACACAGAAAATCGTGATCAGCAGCGCGTTGGCATCATCAGGCCGATAAATCAACAGCGTGATCCCCACCAATAACGCAATCACCGCCGTCACATACGGAAACGCGAACAGCGTCAAAAAGTCACTGGTGGTCATCGGCGATAGCGTGTACGTCACACGACACGGCACAAACCCGTCTGTTACATCGTCCCGGTCGCATAAGTCTTGTCCTTCACGCAGGCGATCAACCGGGCGCACAAACTCCAGCGAAACCTCATCGCCGTAGCTTAAACTCCCCATCACCTCAGTAAACCGTGACCGAGCCAGGGCGTAATCTGTGGCGGGGAAGTCGGTTCCGTTGACCCCCGTGATGCGATCCAACCGCTGTAACCCGGCTGCTTGTGCCGACCATTCATCACCGCCGAATGTTTGGCTACCGTCTACCACCAAGGTATAACTCATCAAAAATCCAGGGAAACTGCGACTACGCCAATCTAACCCGTTATACAAATACCCAACACACGCCACCGTCGCTAGCACCACCGCCAAGATTGCTGCTCCGCGCAACACCGCTATAAGTTGCTTTTTTGATAGCGTATCCTGTGTGGTTGTCATGTGTGCCGGAACGTTGTTTGCCGCACTCATAAGCTATACCCCGTCTAATCATTTATCTGGGAACAAGCGTTACCGTTGAAATTTACTTCTATATTCTAACATATCTTGTAAACTGTTTGCTATTTTCGGCTTGTTCGGATCTCATTTTGTAGTTGGTCGCTTATCCACAACTTGATATAATAATCTTACAGCACAACCAACCACAGGAAGCCCTAAGATGACCCAACAGCAGCGTATCCGTGTTTTGGTAGGCAAGCCCGGCCTCGACGGGCACGACCGCGGGGCCAAGGTGATCGCCCGTGCCCTGCGCGATGCTGGTATGGAAGTGATTTATACCGGGCTGCGCCAAACCCCCGCTATGATTGCCGAAACTGCCCTGCAAGAAGATGTCGATGTCGTCGGCCTGAGCATCCTCAGCGGTGCCCACCTCACCCTTGTACCAACCATTCGCGCCGCACTCGATGAGGCTGATATGGATGATGTGCCTTTGATTCTAGGTGGAATCATCCCGCAAGCAGACCACACCACGCTTTATGATGCCGGGGTAGCTGCTATCTTTGGCCCAGGGACAGACACCCGCGAGATCGTCTCGTTCGTCCAAACCCTGATCGAAAACCGAGGCGCCAGAACAACCCTATGACCGATTGGTCGCAGACGATCCGATCTGGTAACCGACGTGCGTTAGCGCGGCTGTTAACCCTGCTGGAAAACAATCATGAGGGGATCGACGCCACCCTAGCGGACCTCTACCTGCATACCGGCACCGCCCACCGTATCGGCGTAACCGGCGCACCAGGGACCGGCAAGAGCACACTTGTAACCGCATTGGCGGCAGCCTATCGCGCTCAAGGTCAAACCGTAGCTATCCTGGCAATCGACCCCACCAGCCCGTTTTCTGGCGGGGCCGTCTTAGGCGATCGTATTCGGATGCAAACCCTCAGTGGTGATCGCGGCGTGTTCATCCGCAGCATGGCGACACGCGGCAGCCTCGGCGGGTTGGCCCGCACCACACAAGACGCCGCCCACATCCTGGATGCTGCCGGCTTCGACCGAATTGTGATCGAAACCGTCGGGGCCGGGCAAAGTGAAATTGATGTCGTTCGCGCGGCCCACACCACGCTTGTTGTCGATGCCCCCGGCTTGGGCGATGGCGTGCAGGCTATCAAAGCCGGTATCCTGGAAATTGCCGACCTGCTGATCGTCAATAAAGCCGACTTGCCCGGCGCCGCCAACACCGTCCGAGCGTTGCAGTCGATGCTCGATATTGGGCATCCCACCAAACCGACCTTATCCGGGCATCATGGCGTCCCTGTGCCAACCGATGCACCCCCACCCGACACGACCGTCTGGCAACCCCCGATTATCGAAACCGTCGCCACCGAACAGCGCGGCCTCCCCACGTTGCTAACATCCATCGACGCTCACTATCAATACCTCCACGATTACAATATACTCGCAAAGCAAGCCCGGCAGTTTGCCGAAGCCGACCTGATGACCCGTGTCGCCGATGCCCTGCTAGCCGAATTCCGCCATCAGGTACCCCAAGCGGAGCTAGATAAGTTGCTCGACCACATCGTGTCACGTCAGGTTAGCCCCCGGCAGGCCGTTCAGGATGCTCTCGCTGCACGCAACCAGAACCTCGCCACATGAAGGATGCAACCACCATGACGGAAAACCTAACCGAGCAAAAGTCCCCTGTCCCCGGTACAACTTACGTTCCTGGCAGTTCCGATGTGCCCGCCGACATTCGCGACCGCCGCAGCACGCTCAAGCTATTTGCCGGGGCCACCGGCGATAGTCTCGTGCAAGAGATCGCCGAATATCTGAATTCGACGGGTTACACCAAGGTCAAACCGGGGGAATATACCAAAGCGGTATTCGCCAACGAAAATATTTTCATCCGACTAGAAGAGAGTGTGCGCGGGCAAGATGTCTACCTCGTCCAGACGATGTGCCCCCCCGTTCATGATAACATCTGGGAAATGTTGATCATGATCGACGCCCTCAAACGAGATTCTGCCAAGCGCATCAATGTAATCTTCCCGTATATGGCCTATGCTCGCTCCGATAAGAAAGACCAGCCCCGCGTCCCCATCACAGCCCGGCTGCTTGCCAATACCATCGAAACCGCCGGGGCCGACCGCTATATCACCATCGACCTACACTCCGGGCAAATACAAGGTTTCTTCAACATCCCCGGCGATGCCCTCACCGCCTTTCACCTGCTCAGCGATTATCTCAAACAACAAAACATCCCAGACCTGATCGTCGCTTCTGCCGATCTTGGCTTTGTCAAGCAGGGGCGTAACTGGGCCGAAAAACTGGGGACGCCACTTGTCATCGTCGAAAAACGCCGTACCGGGAACGCCGGGACATCCGCCGCCATGTCCGTTATTGGCGATGTGACCGACAAAAACGTGTTGTTGGTTGATGACGAAGTGCTAACCGGCGGGAGTGTCGTTAATGCCGTCAACATCCTGCGCAGCAACGGCGCTAAAGATATTTACCTGGCCTTTACCCATGGCTTGTTAGCGGGGGAGGCTGTTTCACGATTGGCAAGCCTGGACTTGAAAGAAATTATCTTCACCAACAGCCTACCCGTCCCAGAAGAAAAACGCCTCCCCAATATGACCGTGCTTTCTATCGCGCCCATGCTCGGAGAAGTCATCCGACGGGCGCATGAAGGCCGCAGCGTGGGCGAGCTATTTAACGAATGAGCCAGCCCCGCCGCGATTCCCTGCTGCGTGGGGGCGCACTGCTGCTGCTGCTGGCGGTGTTGTTCGTTGTTATTCGGTCGATTGGAACCGAGCGCCTGCGGGCCATTGTCGATAGTGCCGGTTTATTCGGCCCGATCATCTATATTCTGCTACGGGCCTTTGCCAGCTTTGTTCCGCTTGCCAGTGGGCCGATCCAGTTGACCTCCGGGGTGTTATTCGGCTTTTGGTTGGCGGTCCTCTACTCCGTCATCGGCTCTACGCTTGGCTATACCATGAGCTTCTGGATCGCCCGACGCTATGGACGCGAGGTAGTCAAGCAGATGGTGGGGGAGTCGATAGACCGGGTGGACGCGCTGCTTGATCGGCTCGATTCTTGGACCGGGCTAGTCACCGCCCGGCTCGTGTTCTACTTCGCTTATGATTTTGTGGCGTATGCGGCGGGGCTGTCGCGGGTTCCCTATCTGGTATTTGCGCTGGTGACGTTCATCCTGGGGGCGTTCCCCATCGCGCTGACCGTCCTTGCCGGGTTGGTCGGGGCGGGCGAACCCATCCCGTTTTTATCAGAACCCCTGGCTGACTTCATCCAACCGTTTGATCTCATTCTCCGTTAGCCGCAAGTGCAAGGCCCCTGCCACCGCCTCAATCTGATCGACCGTCCGCGCTCCAACAATCGGGGCCGTCACAGTTGGCTTTGCCATCAACCACGCCAGCGCCACCTGTGCCGCCGGGACATCGTGTTCGGCGGCGATCTCGCGCACCACATCAACCACATCATGCGCCTTGTCCTCGCGTAGCAAGTGTTGCACCCGTCCGCTAAAGCCGCTTTCTACCTTGTGCCTGTCGTCGCGGGTATACTTGCCCGTCAAGAACCCGGCAGCCAACGGGCTATAGGGCAGCACCCCAAGCTGTTGATCGGCGCACACCTCCCGCAAGTCAGTTTCGTATTCGCCACGGTGCAACAGGTTGTAATGGGGTTGCAGGCTTTCGTAACGCACCACTTGCTGCGCATCGCTGCGCCATAGCGCCTTCATTAACCGCCAGGCCGGGTGATTGCTCGCGCCGATATACCGCACCTTCCCGGATGCGATCAACGTATCGAACGCCGCTAACGTCTCATCAACTGGCGTGCGGTCGTCGTACCAATGCGCTTGATACAGATCGATATAATCCGTTTGCAGCCGCCGTAAGCTGTCCTCCACCACTTTGATGATATGCCCCCGGCTTAACCCCTCGCCGTTGTGTCCATCCCACATACGGGCGCGGACCTTGGTTGCGATCACGATCTCGTGGCGATGCCCGCGTGCTGCCAGCCACTTGCCGATCACCGCTTCCGATTCTCCGCCCACGTTACCATCAACCCACCGCGAATACACGTTAGCAGTATCAAAAAAGGTGATGCCAG
>DAOTUA010000354.1:0-5370 GCA_034437355.1 Anaerolineae bacterium | reverse complement strand
ATATTCTGGAGGAACGCCATACTATGAGTCACCACAAACAACCCCAATATTCCGACGTTCCCCCTCTGCATATCGAAGACCGACGAGAGCGCGACGCCTGCGCCCTCATCTGCTCGGTTCGGAAGGGAGGGCAAGCCACACACGGCAACGTCAAACGGACCATTGAAGCACTCGCCCGCATGGGCCACCGGACCGGCTCTATTGACGGTGAAGGTGATGGCGTCGGCATTATGACCGACATCCCGCGCCAACTATGGACCAAACGCCTAGCCCAAGCCCGGCTGCGCTCATCACTAGCAACCGACCGCCACTTCTGGGTCGCCCATTTAATGATCCCCCACAGCGCCCGCACCCGCGCCCCACACCTGATCGAGCAAATTTCGCGCACGATCACCAACACCGGGCTAGACATCCTGCTAGACCGCGAAGGCAGCGTCAATAGCGGCGTTTTAGGCCGTAGCGCAGAGCAGAACGAGCCGGTTTTCTGGCAGATATGCGGCCTCAACGGGTCTGTCCCCACCGCGCAACTAGAACAAACCCTATTCGACCTCCAAACCAGCATGGAAACCGAACTAGGCGTCCATTTCCCATCCTTCTCATCCCACAGCGCCGTTTACAAAGTACAAGGCACCGTCGAGATTTTGCGCCGCTACTACCCAGAACTACGCGACCCAGATTTCGCCAGCACTATCACCCTCGGCCACGCCCGCTACAGCACCAACACCAACCCAATCTTCGAGCGTGTGCAACCCTTCGGCGTTCTCGGTCATAATGGCGAATTCAACACCATCAGCCGCTTTCGGATGGAAGCCGGGATGCTCGGCATCCCACTCGACCCGATGAACTCCGACTCGCAAGACGTAGACCGCGTCATCCAGGCGCTATGCCTCAAATACGACCTAGACCTGATCGAAGCAATGGAATACGTATTCCCACCCTACGAACACGACTTAATCCAGGATAAGCCGGAACTCGCCGCCATGTACCAGGAAATCCGGCAGTCCTTCGGTCCATTCGCCCAGGGTCCGGCAGCATTGGCGGCCCGCTTTGGAGATATCGCGGTTTTCAGTGTCGATGCACTCGGCTTGCGCCCGCTATGGTTCGGAGAAACCGAAAAAGAATATTTCGCTAGCTCCGAACGTGGCGTATACCCCCTCGACGCGATGATCATCGATCCCAAACCCCTGGCCCCCGGCGAGAAGATCGCGCTACAAATTAAACCAGGGCGCTATATCCAGGTGATGGATTACGCCGAAATTCAACGCCACGTCCTCAGCCGCTATCGCAATCATAGCGCAGACGATACCGCAACCCCCATCCCGGCCTGGTCGCTTACCGATTTACCCATCGCCCCCCCCCGCAACGGTGGCCCTGGTGGGGTCCCGCATACGCCCACCCCCAACGGCGACGGCCTGCAAATGACCCCCGCCGCCGCCCCGGTCGCCATTGCCGAACCAGCCCCGCAACAGGCCCCGCCAACCACCGGCGGCAAGCCGTGGCAGCAAGCCGCCGCCGAGATCAACGGCAACACCATGGCCTCGCTCGGCTGGGAACGCTATCACGTCGAGGTCGTTAACGCCATCACCGAGAACGAAAAAGAAATGATCGGCTCGCTCGGCTGGGATGGCCCGCTAGCAGCGATGAGCAACAAGCGCGTTAACCTAACCGACTACTTCAAAGAAACCGTCGCCGTCGTCACCAACCCGGCCATCGACCGCGAGCGCGAATCCGCCCAGTTTTCGACCCGCGTTGTTCTGGGCACACGCCCGCTACCCAGCCAGAGCAACACCGGCCAAGCGATCCGCATCCAGCTAGAAACCCCGCTTGTGCTGGGCGCAACCGATGTCGGCACGCTCGATGAGACCCGCGCCGCTGCCAATCGGATGGGGACAATGGTACTGGAGGATATTCTCGATGTATTCACCGACCACTACGTCGTACTATCCACCAGCACCCACGCTAACGAGGGCATGGAAAAAGCTGTCCGACGGCTACAACAGGAAGCGGTCGATGCCGTACTCGCCGGCGCTCAGTGTATCGTGCTAGACGATAGCGCCGTCTTTAGCGGTGAACGACTGTGGATCGACCCGCTGCTGATCACCGCCGCCGTTGATCGGGCGCTGCGAACGGCAGAGTTTCATCCCAACTTGCGCCGCCAGACCGGGATTATCCTGCGCTCCGGCGCACTCCGAGACTTACACGATCTGGCTATGTGCGTCTCCATGGGGGCCAATGCTGTTGTGCCCTACGCGCTGTATGCCGTCGGGCTAGGGTTTGCGCCACGCTCCCCGAAAGAGGACCTCACCTCCGAACAAATCGTGGATATGCTCGCTACGACCGTCAACGTACTGACCAAGGGCCTACAAAAAGTGACTTCGACCATCGGCTGCCACGAACTGCGCGGTTACGGTCACTCGTTTAGCTCCATCGGCCTATCGTCCAGCATCGCCGCCATCCTTGGCACCCCCAACTATTACGGCTCCGAAGGGCGCGGCTTGACCTGGGATAACATCCGCGAAGATGCCGAGCTACGCGCTGCCGAGCTGCGCGGCGAAGCGAAAAGCCGCATGGTCAACCCGGATCGCTTCTACCCCAAGATGTGGAAGAAGGCCGAAGATGTCGCCATGGGCGATATGACCCTGGCCGAATACGAAGCACATCTGCTCAAGCTAGAACAGAAGCACCCCATCGCCATCCGGCACTTGCTCGGCCTTAAGACAAAATCAGATAGCACCGTCAAGCCGGAAGATGTCGATCTCAGCATCGGTCACCACGATATGCCCATGCTGATCAGCGCCATGTCGTTTGGCTCACAGGGCGAATTATCCTACAAATCCTATGCCGAAGCCGCCGAACAACTCAATACCATTTGCGTGAACGGGGAAGGCGGCGAAATGCCCGATATTATGGGCCGCTACTGGCGCAACCGGGGGCAGCAGGTCGCCTCGGCCCGCTTCGGCGTCAATATCGAACTATTGAACTCATCCGGCTTTATCGAAATCAAGATCGGGCAGGGCGCAAAACCAGGGGAAGGCGGTCACCTACCCGACTTCAAAGTCACCGACCAGATCGCCGCCGTCCGCAGTACCACCCCCGGCGTTGGCCTGATCTCGCCTAGCAATAACCACGACCTCTATTCAATTGAGGACCTCGCCCAGTTGATCGATGAGCTGCACACCGCCAACCCACGTGGCAAAGTTTCCGTTAAAATCCCGGTCGTGCCAGGTGTTGGCATTATCGCTGTCGGTGTCGCTAAGGCCGGGGCCGACATCATCAACCTGACCGGTTATGAAGGTGGAACCGGGGCCGCCCGCGCCCACGCCCTGCGGCATGTCGGCCTACCGGGGGAAGTCGGGCTGATGCTGGCCCATAAAGCCCTGATCGACAGTGGCCTGCGTGAAAGCGTCGAACTGTGGGTTGACGGTGGCATGAAGTCCGGGCGCGATGTGGTCAAGATGCTGTGCCTGGGCGCGAACCGCATTGGCTTTGGTACCATGGCGATGGTCGCCGTCGGCTGTACCATCTGCCGGGGCTGCCACGAAGGGACCTGCCACGTCGGGATCACCACCCACGTTAAAACCCGCGAAGAAGCCGAAGCCCGCAACTTTAAGGCGTTCCGCCCATTCCAAGAAAAAGGCTCATCCAGTGGCATCGTCAACATATTTACCATGCTGGCGGATGACGTTCGCGCCTGGGTAGCGAAACTCGGCTTCGATAATGCACAAGACCTGGTTGGGCGCGGCGACCTGCTCGATCAAATCATGATGCACGACCGGATCGACCTCACCCCGCTGTTACGCCGCGTTTCAGTTCACAAAGTCCGACACCCGCAGCTAGGCATTGGCCGACGGCTCACCCGCCCGCGTAACACACTCACCCGCGAGATCACAACCATTATCGCCGAACACATCGCCGGGGGAGACCTGGAACTTACCTACGACGACGAGCAAGTGATGGCACACGACCGCGCCCTCGGCACGCACCTTGCCGGCGCACTCGAACGCGCCGAATTTGAAAATGCCAAAGAGGTTGAAGCAATTCACCTCAACTTTAGCAATTCTGCCGTGCCCGGTAACGGGCTAGCCGCCTTCCTCAACGATCCGCTAGACGTACTGGTGGAGGGTGGCGCACAAGATGGCGTCGCCAAATGTTCCAACGGTGGCACAGTTACCATTCTCAAAGGGCTGAACCATAACGGACAGCGTGTTGACGGCTCGGTCGGCAAGAGCTTCGCCTACGGCGCACAACGCGGGTTCTTCATCGTCCAGGGCAACGCCGATACACGCGCCTGCATCCGCCTGAGTGGGGCCGATGTCATCTTCGGCGGGGAAGTGCGCCAACCCCTGCGCGATGACCTGGGCAACATCGGCACCCGCGCCAACCTCAAGGGCTACGCCTGCGAGTATATGACATCAGGACGGGTTCTCATCATGGGGGACCCCGGCCCATGGATTTGCGCCGGGATGACCGGTGGCGTCATTTACCAGCGCATCCAACCCGAAATGAGCTTGACCGTTGACGCCATCCAACGCCGGATTGCCGCCGGATCGGTTGTGCAGGTCTATCAGCTAGATGAACACGGCATCGAAGATGTGCGCTACCTGCTCAACCGCTACATTCAGACGCTAGAAGTGAACAATCAGGCCGAAGCCGCCGACCACATCTACGCGCTACTGAACCGCCCGCAAGAACACTTTGCCATGCTACGCCCGGCCCTGTGATTAGCAGCATTAAAAGCAGTTGCCAAGGGGTCAGCACGCTGACCCCTTCCCCTACAATTACCAATGCGGCGATGCTGCTCCCCGCACTACCGTCGCAAAAGCCCTGAATCAACCGTATATGCCGGGCGATAGCCCCTGACCGGCCACACCTACTCGCTGATATTGGCTAGCAGCGTGCTGTGAGCCTTCTCCCACAACTTGGGAGAGCGCGTCAACTTGGCAACGTTAATGTCCGAAAAGCGCGGGAATAGCTGCATCAGCAGCCCCGGCATATCGTCCCATCTTTCCGAAACAACCAACGCTTCAATTTCTGCCGCTACTTCGCCAACCCACATCCAATCCCGCCGGAAGCTATCCGACTTCATCCAATAGCCGCGCTTTTCCCACGCTTGCACCGACTCATCGATCCCATCCTCAATTTCTCGCAGGCATAGCGCGATCATCGCCACCATATTTTTTGTCTCGTCGTCAATCGTCTGCTTCTGGCCTAACCGCCGGAGCAATTCCGCAATTGTCCGACGTAAGTTGTTCCGCCGCTTACCCGTGCTGGCGGTATGGATGACCCGTCCCATAATCGTTACTGCCCTTCAATTTAACTTTATGTTCTATATGAAACTCAAAATGCGTCAGGTTTGGTGAGGTTTCACCC
>DAOTUA010000353.1:0-4071 GCA_034437355.1 Anaerolineae bacterium | reverse complement strand
GATGCATTTCTGGCGTCAGGCACCGGCATATCATCCGGTCAGCGCCTGAGTTTGTTCACTGGAGTCAAAGTTTTGGTCAAGCTTTTGCAAAAGCTTATGGGGGTTCGGGGGTGAAACCCCTGAGTAGTTACTTTGAAACTCGGATACTAGCTCGACATTTAGCAGACGGGGTTTGACCCCACGATAGCCTAATCTCTACCTGAGTCGTTACATTCGGATACCCGCCCGCACACGTTGCGCAATCTTGCCGAAAACGTCGCTGTAAGTGTCTTTTAGGTGGCGTGGACGCGGTAATGTCACGGGGACATCTTGCACTATCCGCCCCGGCCTGGGCGATAGCACCAGCACCCGGTCCGCTAATAGTACGGCTTCGTTAATATCGTGCGTTACCATGATCACCGTCTGGCGTGTCTGCGCCCAGATACGCAGCAAATCCGCGCTGACCTGTTCGCGGGTCATCGCATCGAGTGCGCCGAACGGCTCATCCAGTAGCAACACGTCCGGGCGTTGTACCAGCACCCGCCCCAACGCGACCCGTTGCGCCATCCCCCCGCTTAGCTCACCGGGGTAGGCGGTCGGGAAATCGGTTAAGCCGAGCATCGGCAGCAGATCGTTGACCGTCCGATAGCGATCCGCCTTGGAGGTGTTGGCCATCTCTAGCGGTAACGCGATATTGTCGCGCACCGTCCGCCACGGCATCAGGTTCGCATCCTGGAACATCACGCCCACGCGCTGCGACGGCCCGCGAATGGCGTCACCATCCAGCACGGCCTCGCCGCGTGTGGGGGCCTGTAGGCCGGCGATTACCCGTAACAGCGTGCTTTTACCGCAACCACTCGGCCCGACCACACATACGAACTCACCGGCCTCTACGCCCAGCGTTAGCGGCCCCAGTGCGACCACATCGGCAGCACCGGGGACGGCATAGTTAACGGTCACATTCCGAACCGCAACCCGACAAGACATCAGGCCCCTGGCACAAACGTATTGGTATAAGCGTCGTCCAGGTCGATTCCTTGTTCGATAAAGTCTATCGCCAACAGCGCCTCTTGGGTGACTTCCCATGAGGCCGGGTCCGTCTGTCCGAGGATGTCGGCTTCCCATAGGTCAATCGTTGCTAGCAGCACTTCGAGTTGCAGCCATTCCTCCGATGTGAGGACGGTTCGCGTTTGGGGGATGAGAAATTCGCGCCGGTCAGCAAGCTCTGCCGGGGTGGGGTCGCTTTCCAGGAAAATCTCGGTCGAAGCGATGAGGTCATTAAAGACAACATCGCTTTCGTAGGGCAGGTTGTCGATGTGGGCGGTACTCAGTTGATAAGCCTCTAGCGGGTTGCGTAACGTGTCCTGCATGGCCTGCTCAAAAACAGAAACAAACGCCGTCACCTCGTCCGGGTTGTTGTTGCGCTTGTCCTCACTGACGGCGATCCCGTTAGAAACCAGATCGGCGTAATCCGCCACAGCGATCACCTCCACGCCGGTGATGTCGCCGCAGTCGCCGGCCAGGGCGCGGTTGCGAATCTGCAATGGCTCGTTGTTAATGTAGACTGCCGCCGCTTCGACGCCACCCACACACACGACCTCTGGCGCATTAAAGCCGATCTCTTGCAGGTCGATGTCATCTTCGGTGAGGTCTGCGGCCTGTAACAGCGCCACCAACGAGCTGTAGGTCGCGCCAAAGCGCCCCGGTACCCCCACCGTTTCCCCCGCAAGATCGGCGGGCGTTTCGATGGCGGTCTCATCGTCTTGTGTCGGGATCACAATTGCAATCGGGTTGCGCTGGTACCACTCATAGACGTAAACCACCGGGCGCTCATTGGCACGCGCAATGATGATCTGCTCGCCCCCCACAAACGCATAGTCCACATCACCCACAGCCAGCCGTTCCAGGCCATCTGGCTCGCTACCGTACTCCAGCGTGACCTCCAGGCCGGCATCGGTAAAATAGCCCTTTTCCAGCGCCACGTAAACCGGGGCAAACTGAATATTGGGCACAAACGGCATGAAAACCGTGATCTCAGTTGGGCTATCCTGGGCGCTAACCGGGGCTATCATCGTCACCAGCACACACAAGATGAGTAGAAATCGCTTATACATATACTGTATCCTCTCATTTTTGTTATTCAGATAAAAAGCGGTTGGTAAACGCCTCAGATACATCAACCGGGCTATCTAAGAAGCCCATTTGGAGTAATGTCTGTTGGGTTTGATCCCAGGCGGCGGTTTCTGCAAAGCCGAGTTGATCCGCGTCCCATAGCTCGACCGTTGCCAGCAGCACCTCAAATTGCAGTAGCGTTTCTGGCGAGAAGTCTTCCCGGAGCAAGCTCAGTAATGCTTCCCGGCTGGCGCTGATCTCGGCGCGGGTGGGGTCGGTCGTCAGGAACTCGCGCTGTTCGGCGGCGGCTACCGTGAGCGCCTCGCGCAGGTCATCCGGTAGGGGTAGGTTGTCGATGTACGCCTCACTGATCAGATAGGCTTCTGCCGGGTTATTGATCACATCCTGCACCGCGCGATCAAAAGCAGCGACCATCGCCTGCACTTGTTCGGGGTGGTTGTCGATCATCATCTCGCTTGTGACCAACCCGTTAGAAACCAGATCGGCGTACTCCGCAACCGGTAACACCCGCACCTGTTCGACCGCATCGCAATCGTTGGCAGCCGCCCGTTGTGCAATCTGTAACGGTTCATTGTTCCCGTAGACTGCCGACGCCTCCACGCCTCCCAGGCAGACGACCTCCGGCGCGTTGAAACCGATCTCTTGCAGGTCGATGTCCTGTTCGGTCAGCTCGGCAGATGCCAGGATTGCCACCAGGCCGCTATAAGTAGCCCCGAAGCGCCCCGGCACCCCTACACGCCGCCCGGCCAGGTCCGCCGGCGACGTGATGCCGCTATCGGCGGGCGTGACAATTACGATGGGGTATTGCTGCCACCACTCATACACCGAAACAACCGGGCGGTCGTTGGCGCGGGCCAATAACACCTGCTCCCCCGCGATCAGCCCGAATTGCCGTTCGCCTAGCGCGATTAGCTCCATACCGTCCGGCTCGTTACCATACTCTAGCGTGAAGTCGAACCCGGCATCGGCAAAGTAGCCCTTTTCCAGCCCGACATACATTTGCGAAAACTGCACATTCGGGACAAAAGTCATGAAGAAGGGGGTTGTTTCCTGGGCGATTAAGCGGACGGGTAAAACTGCCAGCCCAACGACCAGCACGACCACTAGCGTTCGTTTGTACATCTTTATAGAGAATCCTTATCGTTATATCTCCCAGTCAAGCACCCCAGCAGGAGCAACCGTCCAGCACACGCTCGGATGTCGGCACTTGACCTCGACAAATTGAGGGTAAGAAATTTAATTTTAAGAATTGTGCTTACGCCAAGCTAGCGCGTAATGCTCCAACACCAGCACCAGCGAATATAACGCCAATGCTAAGAACGTCAGCGTCAACACAGCCACAATCACTAGCGGCGTGTCGTATTGGCTACGGGCTAAGTTGATCAAAAATCCTAACCCGGCGCTCGAACTCACAAACTCGCCCACAACCGCCCCAATCACGGCTAGCGTTGCACTGACCTTCAGCCCCCCAAACAATACCGGCAGCGATGCCGGCAGTTCTAGCTTGATGAGCATCTGGTAGGGGGTCGCGTTGAGCGAACGCATTAGATCGCGCAGCGGGCGCGGTACGGATTGCACGCCAACGATGGTGTTCATCAACATGGGGAAAAAGACGATTAACGCGCTCGTGATCACCTTGCTGGTTATACCGGAGCCAAACCAGATCACCAGCAGCGGCGCATAAGCCACAACCGGCGTCGCCTGGAAGCCCACGATAAGCGGCGCAAAGAGATCGCCCAGTAACGGGTTTTTGCCGATCAAGTAACCGAAAATCACCGCTAGCACCAACCCCACCACCAACCCTACCAACACCTCGCTGAGCGTCACCCCGATATGATCCCACAATGAAACGCGCCCATCCCCGAAGGTGACGGCATAGAATTTATCTAGCACATCGACCGGGTACGGCACAATAAAGCGTGGGTATATCTGAAGCATGGCGACCACTTGCCACAATCC
>DAOTUA010000352.1:0-14187 GCA_034437355.1 Anaerolineae bacterium | reverse complement strand
ACTTGATTGTAGCGCAGGTTTTGATTTTGTGCCGGGATATAAAAAAACTCGGCATAAACCCGAGTTTTAGAGCGGGCGACGGAATTCGAATCCGTGACCTTTTCCTTGGCAAGGAAACGTTCTACCGCTGAACTACGCCCGCAATTTGTATCGTAGTATACTGAATCCTGATGAGGTTGCAAGGGGAAAACTCGGATAAACAGGACAATCGCATATGGCAACAATCGTCACAATGTAGGGTTGGGGTTCCCATCCAAAAACTTTGTGCAGTTTGAATTTTACATTGCGCGTATCAAACGACTGGATCGGACATATGAACACACAAGGCGTATCCGCCGATATACATAAGGCGGACTTAAACCGTTTTTCTGTTTCAATTTTACTATTGATACTTTTTATCAGCGCGTGGCAATACTTCTTAGCGTTGAGTGACGGGTTACCGCTGATCACGATTGATGAGGGGAACCTGCTGATGGAAGCCTACGCGCGGCGGGGCCTGGTCGAGTATCGCCCGCTGCCACTGTCCGGTTATCCGCCTTTGATATTTGGAATATCGACAGTAGCGCAGTGGGTCGTCGAACGAATCACGGGGGAAACTGCCTTTGAGCAACCCACCCTGACGATTTACTGGATTCGGTTGTTTGCAATGTGCGCAAACTTGTTAACGATCATTGTCATTTTCCAAACTTTACGGCGTTTGCATAGCGTGTTTGCTGGCCTGCTCGGTGGCTTAGCCTGGGCGGTATCCCCGGCGGTATTTGACGTTGTTAAATTGGCATTAACTGAGCCGTTTCATATTGTGCTGACAGCTGGCTCTATGTTGATGTTGGTGTATTTAATGCAAGAGAAATCGGCCCGCTACGCGATTTTTTGCACGTTACTAGCCGCGTTAGCCGTCATCGGGAAATATCCTAACCTACCGGTATTGGGGTTGGGTGTTGGCGGTGTGGTCGCCTTGATGATCTTTGATGGGCTGAAGTGGTGGCGTGTGTTGATCATCCAAAGCGTGCTGATAGCGGTAACGGGCTTGCTGATTTATTATGCGTTTGGTGTTAATTCTATTGATAACTATGAAGTCAATAATTTGGCAGATACGCCTACCGATCAACTTTTAGTGCAAGACGACGTGCTTTTGTTGTTAGATGCAGTTACCTCGCAAGTCAACTTATATGATTGGCGTGTTTTCATTGCGCTTATCGCCCTGGGGACGGTTGTTTATTTGCGTAAGGCAACGCGAGAAAACCAGGTTATCTGGATTGGCTTATTGGTGCTGTCAATTTGTCTTACTATTTTCCCCGCGACATTTATTGTATTTGAGCATCTTGCGGAGCGTTACGCTTCGCCGGCTTCCCCGGTTAATGTTGTACTCGTGATCTTATCTGTTGTGGCTATCTTCAACCCGATCAATGCACGCTATAACATTTGGAAATATGCGCTACTGCTTATAATAGGGCTTCTTTGGCTGACCCCTCCGATTCTCCAACGTGCATCTAGCGCAATCGAATCAACTTATACGAATACACTGGTTGAGTTTATTCATTGGGCCGAGGTTGCCATCCCTGGTGGGACAACCGCCATACCGGATTCACCCGACCCAACTATAGCGGAGTGGTTATACTTCGACCGTGTTTGGGCGGGTTATGATGGGCCTTTACGCCCATGGGTTGTGCATAATGATATTCGAGAGATGTCTCAAGCGGATTTGATCGCGGACCATGTGCGCTTTTTGATGATCGCGGGGGGAGATGCACAACAAAACCATTTCGTGCTAGATTTCAACGAATTGCTGTCGCTAAAACAGTTCCCGGCAGAAGATTGGGGCGCTGCTTGGACCGGTGATACGATTGAGGTGTATCAGCTATGGCGACCATCGAACGAACGGCGGTTGTCGTTTGGGGGGACACTTGATCTTGTCGGGTACGATTTAACCATTTCGCCAGATCGAACACAACTCACATTTGAACCTTATTGGCAGCTTACACAACCAACCGAAACAAACTATCAACTATTTGCGCACCTCACCCGGTTAGCTAGCCCAGACCCGTTATCACAACAGGACGTACCGCTATCAAGACAAGTGACATCCGACTGGGCAGACATCACCGAGATTCATATTGGGCAACCTGCAAATATCCAACTTCCACCAGATGTTGGCACCGCCGATTATGTGCTACGCATTGGGGTATATGACCGCGTGACGGGGGAGCGCCTCCGTTTGAACTACGGTGAAACGGCTCATACGATACCGTTAAGCATGGGCGCTGTTGAATCGGGCGGGTGAGGTATTGCAGTTAACCCAGCGCGGATGGCTCCGATTGTGCCCGTAAGCGCAGTTCTGGCAGGGTGAGCCAGGCGGTCAACAACACCGTCACACCGTACAACAAATTGATCATCCAAACGCCCCCGACTACCCCATAAGACCGGATCAGCCACCAGCCGACTGGGAGCAGTAGCACCAGCGCCATTAGCTTGATCAAAAACGCGCCGCGCACAAAGTCGAACGCCCGGTATAACGGCCCAAACACCCCGCCGACCGTAGTCACCGCGCCGTAGATGGCTAACACTTGCAATAGCCGGATTGTCGGTATCCAGTCCTCACCGTATAACCAGGGGATGATCAGCGGGGCCGCCATCGCAAAAGCGGTATAGAACACCACCCCCCCGGCGGCCAGCACCAACAACACCCGGTTAAAATTCCGCCAGAGCCGGGCGTAGTCGCGCCGCCCGACGGCCTGCGGTACGACCGCCTGCATGTTGTCCATAATGGCGGAGGTGAAAAACGTCTGCTGGCGCATTGCGCTCAGCGACAGGCCGATATAACCGGCAGCGGCTTCGCCCACAATCGCCCCAGCCATCTGTACCGGAAGTTGGGTATACAAGTTGGCGACGTTTTTATCTAGCGCATTGGTCAGGCCGAAGCGCCAATACCCCGCAAGAGATGCTCCCGGCACCCGTCGCAGCACTGCGGCCAATGACGGATATGTGATCTCGGCGTGATCGAGTGTGCGCTGGTAGACGCTGATCACCATCACCAGCGTGATGCCGGAGTACACCAGCCGCGCCCCGACCACGGCGAACGGTGTCGGGGCGATCAGCACGGCGACAATTGCGGTTAACACCAGCACCAACTGATTCAAATTTTGTAGGATGGCAACGTGGCGCATCTGACGGCGGCTGCTAAAGGTGATGATCAACAGGTGATAGATTAACTCAGTGGGTTGCGTTAGGCTTAGCAACAGCGCCAACAGCGGGATTGTTACCCCGCCATCGTACAGCCACCGGGCCAATAATGGCGAGATGAGCAGCAGCCCGACCGTACTGGCGGCGCAGTAGATCAGCGTGACCCGCACGAAAACCGCCAACGTGTTCAACAGCGTGTGGTCGTCACCTGCGCCGACGGCTTCGGCTAGCCGTGTTTGGGCCGAGGGTAACAGCCCGGTCAGGTTGAGCGCCTGCCAGATGCCATACAGCGATAGCCCAAGCTGCCAGACGCCGTACCCGGTCGCGCCTAGCCGTACCGGGACAACCACCGACGACACCAGCCCTAACGCTAAAACGCCGACCTTGCCTATTTGCAGGGTCAGCGTATCGCGGACGAACTTTCGGCGGAGGGTGCGACCTACGCGCTCAATCATTGGGGCGGGTGGCTCCTACCCTTCGATCTTCTGCTTCATGCGTTTTTCTTGGCGCTGGCGGTCGGTGGTATCGAGGATGCGCTTGCGCAGCCGCAACGATTTTGGCGTGACTTCTAGCAGTTCGTCGCCCCCCATAAATTCGATGAAATCATCCAGGCTCATCACACGCGGCGGGACTAGCCCGTCCAGGTCTTCTTTCGGCTTAGACCGGTGATTGGTAACGTGCTTGGCCTTGCACACGTTCACGCTCAGGTCGCCGGGGCGGATATGCTCACCGATCACCATCCCTTCATAGACATCATCGCCGGGGCCGATGAAAAACGATCCGCGCTGCTGTACATTCTGGATGGCGTAGGTAGTGGCGGAACCGCGTTCCATCGCGACCAACGAGCCGAAGCGCCGCCCAGGGACATCCCCCGCGAGTGGTTGGTAGCTATCAAAAATGCTGCTGAATTGGCCCATCCCGCTTGTAGCCCGCATGAACTGGCTCTGAAAGCCTAATAAGCCGCGTGTGGGGACGATGTATTTCATAAAGGTGGTGCCGTGCCCGGTGCGCATATTCTGCATTTGCCCGCGCCGTTCACCGAGCAGTTCCATAATGGTGCCGGCCATTTCGTCGGCAACATCGATCTGAACTTCTTCGACGGGTTCGAGGGTCTTGCCGTTTTCGTCTGTGATAAAGATGACTTCTGGTTTGCTGACCTCAAACTCGTACCCCTCGCGGCGCATGGTTTCGATCAGGATACCCAGGTGGAGTTCGCCGCGCCCGCTGACGAGAAATTTATCCGCGCTTTCGCCCGGTTCGACCCGCAGCGCGACATTCGACCGTGTTTCTTTTTCCAGGCGGTCCCCTAAGCGGCGGGATGTCCCCCAGCCGCTTTTGCCTTCTTTACCGGAAAAGGGTGATGTGTTGACGCCAAATGTCATACGGACGGTCGGTTCTTCTACGCGGATGGTGGGCAGTCGTTCTTGTACGTCCGGGTGGGCTAATGTGTCAGAGATGTTGATGGTCTCGAAGCCGCCAACGGCGACAATATCCCCGGCGGTGGCGAGTTCGGTTTCTTGTTTGCCCAGGTTATGGAATGTGAACAGATATTGTGCGTTACCCTTCACACGCTCGCCGTCCGGTTGGATGCGAACCAAGGGCATCCCGCGCTTAAACTCACCACTGAGCAAGCGCCCGATGGCAAGCTGGCCTTTGTAGGTGTCGTATTCCAGGGTGGTAACGAGCATCCGTGGTGGGGCATCGGCTTCGATGGTGGGTGCTGGCACTTCTTCGATGATGGTCTCGAAGAGGGGAGCCAGGTCATCGGAGAGGGTGTCGGGGGTTAGCCCGGCTTTCCCGTGTAGGCCGATGGCATAGACTACCGGGAAATCGACCTGTTCGTCGTTGGCCCCTAGTTCGATAAACAGATCGAAGGTTTCGTTCAGCACATCGTCAATGCGGGCGTTGGGCCGGTCGATTTTGTTGATGACAACGATAATGCGCAGCCCAAGTTCTAGCGCCTTGCGCAACACAAAGCGCGTTTGTGGCATCGGGCCTTCTACGCTGTCGATGAGCAGCAGCGCCCCATCTACCATGTTTAGCACCCGTTCGACCTCGCCGCCGAAGTCGGCGTGGCCCGGTGTATCTACTAGGTTGAGCTTGACGCCGTTATAGGTGATGGCGGTATTCTTGCTCAGGATGGTGATCCCGCGTTCACGTTCTAATGCGTTGCTATCCAGCACGCGGTCCTCGATGTCGGCGTTTTCGTGGAATACGTTGGCTTGTTTGAGCATGCCATCGACCAGCGTTGTCTTACCATGATCAACATGCGCAATAATCGCAATGTTGCGGATGTCTGTTCTTGTTTGTGTCACGTTTGGGGGTTCCTATGATTTGTTTAACACCATGTAGTATTTTATTCTACGTTACTCTGTCGGAAAAGATGAGGGCCAAGCCGATTAAAACTTGATGGTAAGCCGGACCAACAGAGAAACGAGCGCCGCTGCTGGCAATAAGCCTAGCTGTTGCTCTCTGATTTGCGTAAGAAAGCGATTGCTTTTTCTTCGCTGCCCGGCCCATAGAAAAATCGCCGCGAAGTTGACATCCGTAGCAGGTCGTATAGGCTCTGTGCCACCGACAATAGCGGGCTGTTTTCCTCAAGCAAGTAAACCGAACACATATTAGGCGGGGGTGGGTATTGGCGGATCATCTTTCGCAATTGCTCGAAGCTGTGGGTTAAGGGTGGGAATCCGTCTGGGCGCAGGTCGATCAGAATCAAAAAGCGTTTATCCGGCGGGTGGGCCTGATGCCATTCGATGTACTGTGCAATAGCTTCTTGTACGGCTTGCCGGTTAGACTTATTCACAACCACCGTATAAATACCATTTTCCCGCACATAGCAATGAATATAGGGTACAGATGGGGTATCTGGTAAAGCCATGATCCGACTCCATGCTTGTTAACGGTGTTATTTATCATAATGCTGTTGATCATACCGTGCAAATACGCTAACGCTGTGGGATCAGGGTTTTTGCGAGGTTACAGGGTTGAACGTTGGGCACTACCCTCGCTATACGTTTTAACAAGGTACGTTCTATGTGAAATTCAAAATGCGTCAGGTTTGATGGGGTTTCACCCCACACCCCACCACTTTTTCTGGAAAAAGTGTAACTACTCAGGGGCTTCACCCCCGAACCCCCACAAGCTTTTGCAAAAGCTTGACCAAAACTTTAGCTGTGAAAATCTTCAATTTTCACAAAAAATAGTTGTCACAATTCAGGTACTTCACTTAAACACACCCCGATCAGAGCAGGGTGAACATGGGGGAGAGGTGGCGCTTTAGCGCCGGGGTGGGGGGCAGGCTGAGCAGTTACGAAAAATTTGCTATTTCACATCAGGCGTAAGGTATGATGCGCGTTTGACGCCGATTTAGTTTTGGTACGATTGCCCTGTGCGGGGATGCAGGTTTTTTTATCGGTTACACGCTATAATGTCGGGTGTATCCGACTACAATCAAAGGAGCTAAACACCGACTATGGCAGATATTTTGCTGCGCTTTTTGCATATCAGCGATACACATTATGCCCCGCCAGATTATGAGCGCCCGCCCTCCCGCTTCGACCCACTAACCGGTTTTCGCGCCCTGATTGATCAGTTGAACCAATTGCCCTACCAACCCGACTTTATCTTGCATAGTGGCGATGTGGCCTACGATCCATACCCGGACATCTACGATGAGATTCACAAACTACTAAGCGACCTGAGCGCACCGTTGATCGTCATCCCCGGCAATCACGACCATTCCGCCACACTCCAAACCGTCATCATGGGCCAGCCAGAACCCCGCGTTCCGTTCTATTACGAAACCGAACGAAACGGCGTCAGAATCTTGTGCCTGGATACCAACGGGCCAGATGCCACCCCCCCACGCGGGCAGGTTACCTCGCAGCAACTTGCCTGGTTGACGGAACGCATCGCCACCCCAGACCCGCGCCCGATTTTGGTATTTATGCACCATCCCATTATCAAAACGCACACCTCCGATTGGTACGATGCGTTTATGCTGACCATCAATGGTGAGGACGTTCACGCCGCGTTACGACCGGCGGCGGATCGCATCCGGGGGATATTTTTCGGGCATGTACATCAACATATCAGCTTTTACCGAGATGGCTTGTTATACAGCGCGGTAAAAAGTAGCTGGACGCAGTTCCACACGCACCCAGGCCAGGATATGCAAACGCATAACCATATGGCAGCAGACCCCGGCTACGCGCTGGTGACGATCAGCACGGAGGGGACCTTCATCCAACGCTTTACGTATCGGGTTGATGACGTGTAAAGAAATGAAATATGTTATACTGGTTATAGCAGTTAAGACAGCAATCTCGCATTTCATGTAATTTAAGGGAGCATTAACACATGAGGAATCGTTTTTATCTGAGTTTATTCTTATTGGGGATGCTTGGCATCTTGGGGGGGATGATTTACGCCATACCGGACGATGCGCGGGTATTGGTGTGGGCGGTGGACGGCCCCGGCTTCCCCGGTGAGCAGGGCGCATCGAATCCAGGTCAGATCGCATTGATGGATGGGGCGGGTAACCTGACCCCGGTGCTGGATGTCCCGGCGCAGACTAGCGTTGTTGAGGCGTGCGGAGAGCGTGCCACCTCCCCCAACGGGCAATATTACAGCTTTTACATTGGGCGCGACCAAGGCGATGTCTGGTTGATGGATGGGCAGAACGCGCCAGTTTCGCTACGAGAGGGCGCAACCGACCCGTTATTGCGCAGCGTGTGCCTGGGCGCGGGGACGTTCCGTTATAGCCCGGATAGCTCCAATGTCGGGTATATTGCATTTGAACCGGGTAGCGGCACAGCGGACTTTGCCGCCGGGGTTCTCAAAGTATATGACATCGCCAGCGGCGATTTTATCTTCACTCGCGAGAGTGTCACCGCGTTTGATATTAGTAACGGCCAGGCCGCTTTTTTGAACTTCTTCACGAATGACCAGGGCGAGGCCGATGAGATCGCCGTCCAGCTATGGGACGAGGCCCGTAATGCGGATGCTGAAATCGCGACGTTAGAACCGGACCAGCCCACCAGTGAGGAAGATCGTACCCGGTGTAAGTTTGATAGCGGGTCGGTTCACTTCTTACCGAACGATCAGCTATCGGTGCTGGTGGGGCAAAGCTGTTTCGGTGGGGCGACCCCGCGCACGACGTGGATCATGTATATTGTTGATTATGCCGGTGGGGTGAACCGTGTCCAGGAAGGTGTGGTCATCGACGGGATTACCGGCGGGTATCAACCGTTTGCCCGGACGAATATTCAATACATCACGCCGGATCAAAGCGGGCTGATATTTAGCGTGCCGGATGCCATCACCGGGAACACCGCTGCGTTGTGGTATGCCCCCCTCAACGACCCAGCGAACCCGATCCCGTTATTAGATCGTCAGGTGGTCATGCCCGGCAATACCCGCCCGGACAATGCCACCCCGCGCCTATCGTTGGATGGTCGCTGGCTGGCGGTCGTGCAGACCACACCAGCGCCGCAGAACAACACGCTGAAGATTTTCGATTTGGCGGACTTATCGCTCGCGCCGATCTCGTATTCTGCTGGTAGCCCCGGCGATGTAATCCAGACGATGGCGTTCACGGCAGATAGCTCGCGGCTGTATCTTGTGGTGGGTGGGCAGAATAGCACCGAAAACCGCCTGACCGCGATCAATTTGGCGGACGGATCGAACGCTAATATTGAGCGTGGCCGCTATAATAACGGGTTGGTTGTCTCGCCGGATGGAGACGAGATTGTAATCGGGGATACGATCCGCATGGAGGACCCGGCGCAGCCGAACTACCTCAACACCATATCTATTGCGGTTGACCCGCCGTTCTCGACGATTACCACGCTGTTTGAAGGGGCTACGGTCGAAGAAGGGGTTGTGTTAGAGCGCCGCTTCGCGCAGCCGTTGGCCTGGCGCTAAGCCCTACCTGGGCGGGTGTGATCGCCCGCCCCCCGGTTATGGTCCGGGGGGTGCGTTTTGGATAATTGGCAAACTAGCCGGGTTTCACCCCGAAGCCCCTGAGCCGTTACGCCAAAATGTTGAAATACGCCCTGGTTCGGTCATCGGCTAGACGCGCGGCGGGTGCTTGTGAGATAATCTGCGCTAAAAGCCAAACACACACAGGGGAAACCGATGAGTGATCCGAAGTGGCTACAGTGGGCACGTCAAGTTCAAGCGATTGCACAGGCCGGCTTGCATTACACCGACGGGGCCTACGACCACGAACGATACGAACAGCTTCAGGCGCTCGCCTCCGAAATGCTGGCGGCGCACTTGCCACAGGTCCAGCCGGGCGTGTTAGATGAGGTACTACGTAGTGAGCGCGGCTACCTGACGCCCAAGATCGATGTGCGCGGGTTTGTGCTGAATGATCGCGGGGAGGTGCTGCTGATTCGAGAAAAGCAGGATAACGGGCGCTGGACGCTCCCCGGTGGTTGGGCGGATGTGAACGTTTCTCCGGCGGAAAACTGCATAAAAGAGGTATTAGAGGAAAGCGGCTATCTGACGCGAACAACCCGCCTGCTAGCGTTTTACGACCGTCAGCGCCACGACCACCCCCCGACGTTATTTCATGTGTATAAGGCTGTTTTCCTGTGTGAACTTACGCAGCCGGACCCGGTGCCCAGCCCACAGGGGGGGCTAGAATCCGATGAGTGCGGTTGGTTCCGGGCGGATGCGCTGCCGGCTGCCGAGGCGCTATCCACCGGGCGAGTGACGCTGGCGCAACTGAGGCGCTTTTTCCAGATGGTGGGTGATGGGGTACAAACCACGGATTACGACTAACGCCGCCGTTTGAGGTGACTGAGTGTCCACCAGATGCCAGCTAGCGCCAGGCTGAGGGCGGTAATGGCGAGTGTAAAGCGGTTGACGGTCAGCATCAACAGCCCAGCGGAAAGGGCCGCGCTAAAAATCCAGGCAAGCGCGAAGGTATCGGTCAGGTTGTGGGCGTTGCCGTCGGTTAGGGGTAGCAGGGTTGGGCGGCGAATGATGTTTGGTTGGTCGCTGTTCATGAATGGTAAGCCCTTGTCGATGACGAATATAATTCATATGGTAACTGTTCAGGGGCTTTACCCCCGCCCCCCCACAATCTTTTGTAAAAGCTTGATAAAACTTTAGCTGTGAAAATCTTTGATTTTCACAAAAATAGTTGTTACAACTCAGGTCCTTCGTTTCAACACACCCAGATCAGAGCCGGGTGAACATGGCCGAAGGCGGTAAAAACCCCTCCCTCCGGCCGCTAAAGCGGCGATAGTGGGGGAGGGGTGGCGCTTTAGCGCCGTGGTGGGGGGCAAGCTGATTTGTTACTTCATAGGTTAATACACTTGAGGGGGCTTTTCGTTACGGAAGCTGGACGAATGATAACGAATTTACAATATAGGGACGCTCAAAATATTGCATGATCGCCCGCAAAAGTAAGGGATAACAATATGCTGCGCTGTGGGATTGATGCGCTAGAAATCGAACGGGTGCAACAGGGGATCGACCGCTTCGGAGAACGGTTTATGTCGCGCTTTTTCACGCAGGCGGAGCGCGATTATTGCCAGGGGGCGGCGTATCGGTTGGCGGCACGTATCGCGGCAAAAGAAGCGGTAGCAAAGGCGCTCGGTACTGGCATCGGGGAGGTAAGCTGGCGTGATATTGAGGTGCAACACGATGAACGCGGGCGGCCTATCCTGCATTTGTACGGCAAGGCGGCGCAGGTCGCGGGGGCGTTGGGCGTAACCGAATGGGATGTGAGCCTATCGCATACCGAAACGACCGCTACTGCTATATGTGTTATGCGCTAAGATTTAACTGAGTATGGGTGGTATCCTGCACGTTTCCCGCTAAGATTGAAAGATATATAAGATAATACAAAAAGGTTTGCCATCCGATGCCAACACTTAAAGCCGTTCTGTTCGACCTGGACGACACGCTGATCGACTGGAGCAAGTTCGACGGCAACTATTATCAGATGGAAATGAAACACTTCAATCAGTTGCACGCCTATTTCAGCGGAAAGGGCTACCCGCTGCCGCACGTCGATAAAATGCTAGATCGCTTTCGGGGTCAGGCGATGGCAGCCTGGGAGAACGGGCGAGAAACGATGGTTGCGCCACATCTACCGACGATTTTAATCGAGCTATTGCGCAGTTACGACATAGCAGATTCCGATCTGGTGGAGCAGGTGGTTATCGAGCAGTACGCCTGGGGAAAGGTGGAGGGGACAACGGTTTTCCCGGAAGTGCCGGAGACGCTAGAAGTGCTGCTGGCGGCAGGTATCCAGATCGGTATTGTGACGAATGCCTTCCAACCGATGGTGATGCGTGACCGCGAGCTAGCCGAACATGACCTGTTACGTTACTTCAAAACGTGCCGGTTTGCTGCCGCCGATGTCGGGTATTTGAAACCGCACCCGGCGATCTTTGAGGCGGCGCTGGCGTGTGTCGGCACAGAGCCAGCAGAAACGGTTTTCGTGGGGGATAACCTCAATGCGGATATTGTCGGGGCGCAGCGGTTGGGCCTGAAAGCCGTTTGGCGGGATACTGGCTATCACTCGTCGCGGGTCTCACGGGATACCATCGAGCCGGACGCGACCATTAAACGCCTAGATCAACTGCTGCCGAACCTGGATCGGTGGTATGACGGGTGGCGTCCCGCATGAGCAGCAACATCAACCTGCTGACCAATGCCGATAGTAACCTGATCCTCACCGGGTACACCGGGCCAAGCCAGCCGGCCATCGGGCGTAAGCTATCGGAAACGCTGGCGCGGCGGCTGGTGAATTTTGAGGCACAACTTGAGGATCGGATCGGGATGCCGGTTAAAGAAGTACGCGAGACCTACGGGCAAGCGCGGCTGCGCAACCTGGAAAATGACCTATTAGAAGAAGTGTTGCTGTACCGGGGGGCGGTTATCCGTATCAGTGGGGTTACACTAAGTTACGGCGATAACCTGGCGCGGTTGGCAGTAACCGGGCCGGTGATCTGCTTGGTGGCGCGGCTAGATGCGGTGCTACGCCGGTTGCATTTGTCTATGGGTGCGCGTTATCACGACCCAAACGAACGTGATCTGGCGTTGGGTAACTTGCGGGCGGCATGGGGGGCGCGGGGTAAGCCGGGCGTGTATGAAGTGGATGCGACTTACCTCACCGAAGCAGAAACTGTGCAGGCGGTGGCGTCCCTGTGGCAAGACCTGACGCTACAACGTGGGTAACGGTTGTGCAACCTGCAAGAATAAATTTCTTCTCAAAATGTGCAACCTACCCAAAAAACTATTTGACACGTCATACGAATCGTGATTATCATTGAAATGAGAGTAGCGTGAGCATGGCCGAAGGTGGTAAAGCGGCGATAGTGGGGGAGGGGTGGGGGACAGACTGAATCGTTACAGATAAAATTAATTTTACTAATATGAGACAATACGATGAGCATTCAACTTCAATGGGATCACAGCACCATCACCCCTAGTATTCACATGACGTTTGAAAAAGATTGGACGCTAGACGCCTACTATCACAGTATCGCAGCGTTAGATGTGATGCTGGATTCGCAGTCGGTCCCGTTCGCTATCATCCTGGATATGACCGTAGCGCCCACACCGCCGCTGCGCGTCCCGCGTGGGCGGCAACTCGATGAGAATCGCGTGTTTTGCCGGGCGGACCTGCTGGTGGTGGTGCGGGCAGGCCACTTTATGCCGCATGTGACCTGCCCGGTCGAGTGGGCCGATTCGTTGGCGGCAGCCCGTGAGCGTATCGGCTTGAAGGCGGCTAGTGTGACAGACTCAGCGTATTAGCTGAGGTGCTGGCGGCAGAAGTCCAGCGTTTCGCGGAGCTTGCGACGGGTGGCGTCGAGCGAATCGAACGCGAGCGCGTCCGGGTGTAGCTCGACGCTGACAGTCCCCGTAAAATTCATAGCGCGTAGCTCTTGTAAGAACGCGCCTAAATCCATGTTGCCAGTTTGCGGCAAGCGATGTTCGCGACCGTCGTAATTGCTCAGGTGGATGTGGCGCACGCGCTCCCCCGCCGCCCGCAGTGGTGCGATTGGATCGATACCGAAGGTGGCCCAGTGGGTGGTATCGAGCGTTAAATAGTCGTGAATAGCGGCCCAGGCATCAATCGTATTCCACCAGGCCGGGTTTATCGTCTGCCCCCACATGGTATAGATTGGCATGTTCTCAACGGCAATTTCGACGCTGTGTTCGGCCTGGAGTTGGGCGAGGCCGCCGTTCTCTATCCACGCTTTCACGCCTCGGTACGGGCTAAACCAGGGCAAACGTAGCGCCTTCCCGCCGGTAGTGGAGACAGTTACCCGCCCAAACCGAAGCGGCAGGTGCATCACGATACGCTCTGCACCAATTTTGTCCGCTAGCCGGAGCGTGTGCTGCACTCGTTCCAGTTCGGTATTCGCTTTTTTCCAGCCGGGTAACCGGGAGCTAAACGGCGTATGCAATACCGGGATCGGTAAGCCATGATCGGCGCTAAGGCGTTGCAGGTAGGACGGTTCGCGGGTGGTGTAACGTTCGTCACACATCACTTCGATCCCGTCGTAGCCGGCTTCGGCTGCCATCTCGAAGGTTAGGGCGGAATCGTTAACCCACAAAGACCCGGTTGAAAGAATCACGCGAATATCGCTCAAGTAGCTGTTTCTCCTTGATGTCGGCAAAGATATTGCTACCATTTTAGGGCTTTTGTGATACGTTTCAATGTGAAAGGTAAGATACACTTCAGAGATTGGCAACTTATCGGGGGCGAACCCCCGCCAAACCTGACGCATTTTGAATTTTACATAGAACGTAACTGCTCAGGGGCTTCACCCCCGAACCCCCACAAGCTTTTGCAAAAGTTTGACCAAAACTTTAGCTGTGAAAATCAAAGATTTTCACAAAAAATGTAACTACTCAGCCCTCACCCCAACCCCTCTCCCAAACGTGCCTTTGGCACTGGGAGAGGGGCTAAATCACGCGATGAGAAGTCCCCCTCTCCCCGCGAAGCTGTGGGAGAGGGGGATTTAGGGGGTG
>DAOTUA010000351.1:0-28866 GCA_034437355.1 Anaerolineae bacterium | reverse complement strand
CCGCCAAAATATTGAAATACACCCTCCGGTGGCTTTTCGGTGAGGATGAACCAAGACCCTGTTTAGTAAAACTTACCGTTAGAAGCGTTGCCGGGTAATCCGTTCAGGAATTCCTCGTTACTTTCTGTTTGGCGGAATTCGTTGATCAGCCGTTCCCATGACCCAACCTGACCGAGTTCCGGGTCTTCCGAGAGGTGAGCGATCATGCGGCGCATGGTGTACACCCGTTGCAGGACATCTGGCCCAAGCAGCATTTCTTCGCGGCGGGTAGAGGACTGTTCAATATCGAAGGCGGGGAAGATGCGGCGTTCTTGCAGTTTACGGCTCAGGTGCAGTTCCATATTGCCGGTCCCCTTAAATTCTTCGTAGATCACATCGTCCATCTTGGACCCGGTGTTAACCAGGCAAGTTGCGATGATCGTCAGGCTGCCGCCTTCTTCTAGGTTACGCGCTGCCCCAAAAAGGCGCTTGGGCGGGTGGATGGCGGATGGGTCTAGCCCGCCGGAGAGCGTGCGCCCGCTGGTGGGTACGACCAAGTTATAGGCGCGTGCCAGCCGGGTGATGCTGTCTAGCAGTAATACAACATCATGATTGCTTTCGACTAAACGCTTAGCACGCTGTAATGCCATCTCAGATACTTTTACATGGTCCTCAACCGGGTCGTCAAACGTAGATGCGACCACTTCCGCCTCGACACTGCGGTCGATGTCGGTCACTTCTTCCGGGCGTTCTCCGACAAGGCAGAACATCAGATGAACGTCGGGGTAATTGCGGCTGATGGCGTTGGCGACTTCTTTGAGGACGGTTGTCTTACCGGATTTCGGCGGGGATACGATCAGGCCACGCTGCCCCTTGCCGATGGGGGCGATCAGGTTCAGCAAGCGTGTCGAAAGCGTGCGCGGGTTGGTTTCCAGGTTAAATCGCTCGGTTGGGAAGATGGGCGTCAGGTTCTCGAACGTGCGACGGCTCTTGATTTCATCCGGCGTGAAATTGTTAATCGCTTGCACACGCAGTAGCCCGTAATACTTTTCGGAGTCTTTCGGGGGCCGCACCTGCCCGATCACCATATCGCCAGTGCGCATACTGAAGCGTTTAATTTGAGTTTGGCTAACGTAGATGTCATCTGGACCGGATACAAAGCCCTGCGCACGTAAGAAGCCCATCCCATCATCAATAATTTCGAGTACACCGCCACGAAGTTCTAAGCCGCGTTTTTCGGCATGATGCCGCAGCAGAGCCAGGATGAGGTCTTGTTTTTTCATACGCTCCTGGTTGGGGACGTCATATTCTTGTGCCATTTCGCGCAGTTCGTCCAGGCTTTGCTGTTTAAGCTGGCCTATATCCAAAAAGTTTGATTTATTACGGGGCATATTGGTTCGTACCGATCTCTTTAGTAGATAATATCAAATCGTGGGGGCGACACCGTTAGATTGGTGACGATAGTTGTTTGCGCTGATTGTATGAGTTGAAGGTGTTTGTGCCGCAAGCACGACCTAGACGTTTTCTCAGTATAGTATTGAGGAAGATGTTAGGTGGGTTTGTGGCAGGAGTCGCAAATTACGTTGATAAATGTAACATAGAACCTTAGAGAGATCAAATAGGGAATTTTTTTGGGGTGCATTTCACTTTAGTGCGGTCTTGTTATATGACTGCTCAGCCTTCCCCCCAACCCGGCGCTGTTGACGTTTGAAATTTCGATCTCGTTAAAGACCACAACGGTTCAAAACGTAGGGGCATAACACGCTATGCCCTGGGTTCAGCAAGCTGAACCCCTACAATCACCGGTTTTCTGCGTAAATGTCAACACAACCTAGCAACTAAGGTATGTTTTGTTGTGGTAGCGGGTTTTAACTCTGCGCGAACTTTAGTAAAACGTACATAGCGCGTATATTGCCAAAGGAATAAGCATGTCAAAACAAGTGCGGTTGTGGCTGATGACCGGGGTGGTATTGCTAGCGTTCGGGTTGCGTGTGTGGCTTTTAGCGGATACCAATCTGAATTGGGATGAGGGCTACAGCGCGTGGATTAGCGACTTACCCTTAACCGCACTCTTCGATACTACCGCCCGCGATGTTCACCCGCCGCTGTATTATCTGGTGTTGCGGCTGCATACCTGGGTATTGGGTGATGGCGAGTTCGGGCTGCGGTTTGGGTCGGTGTGGGTGGGGGTCTTATTGGTCGTGTTGACGTATCGGCTTGGACGGGCCGTCGGGGGGGATGCCGTCGGTGTGGTGGCGGCGTTGTTGGTGGCGCTGGCACGGGCGCATGTGCATATCTCGCAGTTAGCGCGGATGCACAGCTTAGCGGCGCTGCTGGCGACGTTGGCGCTGTGGGCGACCATCCGGTTATGGCAGCAGCCCACGGATCGGCGGGCGTTGGTCGGGTATGTTGTGGGGACCGCGGGCGCGTTATACAGCTTTTATCTGGCGCTGGTGCTGCCCTTGGCAGTCAACCTGGCATTTGTGATGATGTGGGTATGGCGCTGGCGAGACTGGCGGCGTCTGTGGCTGTGGACAGGGGCGCAGTTTGTCGCCGCCGGGTTGTTTGCGCCCTGGGCATGGTATGCCAGCCAGCGTATGTTCGGTTGGAATAGCGATGAAGCGACTTCCCCGTTGTTTTTCGTGCAGTTTTACGCCTCGACGCTTACGGTTGGTCGCCCAACCTTCGATGCGATTCAGTTACCATATGTGGCAGCTTATTTGCTGGTGATAGTGGCAGGCGTAGGCGTGTTGGTCTGGCAAGATCGGGCTGATAGGCTTGGGGCGCATCTGGGGTTGTTAATCGTTGGGGTATTAACCCCCGCAGTTGTCGTGTTTTTATTATCGTTGCCGTTCCACAATTTGGGGCGTCCGTTAGCGGCTCGCTATATGCTGCCGTTATCGGCCTGTTTCTATGTGCTGGCTGCCTGGGGGATCGTCGCGTTCGGGCGGTGGCGTCGGCTAGCGGGGGCCGCCGCGCTGTTGCTGACAGTAACCGTGGCGGTCTGGGGGCTGTCGAATATTGCGTATGGGGCCATCCGCCGAGATGATATGCACTCGGTCGCGCTGGCACTGGAGGCGCTGCGACATCCGGGCGATGCGGTGGTGTTGCATAACGACAAGACCTGGACAACGCTAGCGGCTCATTACGATGAGGGGTTTTTCCAGGTGCCGCAAGCCGTACCCATCACCCCAGACTATAGCGATACCTTCCTGAACCCGATCCGCAGCGATCATCCGGGTATCTGGCTGATCACCACCGCCAACGCAAGCGTTAACGATCCATCTGGGAACCTGGAAAGCTCGCTACGCCGTGGCAGTTTGCTCAGCCGTCAATGGACGTTCAACGACCATACGCTTAGTTTTTATACTTATACCACCGAGCGCAGCGCCGACTTTTTACATCTGGCCCCAGGTGCGCAAATCCCGACGAGGTACGCCGCGCCGCAGATCGGCTTAGCCGGGGCCGAACGCCCGCTTTATCGCTATCCGTTGGGCGATAGCGTCAATCTGGCGCTGTACTGGTCCGTACCGCCAGTAACACACTATACGCTATCGTTTGTCCCCACCCACACGACTGATTCTGTGATCTCGCACACGATCTTGCCACCGGATCGCATCACGGGGGCTATGACCCGGCAACAGGTGACATTACCGCTAACCCCGGATACCCCCGCTGGGGCTTACAGGCTGCGGCTTTCGGTGGGAGGGCGCGATCATGACCTGGGGACTTTTTGGGTGGTGCGCTTTCATGAACTGGCCACGGTCACGGCCAGCGACATCGACACCCCGCTAGATGTGCGCTTACGTCCGGCAAATGCCACAGAGCCGATCATCCGGCTGCACGGCTACACGCTCCATCAGCAAAACGTACCCGCCGGGGGTAAGCTGGATGTGACGCTGTACTGGGAGGCGATCCAACCGCTGACGACGCGCTATAAGATCAGTGTGTTTTTGTTGGGGGATACGTTTAACCCAGCAACGAACAGCCCGCTTTTTGCTCAGGTAGATGCAGAGCCGCTAAACTGGACGCTACCGACCCCGTTATGGGCACCCGGTGAGCCATTCGCAGACCCATATTCGCTGCCGATTGCGCCGGATGTGCCTCCCGGTGAGTATACGCTGGGGGTAGTGATGTACACCCCGACCAATGGCGCTCGGCTGTCTACGATGACGGGTGAGGATGTGATCGGGTTGCAAACGGTGCGGGTACGGTAATTGAAGGGGTGTTTAAAAAATAGAAACTCCGCAGGGGCTTTTCGGCAATAATTGGGAGCAGAGGGGGAGAGTGCCGTCAGGTTGCGGAGTAACTATTTTGTTACAACAACAGTATAAAGCATCAGGAACATAATTACCGTCTGTATATCGGTATAATGTGGTTAGAGTATCGTTTGCTTGCCGGGCGGTCTTGTTTACATCGCAGAATCGGCCATGGGAATCTTACCAAAATACGTTCTATGGTAACTGCTCAGGGGCTTCACCCCCGAATCCCCACAAACTTTTGCTGTGAAAATCGTCTAAACCTTCATCTTGGATGACAAAATGGACGCTTTTTGTCCACTTTTTCTGGAAAGAGGGGCCGGGTGTGGGGTGAAACCCCACGATATCCTAATCTCTACCTGAGTCGTTACGCCCACAATTTGAAATGCACTCGTTAGGTCTGTTGGTGCTGAATTTCTGTGACAGATGCGTTATGATCTTGAATCAATACCGCTAGCAATATACAAGGATGCGATATGCCTTTTCCAAAACAATTCGTATGGGGTGCTGCCACTGCCAGCTACCAGATCGAAGGGGCGGCGCTCGAAGATGGGCGCGGCGAGTGCATCTGGACACGCTTTAGCCACACCCCCGGTAAGGTCATCAACGGGGATACGGGCGACATCGCCTGCGATCATTATCATCGCTACCCGCAAGACATCGAACTAATGCGGCAGATCGGCCTGGATGCGTATCGTTTTTCGGTATCCTGGCCGCGTGTGTTACCCGTTGGGCACGGGGTGATTAATCAGGCCGGGCTAGCGTTCTATGATCGGTTGGTCGATGCGCTGCTGGAAGCAGGTATCACCCCGTACCTGACGCTGTATCACTGGGACCTACCGCAGGCGCTACAAGATGATGGTGACGGCTGGGAGAACCCGTCTATTGTGCCCCGTTTTGCGGACTATGCCGCGATCATGGCGCAGACATTGGGCGACCGGGTGAAACACTGGATTACGCTGAATGAACCGTGGGTGATCGCTTTTTTGGGGAATCAGCTAGGCATCCATGCCCCCGGCAAGCAAGACCTGGGCGCAGCCTATCGCGTCGCTCATCACTTGATGCTGGCACACGCGGCAGCCGTCCCCCGGTTACGTGAATGGGTAGCAGATGCGCAGGTGGGTATCACGCTAGATTACGCCGATATGCACCCCGCCAGCGATGATCCGGCAGATGTGGCGATGGCCCGTCGTTATGATGGTTACAAGAACCGTTGGTTCTTAGATGCGGTCTTTAAGGGCACATATCCCGCCGATGTGGTGGCGGCTGTGCGGGGGGTTGAGGGGGCGCTAGAAGATATTGACTTGGGCGCGGTCCGTGAGGTCGCGGTCCCGCTAGACTTCCTCGGCCTGAATTACTATACCCGGCATCTGTTGCGGGATGATGGATCGCTACTGGGCGAACAAGTCCATCAAACCGAGCGTGATCGTACCGCGATGGGGTGGGAAATCTACCCGGAGGGGTTGTACAATATGCTCACGCGGGTTCAAGCGGATTACGCCCCGGCTGCGTTATACATCACCGAAAATGGTTGCGCCATGCCGGACCCGGAACCGGACGAAAGCGGGATCGTAGCGGACCCGCGCCGGGTGGCGTATCTCAAAGATCACTTTACGGCAGCAGAACGGGCGCTGATGGCGGGGGTACCGTTAGCCGGGTATTTTGTGTGGAGCCTGCTAGATAACTTTGAGTGGGCGGAAGGGTACAATAAACGTTTTGGTATTGTCCGGGTAGATTACGATACGCTTGAGCGTTACATGAAGCACAGCGCACTCTGGTATCGAGATATGATCGGCACCAGAAGTGTATAAAGCGCCTGGTGTGAAATAGCGGATTTCGTAACTACTCAGATAGAGATTAGAATATCGTGGGGTCCCACCCCACCCCACCACGTTTTCCAGAAAAAGTGGACAAAAAGCGTCCATTTTGTCATCCAAGATGAAGGTTTAGACGATTTTTTGGTAACGACTCAGCCCTCACCCCAAACGTGCCTTTGGCACTGGGAGAGGGACTAAATCATGCAATGCGAACCCTGCGAAGCGGTGGGAGAGGGACCGAGGGTGAGGGCCAAACGCCACGCACTTGCCTTAACTTGATGCCTATGGGATGGGTGGGGGATTCAAGCAGGCTACCTGAGTCGTTACAGTTTTTGTTTACTGTTTTCAAAAAGTGACGGGTTTGGGCAGTGCCCAACAGTCAGCCATGTCACTTTGCAAAAGCCCTAGCCCTAATTGCCCCGACCCCACACCTTGACACACCCACACAATCCCCTACAATGGAACAGCTTCAAACAATTGAGCAGATCGCAGACAGCAGGCGCTCATAACGGGCTTAATCCCCTGCCGAGGTCGTGGAAAAACCAAAAACCCTCATGTCCGATGTGACTACTGAGGATACCCACGCTATGCGGTCTTGCTGTTTGCAAGCCGCTTTTTTGTTGTCCGCATATATAGAAAGAGACGAAGCGATATGGCTATCTCTCGTGCCAAAAAAGAGGCGCTCGTCGAACACTACACGGAAATTTTGGGCGAAAGTACCGGGTTTGTCGTGACAGAGTTCAAAGGGTTGTCCGTGGCAGAGTCCGAACAGCTTCGTCACAAGCTGCGAGATACGAACGGTGTATTCATGGTGACCAAGAATACGCTGCTGAAGATCGCGCTGGAAAAATCCGATTGGGTCGTCCCAGAGGAATTACTGGTCGGGCAAGTTGGCATCGCCTTCGCTAAGGATAACCTCCCTGGCACCACGAAGGCGGTCATCGAGTTTGCCGAGAACTTTGAGAATAAGTTCGCCCTAAAGGGTGGCGTCATGGGGGGCAGCGATATTTTCGCTGCCAGTGACGTTAAGGCTATCTCCGAGATGCCGACCCTCCCGGAAATCCAGTCGCAGTTGCTCGGGATGCTCACGCAGCCCGCGCAGCAGCTTGTGAATACTGTTCAAGCTGCCGATGCTCAGGTTGTCAACGTGTTGCAACCGTCTGTATCGCAGTTGCTCAATGTGTTAAACGCGCATATCGAGCAAAACCTAAAGGGCGACGGTGCCGCCGAAAACGCGGCCTAACCGACGCACATCAAACCCAATACCAAGTTGATTCACACAGATAACACATAGATAAAGGAAAAACCACAATGGCAGACATTGAAAAGCTCGCCGAAGAGATCGCTAGCCTGACCCTGCTCGAAGCCTCCCAGCTTAAAGACAAGCTCGAGGATATGCTGGGCGTCGAAGCCGCTTCTGGCGGTGGTATGATGATGATGGGCGGCGGTATGCCGATGGCTGGCGGCGCTGGCGCGGCAGTTGAGGAAGAAGAAGAAAAAACCGAGTTCGACGTGATGCTAACCGACGTTGGCCCCAAGAAGATCAACGTCATCAAGGCCGTGCGTGCGATCACCAGCCTGGGCCTGAAAGAAGCCAAGGAAGTTGTCGAAGGCGCACCGAGCAAAATCCTGGAAGAAGTCGGCAAAGAAGCCGCCGAAGATGCCAAGGCCAAGCTAGAAGAAGCCGGTGCCAAGGCCGAAATCAAGTAGGTTTTGCCAACTGGCATCCTGACTAAAAAAGACCTCGCCGGGCTGCCCTGGTGAGGTCTTTTTGTTTAACGGCGGGAGTGGCGGCTTAGCTAGCGATAATCTCGACCTTGTTCATCTTGTCGCCCTGCTCAATCGCATCGACCACCTGCTGCCCATCACCCTTCACTTGCCCAAAGACGGCGTGCTTCCCGTTAAGGTGGGGTTGGGCCTCATGCGTGATGAAAAACTGCGAGCCGTTGGTGTTCGGGCCAGCGTTTGCCATGCTCAGCACACCGGGGCCGCTGTGCGGCAACTTCAATGCCGAGGCTTCGTCATCCCACTTATAGCCGGGGCCACCGCGCCCGGTGCCGGTCGGGTCGCCGCCCTGTATCATGAAATTGTCGATCACGCGGTGGAAGATAATCCCATCGTAGAAGCCATCGTTTGCCAGGAAAACAAAGTTGTTGACCGTTTTCGGTGCTTTGTCTGCGAATAGCTCCACCTCAAACGTGCCCTTGGTCGTATCGAAGCGAGCCGTATACGACTTGGACGGATCAATCACCATCTCCGGCGCAGAATTATATTTATTTGCCATACTTTACACCTTATTTAATAGTCGTTAGGTACAATCCGTACTATAGCAGGTGCAGGTTAAGATCGGCAAGCGGCCAGTCCATATAGGGTGGAAGTGGATAAAAAACCCCGCTATCATCACTAATACGATATACATCGTAAGATAATTCGTGTTATGATTGAACGATAATTGTGAGCTAAATTGCACAGTTGGGGAGCCAATACCCAATGCCGCGTATCCTATATATAGAAGATAATGCCGATAACCGCCTGCTGGTTCGCCGTATCCTGATGGCAGAGAACCTAGAGGTAGAAGAAGCCGATAACGCTGTCGATGGTATCCAACAAGCCCAGGCCAACCCACCGGACCTGATTTTGATGGATATTAGTATGCCGGGCATAGATGGCCTCAACGCCACCCAACGCTTACGCAATATGCCAGAGCTAAACAGCGTGCCGATTATCGCCCTGACCGCCAATGTGCGCGACGGCGACAAAGAAATGACGTTGAAAGCCGGCTGCGATGGCTACATCGGCAAGCCGATTGATGTTGATAATTTTCCGAAACAAGTTATGGACTACTTGAGGATGGGTCGCCAATGAGTGAAAACAACACATCACGTACCCCTGTCGAACCGAAAGACGCTCACGTCTTAGTTGTCGAGGACAATGTGCCGAATTTCGTTCTGATTGCCCGCATGTTAGCCTCTATGGGCGTCCAACGCTGTGAGTGGAAAACGTCCGGCTGGCAGGTGGTCCAATTTGCAGAGACCCTCCCACGTATCGACCTGATTCTGATGGATATTCGCTTGCCCTACGAGGACGGCTACCAAGCCCTCCAGAAAGTTCGCGGGCATCCCAAACTTAAAGAAACGATTGTGGTTGCTGTTACAGCCGAAGCCAGCGAAGACCAACTCCGACGGGCACGCAAGGCCGGCTTCGATGGCTTTATGGGCAAACCGCTAGACCCAGACCGCTTCCCAGAGCAAATCCAACGTTTGTTGGCCGGTAAAGAAGTCTGGGAGTGGCGTTAACCCCATTAACCGCCTTAACCCACTGACTAGCCAGGAGATGTGAACCCCACATGATCATTGCCCCCGATTGGACGACACTCAAGGGCATCGTAGCGGGTGTAGATGCCCCCGATTTGGTCAAACGTAAGCAGGCCCTCCAGCGCACCCTTAACACCATCGCGGATTCGCTGCCCGATGTCCACGCTGTCCGGCTATACGATATTGACAACCATACCGTTATCGTCCGGGCGGCGACCGACTTAGAAGATATGACGGTACATAATCTCTCCGATTACCCCCGCATCCAAGAACTGTTCGACACCGGGGCCAGCCTGTGGCAACCAGCAGAACAACAGTGGCTATGCCCGCTAATGGTGGCCGGCCAGCGCATCGGCTTACTTGAGGTGCTGGTAGAGGACCTGGACGACGAATGGATCACCTGGCTAGAGGTGATCGCCACCCAACTCGCGCCCCTGCTCGGTATTCATCGCACCGTCCCCCCGTCAGACGCCGACAATCACAGCCAATTGGCCGACCGCCGCGTTAAGCGTCTGGTCCATGTCTCCCAGATGCTAATCGCCTCCGAAGATTACGACGAGGCCGCCACCGCCGCGATGTACGTCACCGAAGATAATGTCATCGCCGTCATGATGACGATCTTCACGCAACCCTTCTCCGTTCATGATAGCGGGGCCGAAGGCATCACCAATAACCGGCGCTACGTTGCCGCCGTCGCCACATCGGAGGCGTCCCAACGGCTGGACCAAAACGAAACCATCAGCCCCATGCCGGAGCTATCGTATATCCCCAACTTGCGCCAAGAAATCCCGATTGTACTGGATAACGTGCGCACCGAAGCCGGTTACCTCACCTCTTGGATGCGCGAACAAGCCACAATCCACCAGGCCCAGCAGATCGTCGCCTTTGGCCTGGTTGCCGCCGATCAGGTGGTTGGCACGTTGGATATTCTGTACAAGTCACCTTATCAACTTACCGAAGACGACATCAATATCTATACCACCCTCGCCAAAGAGATCGGTGCAACCGTCCTCAGCAAACGGCTGTTACAACGCTCGCTAGAGGCGCAGCAGTTCGCCTCGCAGTTGGTGACAACCAACAAGGCGCTTGCCATGGCCGAAAGCTACAACGAAATGACCCAGGCCGTTCTCACCGACGCCCCCGATAGCGTGCGGGCCGTTGCGGTTGCCTTGTTTAACCGCCCCTTCACGCTGATGGGCAGCCCCGTTAGCCTGCGCACACGCTCCGTTATGACCTACGACGGGGCCGTTGACGAAGAATTTGTGGACCATTTCAGCGTCCAGGATGACGCCCGCGTCACCTACTTCTTGCACGAGTTCCTCGAAGGCCGAATGATGCTACTATGGAACATCGTCCGACCACGCAAGCCCGTGATGGCTGGCTCACTCATCGCGCATCTGCAAACAGTCGATGGCGTCGATCAGATTACCGCCTTCGGCCTCAATGTGCGTAACAGCCTGCGTGGGTTAGTCCTGTTTGCTGGCGATAATACCCTGCGCGACCCCGGCCCGCAGTATGACGGCTTACGGACCATCTCGGACCAACTCGCTGCTGTGATCGAAAACCGAAACTTGCTCCAACAGACCAGCGAAGCTCTGGACTTGATCCAGAGCCAGTACGAAACCTCTAGCCGGGTGTTCCGTACCAACCATCTAGGCGAAATCCTACAGGCCATCTACGACTTTACCGGGGTCGGCTTCGACCGCGCCGAACTCGCCTGGACTGATTCGGTTGGCGTGACCCGTGTGCTAGCCGAAGCCGGGCCGGATGGCAACCAGGAAGTATCGCGCCCGGTAGACCTGATGCAGTACCCTGCCGCGACGACGCTTTCCGTCTTGGAAGCGTTGGAAGTGCGTAATGTCGATGAAGACCCGTTTGTTGACGAGCAAGAACGCCAAAAGCTCCAGGCGCAGGGGATCAAAGCGATGGTGATTCTACCCATTCTGACCGCCTTTCAGCTAACGGGGCTGATCATGTTCACAAAAAGTGAGCCGATCCGCATCAGCCCGGACAGGCTGCGGGCGATGCGCAGCCTTGCCGACCAGGTGAGCGTCGTTTTGCAGAATCGAAACCTGCTCCAAAGCATGGAAATGAACCTCAGCGAAATTCAGATGTTATATGAGGCTAACCGCGCCATGCTGCGCACCCAGGATATTATCGACGTGTTGCGTGTGCTACGGACCGGCCTAGCGCCACAGGCAACCATCTGCCAGATTGGGATCGAGTATGACCCCCGCGACCGCAATCATATTATCGAGGTGCTGCTCGATTGCGAAATTGTGGACGATAACGAGCGTATCCTGCGTCAAAACTTGCCCACCTCCGAGCGTGAACGCCGTGACATTTATAATTTTCTGCGGGCGGTGCGCTCGTCCGTGATGTTCTCTCCGACAGGGACAACCGTCCCCAATAACCCGTTGTCACTTGTGCAGGATCGCTACCAGATCGAAAGCCACGCTGCCTTCGTAATCACAGATCGCGGTCAGGTCACCAGCCTGATCTACCTGCTGTTCGATACGCCCAAACCCTTCCAAGATAGCACCCGCCGCCTTTACGAAGCGATTGGTGATCAGGTCGGTATTGCTATCGACAATCAAAAACTGCTCCGCGAGAGCCAGACCGCCGCCGATAAGCTGGGGAACCAGGTCAAGGCGCTGCAAACCATTAGCGGGCTAGCTATCGAACTCAGCAACATGAAAAACGAACAGGTGCTATTGCATGCCAGCACCCAGGCGCTTGTCGAGTCGCTCAAGTTGGATCATAGCGGGGTGGTGCTTTTCAACGAAGATATGCAATCGGGGGTTGTCGTGGCGGAGTACCCGGACGGTAAATATATCGGGACGACCGTCACCACCAAAGATAACCCGATTCTCTCGGTAGAACACGACATCACCACCCCCTTTGTCATACATGATGTGAAAAGCGACGACCGCCTAACCGACGAGATGCGCGGTATATTCCTGAGTGGGAATATTAGCTCGATCATCATCCTCCCGTTGATCGGGCAAAGTGGCGACCTGATCGGCTCGGTGGGGCTGGATGTCTACGACGAACCGCGCCGCTTCGATGAGACCGAAATCCAAACCGCGCAGACCATCGCCGCGCAGATGGCCGTCGGGCTTCAGAATGTGCGCCTGCTGCACGATGCCCAGGCCCGCGCCGAACAACTCCAGCACATCAGCGATTTTAGCAGCATCGCCCAATCCACCCTCAACCTGAGCGAATTGGTTGAGGCTACGCTGGAGAATGTCCCCCGACTACTGGATGCCAACCATATGACGGTGGCGCTGTACGATGAAGTCGAGGACGTGCTGGTTATGGCTGGTGGCTGGACGGAAAATAACACGTTCCGAACACCCTTGGATACCGGCGCGAAAGTCCCCATCGACGGCACCACCACCGGGTATGTTCAACAAACGGGCGAGTACCTCTACATCCCGGATGTACAACGCGCCTCCCGGCTACGTTACCCGCACTCCCGCACCGTGATTAGCCTGCTGGCGATGCCGCTGCTAGTGCAGGGCCGTCATATTGGGGTGATCTCGGTCGGGGCTTATAAACGCGCCGCCTATACCGAAACCGACATCGCAGTTTTCCAACAATTGGTTAACCAAATGGCGGTGGCAATGGATAACGCTCGCACTTATACTCAAAGTCAGGATGTAGCACGCAACAAAACGCTTGCCAACGATATTGCGCTGAAGTTACAAAGTCAGTCCGATATTCAGCAGATGGTCAACGTAACCATGAACGAAGTCGGGCGGGCGCTAGGGGCTAAACGTGGTCGCTTACACTTACGCACCGATGCGACACCACCCCAGCCCGCCGCCCCCGATGATCCCGACGATAGCACCACCGAAGCAACGGAGTAAGCACGATGTGGACCCAACTTCTCGAAAGCATCATGAACCTTACACCGTACCCGCAACGGTCACGGTACAACCGAGCGGTCATCGCTTACAGTTCGGTTTACGTGTTTGCCGTGCTGTTCACCCTCTACGGTGTGCTGGTTCCCTTTGGCATCACGCTAGGCGACTCCGGCTTTTACACCTACCTTTACCGCGCTCTACGCCCGGCAACATTCCCTTTATTTAGCTTTAGCTTCATCGCTTTTTATGTGCTAGGCGGGTATGCCATCTGGCAACTGTGGCACGGTCGGCTAGAGCAGATCACCCTGATCCCTTCCGCTATGATTTACCTGGGGGGCGTCGGTATCGCTATTGTCAACAACCTGGGCTATGCACAGAACGCCTATCTGTTGCTGCCACCGCTATTGATCGCCGGCCTATTAGACGGCGACCGGGGCCTGCTTATTTTCACACCTATTCACTTTGCGCTGCTGGTGGTCGGCTATTCGCTCTATCTTGGCGTAGACCCGATCAATCAGTTCTCGGACTTGGTGTTGATGGTGATGATCTCCGTGACGTTTGTTGGCCTGTTGTACCTGTATTTGCGCAATGCACGCCTCACCCTCGATGAAACCGAAGATGTGCTGCTGCGCCAACGCTTGCAGATCGCCCAACTGACGACCCGCATCACCCGGACTATCGCACAGGCCGATAACCTGAACGTGGTGCTAAACCAGGTCGTCCAAGAAATCCGTGCGACGTTCCCACGGGCCTACCACGTTCAAATATTTCTGATCGAAAGTACCGGGCGCACCGCCGAACTGGTCGCCAGTACCGGGGAGGTGGGGCAGCAGCTTCTCGCCAACCAGCACAGCCTACCAGTCGGTAGTACCAGCGTGATCGGCTATGTCACACAACAACAGCGCCCGTATCGGGCAATCGTCCATCAGGACGCAACCGTTCACCGCCCGAACCCGCTGCTGCCGGATACCCGGCTAGAGATGGCCCTGCCGTTGAATGTCGGCACACGGACTATCGGCGCGTTAGACTTGCAATCTACCGACCCCGACGGCCTAACGCTCTCGGACCTGACAACACTCCAGGCTATTGCCGATGCTATCGCCGTTACCATCAACAATACCCGCTTGCTAGACGAAACCAACCAGCGCCTTGCAGAAAACCAGCGCCTAGTCGAGCAAATGAGCGTGACACAGCGTGAGGTCGAGCGCCTCAACCGCGAGCTAACCGGGGCGATCTGGGCGGATTACCTGCGCGGCTCCGACAGCAACTACGACCTGGAACTAGACTTTGAACACGATCAAATTTCGAGCGCCAAAGAATTGAGCGACGCGCTACTCGACGCGATCAACCGCGACGACATCATCCGCAAACAAGACCCCAACGGCCAAGCCGTGATCGCGGTGCCGTTGCGCGTGCGCGGGGAAGTGATCGGCGCGATGGAATTTGAAGTTGACGGCGATGTCTCCGGCTCGGACCTCGATATGCTGCGGGAAGTGGGTGAACGCTTCGGGCTAGCCGCAGAAAACACCCGCCTCTACCAAAACAGCCAGCGGATCGCACAGCGTGAGGCGCTCGTTAACGAGATTAGCACACGCATACAATCGGCCAACAGCGTTGATGCCACCATCGCCGAAGCCGCCCGCAGCCTACGCGATGCCCTCAAAGCACAGCGCGTCGCCATCCGGCTAGGGACACCCGCCCGCCCGCAACCCAAACCCAATGGTCGCAAGGAGTAACCCGCCGTGAACACGACCGCGCCAACGCTATCTGCCAACACCACACAAGCTAGTGCCTTTGCGCAGATTTTACGCCGTACCGCGCAGGCCCTCATTGGTATTGCGCTAGTCCATAATTTGGTTATTGGCACCTTTAACTGGCTAGACTCGCCAGATGCGCGGCTGTTCATCGGGGTTGAGATGTTCGCTTTTGCGCTGGCCTATGTCACCTGGTTTGTCCTGGCGCAGTTGGAGCAAATCCCGATAGCGGCCTCTGGGCTGGTGGTGACGCTGTTTTTAGAACTGTGGTTGGGGGGGATTGTGACCCTGACCAGCTCGATCATCCTGGTGGTGGTGATTGCCACGCTTGTCTCTAATCGTTGGCTGTATTACCTGTACAATATCGTAACCTTTACCATGATCACGGTGGTTGTGCTCACCGGGGATGCTGGCCTGGCGGATACCACAACCACGATCATGACAGGCGGGGAGGGCGTCGTTGAGGAAATCGCCCTACTGATCACGCTCTTGGGCGTTTCGACAACGACGCGCTACTTCCGGCAGAACATCGAACAATCCGTTGCCGATACGGAGAAAAACGCAGACCTGCTCCGTATTAGCGCCGAAGTCGGGTCGATTACCGCTGGTATCACCACCCTGGATGAACTGCTCCCGCAGGCGGTGAACTTCATCCGAGACCGTTTCGGCTATTACCATGTGCAGGTCTTTCTGCTAGATGATAGTGGCGAAGTGGCGGTGTTGCGGGCCAGTACGGGCAAAATCGGCCAGCAGTTACTCGCCCGTAAACACCGGTTAAATGTCGGCTCGGAGAGTGTCATCGGGCGCGTCACCCAGACCGGGCAACCCCTCAACTATGATGACACCGGCGCACAAGGTGTTCACTATCGTAACGAGTTGCTACCGAATACACGCTCCGAGCTAGCCCTGCCCATCCGCGATGGCGAGCGTATTATCGGCGCACTAGACGTGCAAAGCATACAACCGCGTGCTTTCAACAGTAACCAAGTGCAGTCGCTTCAGATCATGACCAATTTGCTAGCAGCCGCCATCCGTAACGTGCAGCTATTCGAGGACCAACAACAAAGCGTTCAGGAAAACCAACGCCTGTACATCGAAACCCAGGCCAACCTCCGCGAAATCCAACGCCTTAACCGCGAGCTTACCAAGGATGGCTGGCAGCGATTCACCGCCGAAATGGGCGAACATAACGGTGTGACGTTGCAGGGCAACCGCTTAGAATGGGAGTCGTCCTGGTCTCAACTTGCGCAACAAGCCGGGCAAACCCGGCAGCCCGTCACTGATACCGAGGGGCGCTACGTTATCGCCGTGCCGATTATACTGCGTGGTGAAGTTATTGGGGCGCTTGAAGTCGAACCGGATAGCAGCCTGGAAGAAAACAGCACCGTCGAAATCGTGCGGGCGGTCGCCGAACGTCTCGCGGTCGGGCTAGATAACGCCCGGCTATATGAAGAATCCCAGGAAACCACGCTGTACGAACAACGGATCAACCAGATCGTCGGGCAATACCAGGGCGCGAACACCGTAGACCAACTCTTGCAGATCACCATCTCCGAACTGGCACAATCCCTTGGGGCCGAACGCGGCGCAATCCGCCTGAGTACCGCCCCACCGGAAGATGACGATACCACCACCAACGGATATAAGGGGGCATCGCACGGCTGATGAACGTCTTTTCAAACCTGAGAACACGACTTTTTACTGTCCAAGGGGATTTTGACGACCGCCTGGCCTACAACCAGGCGGCGGCACTCTTGACCGTCTACTGGGTTGTTTTTTTCGCCTCTGCAATTTTTCTACTGGTCCAGTTTTTGTTGGGGACCGCCGACACTGTCGGGTTGCTCTCCGGTATGGGGGGGGTGGTCGCTAGTGTTGCTATTATTGTCAGTATCCAACGCGGTGCCGAACGGTTGGGCCGTTACATCGCGGTCGGAGCCGCAACCGTCCTCACCGGCCTGGTGATTTTCGGCACGGTCAGCACCGATGGGACCCTCCCCGGTGCCGTGCTGATCCCGATGGGGCTGTCGGCGGTCCTGCTTGGGCGTGGGGAGGGCATCATTGTGGGCGTTACCCTCACGCTGGCGGCCCTGCTGAGTACAGTTGGGCAGGTGGTGAACGGCTCGGTCGGCGTGACGGTTGCGCTCACACATGCCTTAAATGTCTCCATCGCGATCTTACTGGCGACCACGCTACAGGCCGTGTTTTTGGGGCGGCAGGGTCTCGTCGCGGAGGCAGCACAGCAACAAGCGGACAAATTCCGGCAGGTGATACAATCTAAGCAGGACATAGACGTTGGCGTGAGCCAGAACGACGTGATCAGCCGTATGATCCGCAACCTGCGCGAAGGCTTACAGCTAGATGTCGTGCAGGTCTATATGATGGATGACGAACAACGCCTATCCGTGTTGCTACGTGCCGGGATGCGTCGTACCGAAGTTATCGTGCTAGAAGATGATGAGGTGTTAACCCTGGGCGATACCCACGCCATCAGCGATGCAGCCCGCTTTCGGCGTCCGGTGCAGGTCAACGCCGCCAGCATCCCAAAGCGGCGCGAATACTTCATGCCGTCTATCCAGCGTGGCCTAGCGATCCCCATGATCGATGCGGATCGGGTGTTGGGGGTGGTCGATATTCAAAGCGTATCCGACGAACCATTCGCACAGACAGAGATCGACACCTACGCCGTCATCGTCGGCAGCTATTCGACCCTCATCCATCTATTGCAACAACTGGATCGCCAAGCCCGCACGCTACGCGACCAAGAACAGGACCTTAACCGGATGCAAACCCAACTCGCCATGCTCCAAGCCCAACGGCAGGATATGGTTAGCGGCGTTTGGGGCGAATATATCCAACAACGGGGCCAGCAAAATACGTTTGGATTCGATATTCAAGCTGATAACATCGTGCGCGGGGAAGATATGCCCCCCGCTATGCGTCAAGCACTCGCACAAAACGAAGTCTACGTCAACATAGAAGGCGACGAGAAAATTTTGAGCGTGCCGATCTTACTGCGTGGCGAAACGCTCGGCGCGATGTCGTTCGCGCTACCGATCGATTATATCATCACCGACCGCCAACTCGAACTCGCACGCACCGTCGCCTTACGCCTGGGCAGCGCCCTGGAAAATACCCGCTTGCTAGAGCAAACGCAACAGCAAGCCCTACGCGAACGCAAAGCAACAGAAGTGGCTAGCCGCCTGTACGGGGCAACCGATATTGAATCGCTGCTGAAAATTGCCGCCGATAGCTTCAACGATACCCTCGGCGCGATCCAAACCCGTATTTTCATCGAACCAAACACCCTCGCCACCCCCCCGGCGACACCACCGCCTAACGGCAACCCTAACCGCCCGAACCAGAACGGAGATGGCGCATGAGTACCCCCAACCGCCGATCATCCCGCACGATCCCGCTGTGGTGGAAACTGGCAGCAGTTTTCCTGCTTATTTTCCTCGTCCCCACCGTGACCGGGGCCGCCCTCTTTTTCAACAGCACCCAGGACATCGACCGACAGAACATCAGCGCCTATATTCAACAGAACGGGCAACGACAACGGCAGGTCATCAGCAGCGTTTTTCTACGCGCCCGCGAATCGCTCTCAAATTTTACCACCGCCCGCGAAACCAATCAGCTTTTGGTCGGCCTGTTATTGTCCGATGTCGCCACCACCCCGGCCCTACCCGCTATCACTGCCGCCGAAGCCGAGCAACAACTCCAGCGAACCCTGTTAAACCCGACAACAACCCTATTCCGGGATGTGCGTATCCTCGACCAACGCGGGGTTCTGGTCGTCAGTACCGGGGACCTGCTATCGGGGCAAGCGGTTGTCGGTCAGGATGAGTCAGGATCGTTGGCCTACCAGCAGATCACAAACCAACGCCAAACCGACCCCAACGTGACTCAGACGATTGTCGTCTCTCAGTTTGCCGGCGGTACGGTCGAGATTGTCAACACGGTGACCCTGCGCGACACCGATGTGGTGATCGGTTACGTGATCGCCACACTGGATATAGCCGATGTTTTATTCCCCACGCTCACCTTCTCCGACAATGTGTACCCCGCCTATAGTTTCTTGCTCAGCGAAAACGGCGTCATCCTGGCCCCGCCAGCGGCCCAGGACCTCGCCGAAGCCTCTCGCAATACGACCGCCGTCGATCAGGCCTTCCAGAACCAAACCGGGTTCGCGTTCTACCGCATTGACCAAGGCACCGGGGATGAAGTCGGCGGTTATTACGCCCGCCTGATTGATACTCCCTTTATCATGGTCACGCAGGTTAGCACCGCCGCGGTGCTAGCCCAACGCCAGCAATATTTTACGGCGGTGCTGTTCCCGGTATTAATCGGGTTGGTGGTGCTAGGGGCGGTGTTGGCCTTGTTCAGCCGCCACCTGACAGACCCCTTAGAGGATTTGCAACAGGCGATGCAGGCGCTCGGCGTTGGGTCGTTCGATCCGCCTGTTACCGCCGTCGCCCGCCGCGACGAAATCGGGGATGTGGCACGCTCTTTCGTAGACATGCGCCAGCAAACCCAAAACCTGATCGAGGACCTGGAACGTCGTATCGCCCGCCGCACACGCGACATGGAAACAACCCAGGAAATCAGCCGTTTCGCTGTCACCCAGCGCGATCTACAAGCCCTGATGGATGATGTCGTGTCATTGGTGGTCGAACGGTTCGATAATATCTACCATGCGCAAATCTTCCTGATCGATGCCGACCGCCGCTTCGCCGTGCTGCGAGCCAGTACCGGCAGTGTCGGCACCGAGCTACTCTCGCGTGGGCATCGTTTGGCCGTTGGTAGTATCAGTGTGATCGGGCAGGTCACCGCCCGTGGAGAAGTGATCGTCGCCCGCGATACCGCCAGCAGCGAAGTTCACCGCCAGAATGAGTTCCTACCAGAAACCCGCGCCGAACTCGCGGTCCCGCTACAACTCGGTGATGAAATCATCGGGGCGCTAGACCTACAAAGCAAAGCTAGCGACACCTTCGATGATGAGCAAATTAATGTGTTAAAATCTATGGCAAACCAACTCGGCATCGCCATCGAAAATACCCGTCTCTACCAGGAATCACTCCAACGCTTACGAAACATCCAAGAGCAAAGCCGCGCCCAAACCCAACAAAACTGGCAAGAATATATGTATGATAACCGCACAACACAACTTGCCCAACAAGCCGGGACGCCCACCATGCAATCGTTCGATGAATTGCGCCAACGCGCCATCAACACCAAACGCCCCATCATTGGCGATGAAACCGAACGCCAGACCATACCGATTGCCGTTCCCTTACGCTTGCGTGGCGAGGTGATCGGTGCGATTGCCTGGGAACTCCCCGCCAAGGAGTACGATAACAACAAGGTGCAACTAGCGGAGGACTTAGCCGAACGCCTGGCGCTCAGCCTGGATAACACCCGCCTTTTCGAGCAGAGCCAGCGAGCCACCGAACGCGAGCGCCTGGTCAACGACATCTCCGCCAAGTTAACCGGGCAAACCGACGTGAATCGTATTTTGCAAACCGCCGTGCGCGAAGTGGGGCAAGCCCTACGCGCACCCCAGGTAAGTATCCGCCTCAGCCGCCAGGATGATACCGGCATACGCCCGCAACCCGTGGCAGACGATGATACTTCAGATCATGGTAATTAGTGGAAATACCTTAACGCGCCTATGAATACGCTATCGGCAATACCCCAACGTTCGGTTCAAACACGCATTACGCGCACCATCACGATACTGGTTGTGATTGCTTTTATCGCTCTCACCGTAGCGGCAGTGCTGGTGGTGCAATCTTTTGCTCGTAATGACCTGGGATTTTTCCAACAGGTGACCCTCTCCGAAGGCAACGTCAGCCTTAATAACACCCTGGAACCCACCATCACCAGCCTGACGCAGATCGCCGCCAGTGCCTCGGTGCAATCCTTCGCGCTCGAAACTGTGTCGCTTTCCGGGGCCGATAGCGACCTACAACGCGCTCAAAGTGGCGTTGTCGGCCTGTTTAGCGGGCTATTAGAAAGCGGACGCGGCCAATATCTTTCGGCCCGCTACATCATGCGTACCGGCTCCGTCTGGACCGAAACGACCTGGGACAACGGGCGCATTGTGATCGATGATGATTTCTACTTGCGCGTACTCAACTCAGATACCGATCCCCAACTGATCACCGGCCTTCAACTCGAATCCGGTCAAGTGGTCGTGGCGGATTACACCGTCACCCAACTGCCAGATAGTACCATCCAACCCGTGATAACCCTGGTCACGCCCATCACCCGCCCCAACGACCTGAACAGCGTGTTAGGGGTGATCGAACTTAAAATGGATGCCACCCGCCTGTTGACAAACCTCAACTTGGTCGCGCAAGAATCGCCAGTCGATATTCCGCAACGCCTGATGATTGTCAATCGTAGCGGTCAGGTCTTGGCGGATACCGACCAGCCGACCCTGGACTATTTACTCGGTGGGGCCAACAACAGCGATCTATCCGCCTTTTTGCAGGCCAACCCCGGCCCGATTGATTTTGCGCGTATCAGCGACAGGGAGCAGGTCGTCTGGTTCTTGGGCAACATACAGATCGTCTCGGCAGTACCCTTAGACGAGATCACCATTGGCGGCGAAAATGCCGCGTGGCGTTTGGTCATCGTGACAGACCCGACCCTGGCCTTGACCGATACCTTACGCACAATTCTGTTTATTGTGGTTTTGAACGCCATCGGTGCCAGCGCGATTATTGCGACCTTACGCTGGACCCTCAACCGCAACCTACGCCCCATGAGCGCCATCGGGCAACTGATGAACCAGTTGGCAAACGACGATCAAACCGTTGCCCCTGGCCCCGCGCCACTCCCCGCCACAGCCGCCGATCAACCGCTGTCCGAAGATGCGCAAATGCAACGCGCCGCCCAGCAGATCGCCGCACGCCTGGCACAGTTAAACCAACAACTCGATGACCAGACCACCCGCTACAACCAAAACCTGAAAGTGGCCGCCCGTATCAGCCGAGAAACGGCGCTACTCGAAGATATTGACGAGATGCTAAACCGCGCCATCAACCTGATCTGCACCTCGTTTGGCCTGTATCACGCTCAAGTTTTCCTGATAGATGATGCCGGGCAAGACGCAGTTTTGCGCTACAGCCGGGGCGATGCCGGACGCCGCCTGCTCGAACGAGGGCACAAGCTCCCGGTCGGGTCGCGCTCGGTGATCGGGCGTGTGACCGCGACCGGGCAACCCGTCATCGTCAACGACACCGGCATACAGGGCGGTACACACGCTTTTAACCCGCTATTAAAAGATACCCGCGCAGAGATGGCCATCCCGCTACAGATTGGCGAGCTAATCCTGGGGGCGCTCGACCTGCAAAGCAATCATATAGACGCCTTCCAGCAAGATGACCTGCAAGTTTATCAGTTAATCGCCGACCAGATCGCCATCGCCATCTACAAAGCGCGTTTGCTGCGCCAGTCCGAGGAGCGCATCAACGAGATCGAAACGCTCAACCGCCAGCTTACACAAACCGCCTGGGAAGAACTGGAACGCGAAGTCGGGCTAGAGCGTGCCTACCGCTACAACCTGATCGATGTCGAACCAGGCGATATTGAGGAAACCGGAATTTACAAGACCGCCAATTTGACGGCGATCCCCATCACCATTCGCGGCGAAACCATCGGCACCATCCACGCGGCCCCACCGGAGGGCATCGACTTCACCGACGGCGACTACTCGATCCTCAATTCCGTGTCGGAACGTGTCGCGCTCGCCGTAGAAAATGCCCGCCTGTTCCAAGAAACACAAACCAACCTCGCGGAAACCTCCACGCTGTATCAGACCAGCCGCTACCTGAACGAATCCGAAGAAATGCCCGATATTATCGCCGCCATTATCCAATCCGCTATGCCAAGCGCCATCGGCGGGAGTGTCGGCATCTTTGAGGATTACATCGAAGCCGAGCAACCCAAGTGGATCGAGATCAGCGCCACCTGGTTCGATAACAATCACATCGAGCAAATATCGCCCACCGATTTTGACGGGCAGCGTTTCTACATCCCAGATTATGACCTGTTTGGCCACCTGCAAAGCAACCGTGTGACCCTCATCGAGAACGCCGAACGAGATGTGCGCCTGGATGCCGGCCTATACGAGATGTTCCAGCAGGTTGGGGCACAGGCTGCCGTCCTCATCCCGATGACCGTTCGCGGGACATGGCGCGGCGTTATCTTTATCTTCTTCCCCGAACCGCGCAAATTCTCCGAGCGAGAAGGCCGCGTCTACAACAACCTGATTGACCAGGCCGGCGTCGCCATCGACAACCGCTTGCTGCTGCGTCAAACCGAACAAGCCCTCACCCAAAACGAGCGCCTATACGCCGGTAGCCGCATGATCAACCAGGCGCAAGACCTCAGCGACCTGGTGCGGGCCGCCGTTGTCACCACCGAAAACCAATCGCTCAACTTTGGCCTGGGCTTATTCGAGGGCGACCTGGACGAGAAAGGCTGGTCGCGCACGTTACGACACCTGACACAATCGCGTAATGCCGGCATCTACGAACCAGAGCGTTACTTCGACATCTACGTTAACGAAGATTCCCCCATGCGCGAGCGCGAGCCAGAAATTATCCAGGCCACCGACGCCGACACCTATACCGACTTTCAACAAACCCTGCTAGAGATGATCACCAGCAATGGCGATACCTACGGAACGGTTTTCCCGCTATTTAGCACCAACCAGCCAATTGCTCTGTTTATCGTCTCTCGCAAACAAGCCACCCCGCTTTCCGATGAGGACTACGAAATTTACCGGGCACTCACCGGGCAGATGAGTACCGTTATCCAGAACCGCCGCCTGCTCGAACAGACCGCCTCCGCGCTAGACGAAACACGCCGCCTGTACGAAGCCAGCCGCGCTGTCACCTATGCCCAAGACATCAACGCCATGTACAAAGCGGCGGTGCAATATATCACACTCCCCGCGCCACGCTTATCACGGCTGGCCGTGTTAGTCGCCGGGCCAGAACCAACCCGTAACGCCAGTTACTTGGAGGTGGGCCACGCCTGGGCACGAGATGAAAACATATTCCCGGCGTTACCGCCTGGTACCCGCTTCGAAGATAACCAGGTGCCGTTCGGTTTACTGGCCGAACGGCACGGTATGAAAGCCGTCCACATCACCGACATTGAGCGCGGCTTTGCCGACTTCCCGAAACTTCAGGCTTTCTTCGCGGCGGATAACGCGCAGGAGGTGATCGTCAGTTCGCTCGCTTCTCGCCAGAACTGGCTAGGCGTGCTTGTGCTAGAAAGCCAACAGACAAATGCCTTCTCAGAAAGTTACATTCGCTTTGTCGATGCGCTTTCCGACCAGATCGCCATCTCGCTAGAAAATCAGATACTCTTTGAGGCCGCCCAACAAGAGGCGCGGCAGGCGCTCGCACTAGCAGAAGCCAGCCAGCTTGCCAACCAGGTGAGTGGCGAGTTCACTGAGGCGCTCAATACACTCCTCGCCCGTGTCGCGGAAACCGCCGAGTATGACCGCTGGCTGTTGGTTCTACTAGAAGATCACGACCTGACCCTGGTGACCCAACAAGTCCCGGATGGTACCCCCAACCTGCTGCGCGGCGATATGAATCTTAGCACCGTCGAACACTCCATTGCCGACGCCATCCGCTTTAACCGCACCTTGATTGTCAATGATGCGTCACAATACCCAGCCTTCAAAGACGACCCCCGCGCCTTACGCGCTGTCGGTAAGCATATCGCCACCCCCATTGTGACGGGTGATGAAGTCATCGGCGGGCTGCTAATCGGGCGCAGCAACGACGCCCCAGATATGGCCGAACGCGACGAAACGCTAATCAGTACGCTAGCCGCCCAGGTCGCCGTATCCGTAGAGAACCGCCGCCTGTTCCTCACCGCAGAAAGCGAACGCGGGACCCTCCGTTCGATCTTGGAAACGCTCCCGGCGGGTGTTCTCGTACTCCATGCTGATACCCTCATGCCCATCCAACACAACGCGCCCGTTGTCGAATATATGGGCCGCGAAATCCCCTTCGACCAGCCGTTCAGCGCCACCACCTACGACCTCTATCGAACCGGGACGCACCTACACTATCCCAACGACCAACTGCCGATTATCGTCGCCAAGCAGACGGGCCAACCCGCCTTTAGTGATGACATCTCCGTTATCACCGACGACGGGCACCAAACCGACCTGCTCATCAATGCCGCCCCCATCCGCGACTCGTCCGGTAAGATCGTCAGCATTGTGGCCGCCTTCGAGGATATTTCTAGCTTGCGTAACCTGGAAAATACCCTGCAAAACAACCTGCGCGAGACTATGTCGCTCTACGAATCCACCCGCACTATCTCCCAGGCCGATGAACTTGATGAAGTGCTGGATGTCATCTTGTTCCAGTTGGTCATGATGGGGCCGGAAAACGCCCACCTCCTTCTGCTAGATAACGAAGGCACAAACCTGGATGTTGTCCGTTCGATGCTCGGCCCCATCGACCCCGCCCGCCTACCCGCTGTCATTCTGAATAATGAACGCCAACTGCTCATCAGCGATGTCAACACCGATAACATGCTCATGACAGACGACCGCCAAACCTTACAAGAATTGGGGATTCGCTCCATCGCCAGTGTGCCCCTCTTAGCAAGCAAGCGAGCTATCCCACTGGGCTGGATACTGATTACCTACCAGGCCCGGCACCAATTCGCCTCAGAAGAAGAACGCTTCCTCTCCACACTAGGGGATAACGCCGCGGTCGCTATCGACAACCGCTACCTGTTTGAAAGTACCCAGCGTGCCCTCAGAGAAACGAGCTTCCTGTATAGCGCCACCACACGCATCAGCCGCGCCCGCGACCTGGACGATCTCTCTCAGGTGATCCGCAGCTCCCTAGAAACCCTCTCACCGGATATGTACGCCGCCTACATCATGACCGACCCCTCCTCGCCCGATACCATGCTCGAACTGTTTAACATCACCCATCAAACCGCCCCAGTTGACTTTGCCGCCCTCCTGATGCAGCACGGCCTGTTCCGAGAGGAAAATATCTATCTCGAAAACCTGGACGCCTTGCCAGAACCAACCCCATTTGAACAAGCCCTGCTCCGTTACGACAACATCAAAACGTTTGCTTCCGTCAGCTTACGGGTAAAAGGGATGCCAGATGGACGCCTCTTCCTGGCTTACCATACCCCGCGTACCTTCAGCGAAGGCGATACACGCTACCTAAACGCCGTCGCCGATAGTGCTTCGGTCGTGATCGATAACATCATCCTGCTCGAACAAATCCAGAATGCGCTCGAAGAAACCTCCATCCTCTACCAGGCTAGCCGATCCCTGGCAGACGCCACCACCGTCGCAGAAATCATGGATGTCGTGATCGAAAAACTGATCGGCGAGCACGTCAACCAGGTGTTTGTCGCCCTGTTGACCACCCGCCGATGGGACGACTCCGGCGCAACTGTCGATATTGTATCCAGTTGGCAGGCTGGTATCGGTATCGACCTCGAAGGGATTTCGCTCACCTCGGACCAGTTCCCCGCCTGGGGAATCCTAGCCACCCCCACCGTGATCACAATAGACGATGTGCGCGATAACGACCAACTCACCGAACTAGAACAACTTGGTATCGAAAGCCTGGATACGCGCTCATTGGCGATCATCCCGCTGCGGGTGCCCAGCCGTGCTATCGGTGCCGTCTGGATTGGCTCCGATAACTTCCATCAACACAGCGAAAGCGAAAAGCGCGTGTTCCAGGCCTTCGCAGAACAAGCCTCGCTCTCGCTAGAAGCCTCGTTCCTGCTAGACCAAACCGAAAAACGCGCCCGCCAGTTGTCCACCTCCGCCGAAGTCTCGCAGATCGCCAGTTCGATCCTCAAGCTAAACGAACTCATGCCGCGTGTCGTCAACCTGATTCGCGAACAGTTCAGCTACGACCACGTTCAAATCTTCCTGATGGACGATGCCAGAGAATACGCCGTCCTACAGGCCAGCACCGGGGAAGCCGGGCAGCAGTTGTTGGCGATTAACCACAAACTCGCCCGTGGGTCGCAATCCGTGATCGGGCAGGTGACGCAAAATGCCGAGCCGGAAATCGCGCTGGATACCTCCGATGCGCTCGTGGTCCACCGCCCGAACCCCTACCTGCCCCTCACACGCTCCGAAATGGCCCTGCCGATTATGGTCCAAGGCGAAGTGATTGGCGCGTTAGACGTGCAATCTAACCAGCCCAACGCTTTCACCGATGACGACGTAGCGGTGTTAACCACACTCGCGGCGCAGCTAGCGGTTGCCATCGACAACGCCCGCCTCTTTAACCAGTCCGAGAGCCGCGCCGACGAAATGAGCTTCCTGTTCACCATTACCACCGCCGCCGCCTCCGCCAATACCCTTGATGACGCCTTGCAGAACGTGGTCGAGTTGCTAAACGGGTCGCTCAACCCGCTTTCAGTTGCGATTTATCTGCTACGCGAGGACGCCGCCTCGCCCTTAGAAGAATTCCGGGCCACTAATCCCAAACAGGCCGAAACCGAACAATATATGCAGATCGCCGCCCTAGCCGGCAGTGACCAACCGCTAAGCGAGGTCGAAGATGTGCGCGTTGGCGACCGAGACAACCTGATTGGCGTTGTTTCCGGGGATTTGATCCCGATAATTGTCGAAGACGTGCGCGACGACCCCCGTTACCTGCCGCTGGTCTCCGGGGCGCGCTCCGCTGTGATCGTGCCACAGAACACTAGCGGCGGCGTTGTCGGGGTCATCGTGATGGAATCGACCAGAGTGCGGGCCTACAACCAGGATACCCTCACCCTACTGCTGGCCCTCAGCGGAACGTTGGCCGCCATCGTCCAAAATGCGCAACTCTTAGATCAGATTCTACGCACCAACGAAGAACTGAAAACACTAGACCGCCTCAAGAGCGACTTTCTCGCCAACATGAGCCACGAGCTACGCACCCCGCTAAACTCGATCATCGGCTTTAGCCGTGTGATGATCAAAGGCATCGGTGGGCCGCTAACGGATATGCAAGAACAAGACCTCACCACCATCTATAACAGCGGTCAACACCTGCTCGGCCTCATTAACGATATTCTCGATTCCGCCAAGATCGCCGCCGATAAAATGGACCTGCAAAAAGACTACTTCGACATTAAAGCCGTCGTCGAAGGCGTGCGGTCGATTGGGATCGGGCTGGTCAAAGAAAAACCGGTCGATATTCGCCTGGAAATGGTCAATAACCTGCCGAACGCTTACGGCGATGAGTTCCGTACCCGGCAGGTACTCTTGAACTTGGTATCTAATGCTGCCAAGTTCACCAGCGAGGGCACTATCACGATCAGCGTCTACACCGTCACCGAAGGCGACTACCGTATGATCCGCGTTGACGTGACCGATACCGGTATCGGTATTGCCGAAAAAGACATGCCAACCCTGTTTGAGGCCTTCCGTCAGGTCGATTCGTCGCTAACGCGCACCGTCGAAGGCACCGGCCTGGGCCTGCCGATTGCTAAATCGCTGGTCGAACTCCAGGGCGGCGAAATGTTCGTCAAGTCCGAGCTAAACGTCGGGTCCACCTTCAGTATTACCGTTCCGATAGAACCGGTTGATGTGATTCTGGACGATGACGGCAACGTGATCGATAAACAACTCCAAACAGATGAGGTCAACCAGGTCACCGACACGCCCGACACTAGCACCAAGCCGAAGCAGTCGGCTCCAAGTGGCCCGCCTGCCGGGATTTTCCAGCAGAAGCGGCAAATCCTGATCATTGAGGATAACCCGGATATGGTCGATCAATTCCGCCGCTTACTCCAGCGCGAAGGCTTCGATGTCGAAGTGGCCAACCACCCGATGTTTGCCGAAACCATGGCAAGCG
>DAOTUA010000350.1:0-3260 GCA_034437355.1 Anaerolineae bacterium | reverse complement strand
GGGTGAACATGGCCGAAGGTGGTAAAACCCCTCCCTCCCGCCGCTAAAGCTGGGATAGTGGGGGAGGAGTGGCGCTTTAGCGCCGGGGTGGGGGGAAGGCTGAGTAGTTACACTTTTTCTGGAAAAAGTGGTGGGGTGTGTGGTGAAACCCCACCAAACCTGACGCATTTTGAATTTCAGATAGAACGTTCGGTTAAAGCGGGCCGGGCGCGGTCGATTCGTAGCAAGGCCAGGATGCAGCCCACCGCCGTGATCAGCGTCACCCACAAGCACACGATCACCAAGCGCGGACGGTACACAAACAGCACCGTGTGATCTTGCGTACTGAGGGGTAAGCGCACGCCGATATACCCCCCGACTGATTCTAGCGGGGCCGGGGAGCCATCTACCCAAACACGCCAACCGGGATAAGCGACTTCCCCCGCCACCACAACGGCCCGATCACCGCCGGCCCCCTGCACCACCAAGCCGATATAATCCGATGCACGTACTAGCGGGCGGATGGGCGTAACGCGCTCGGCGGTTAGCGGGATGTTGGCGGTATCCAGCAGGCGTAACGGGACACGGTAGCTATAAGGGAGCGTGTCGGGTTTTTCCCAGGCGCAGCGCAATTGCAACGGCTGCCCGGTGGTGGGGTCGCGGGTGGTGTGCAGCGGGGCAGTCGGGATCGGCCGATAGCCGTTGGCCTGCAAAAATGCAAGGTCCCGTTGACGGACGGGCAGCGCGTAACGGGGTAGGCTTTGTTGGCGTAGGTCTTGCGGGTAAAGCGTATACGGCACAGGTAGCGGGCGATACGCCGCTTCGATGGGCGTCTGCCGCACGTTGGCGTTTAAGAAGCTCGTTACGTAGCCATAGCCGCCCTGATACACCGCCAGCGGTTGTCCGTCTGTGCGCTGGGCGTACAACCATGCTAAGCAGGTTGTGTTGGGTTCGGATGCGCTGACGAGTTGCGCCCACTCGCGCCAGTTATACAACGCCACGAACACGCCACTAAACACCACCAGCACCGCGAAGGCGTGGGCGGCTATCCGTCGCTGTGAGCCGAGCGCCGCCCAGATCGCATCCGTGCGGAGCGCGACGAACAACGCCAGCCACACGGAGGCGGTCGCATAGGCTCGCCCGACAAACCGCCATCGGCCCAACCCCGGCAGCATCTCATAAGCCCATCGGAAGGGGGGCATCCCGCCCAGGCCCCACAGCGTGAACACCACGAATAGGCCGCCAACCAGCCACCATAAGCGGCGCGGACGGGCGGCGTTCGTCGGGCCAAGCGGTAGCAATGCCAGCAGCAGCAGCCACCAGGGGACGGTGTAGTTATAGCGCGATTGGAGCGCACCATATGTCAGGCCGAGGTCGTTGACCAGCGGTTGCGCCCGGATGTATTGCAGCAATTGGGGCAGGATCGGGGCGGGTGTGCCGCCATCCGTGACCGGGATTTGCCCGCCGATGTAGGCACGGTTGACCCACAGCGGCACCAGCACCGCCGCCGAAAGGCCGAGTGTGATCAAGGCGGCGGCGGCTAAGCGCATCAGGATAGCGCGTTCTGTGCCGCCTTCACGCTCAAACGGGTAACGGGCCACAAACACCGCCACGAACGCGCCCAAAGATAGCAGCGTCGGTAGGACATGCCACACATTACCCGCCAAAAACTGTAGCGCAACCGCCATCCCCAACAAGATCACACTCCAACGGTGGCGATGCCCACGCAAGATCAGGTAGGCGGCCCCGAAGATATACGGCATATACGCCTGAGATACGCCCAGCTGATAATGCCCAACCCCCAACGTGGCGACCATGTTCCCTTTGCCGACCATCAACAGCGCCAGCAGCACCCGCCCGATTGCCCCGGCACCAAACGCCCGCCCCATGAACCAACCCCCGCCCGCCGCCAATAATCCATACCCGATCACGCTCAGCTTAACCCCGCGTAGCCCGTCGCCCGTCCATAGCGCCCCCCCGACGCTGATCGGGTTCAGCACGAAAGAAAACGGGCTTTCTAAAAGCGGTCGCCCCTCACCTAACAAGGGCTGCCATAGCGGGATGTAGCCTTCCGCCCGTAGTGCGAGCGCGGCAGTGTGGGCGCTGCTGGTCAGGAACTCCATTTCTAAGCCGGATAGCTTGCTGTAGGCGCTCAGGTCGGTGAAACCGGCCAGCGCCATCAGCGCCACACCAAGCACGATAAGCGTTTCTAGCAGCAGTTGGCGGTAGGGGATAGGCGAGAGCGTCATCGGCAAAACTCGGTTTGGGATACTTGCGTATTTTAACACACTGTCTGCCGGGTATGGACGGGTGCGTTAAAACCTACAGCGGGGGGGGCCGACCCACAGGCCGGCCCACTAGAGGCTTATTCGGATTCTGAGGGGGCTTCTTCTTTGGCGGGGACTTCAAGGTCGATCAGTTGGTCTACCAAGTCACGCAGGGCGGGTTCGGGCAGTGCGCCGGGTTGGTTAAAGACGATGGTCTTATCTTTAATTGCCATCATGTTTGGGATGCTGCGAATCTGAAAGTTTTGGGATAGACCGGGGTTGGCGTCTACATCCACTTTGGCAATCTTGATTTTGCCTTCGTATTCTTTGGCGAGCTTATCCAAGATCGGGGCGACCATGCGGCACGGTCCGCACCACTCCGCCCAGAAATCGACCAGTACAGGCAGATCGCTGTCGATAACTTCTTGTTGGAAGGTCTCATCGGTAACATTAACGGGTTCGTTATACACGTTAGGGGACTCCTGATTATTGGGTTTGGATGGAATGGAGGGTGGCGGGGCGTGTGCCTTCAACATATCAACTGTGAGAGGGACATCGCTACCCCAGGGGCGTACCCGCCGGGCCAGCGATTCGCCGCCAGCCCAACCAACTATGATCGGTTTTGTGCCCACATCAAACCGCGCCGCCGCTTTGGGGGCCGCTTGTGGGTTGATCTCTGCAAACACAATGTCCGGGTGTTCGTCGCTGGCCTTATTGAAGGCTGTTCGGAAATCGCTACGCACCCCGGCACCATCACTGAACAACAGCAGTACAGGTTTTTCGCCGTCTAATACATCGTCAAGCGTGGTATCGGTTAAGGTTAGCAGGTTACTCATGGGTTGTTTTCCTCCGTTTATACAGCTTAGACTCCCCCGGCCCGCTATTTCTTACCGAAACGCGCCCAATGCCCCTTGTTTTAGCTATGGCGATTTAGGGCGCGAAAGTTTGTAATAGAATAGTGATTGTCAGTCGCGGAGCAGCCACTCTCATCGACTCTCCAATCCAACGGAATCA
>DAOTUA010000349.1:0-28878 GCA_034437355.1 Anaerolineae bacterium | reverse complement strand
CTTCACCGGGTTGCAGGTTCATAGCGAAGGTGATGTAAATGTGGACTCCTCCTTCGGCGTGCTAATCAACGATACCGACTGTGCCGACGACACCGAAAACCGTGGCAGTAACGGCGGCGTCAAGGGGGTTGTCTGCTCTAGCGATACTGATGTCAACCAACACACCGATAACGGCGACTCCATAGAGGTTACAAGCTGCAATGGCGGGTGTTTGACTTCCGCTATGGACGCCAATATCGTCATCAACCCGAACGGGAGCTTCACCTACGACCCGACCGTCTCTAAGAAACTGGCCTGCGACCTAACTGGCCCACAAACCGACACCATCAGCTACACCATCAGGGATGCGCGTGGCGGTAGTAGTGCGTCATCCAAGGCGACGATCACCATCAATATTGACGTTGGCACGGACCGCAACAACGCCCCCGCCTCCACTGGTACGAAAACCTATACCTACGATATGCGTAACCAGTCTGGCAGCATCAGCGGGAACTTGACCGACCTCTTCACGGACGCTGACAACGATAGCCTGACGTATAGCCCCAATGTACCCAATAAGTACCAAGATGCTTTCAACCGCACCGGCAACGAGTGGAGTTTCAATCCGTTTGACGATAGCGACTTGGTGGAACTAGAAACTGGGGATACCAAAAAGATCACCATCAATGTAACTGCCGATGACGGCTTCCCCTATGGTAACTGCAACACCGCCACCAATAAGATCGAAATCACCGTGACGGGCAGTGCGCCCCCACCGACCCCCACCCCAACCACGCCCCCAAGCCGAGACGGTGGCGGTGGAACAGAATTTGGTGGCGGGGAAAGCTAGCCATATCGCAATAGCCCCCCAACTTATCCCCTCATCCAAGCCGGGTGGGGGGATTTTTTAATACGCTCAGTTGTAACTACTCAGGGGCTTCACCCCCGAACCCCCACGACATTGTATCTCTACCTGAGTCGTTACGCCGCAAACAAATCAATCAGCCTGCACGATCTACTCTCCGGCTGCAATCGCTTCCAGTTCGGCAATATCTAGCACTTCAATATGCTTGCGCCCCAGCAAGATCACCCCTTGCTGCTTGAAGTCGTTTAGGGTTTGGGTGGTGGTTTCGCGGTAAGTGCCGAGCATATCCGCTAGTTGTTGGTGAGTAAAGCCCTTGAGCATATTATCTTGGCCTTGTTCTTCCAGCAGTTGTAAGATCAGGCGGGCTAAACGCGCCGGCATCCGGCGAAAAGCGATGTCCTCGAAGCGTTGTTCAGCGTCAATCAGGCGGTTACCGACCGCATCTAAGATGCGCAAGGCTACAACGGGTTTGGCTAATAGCAGTTCTTCGACATCCTGACGGTTCATAATGCAGATTTTGCACTTGCCGACGGCTTCGGCAAATGTGTTGTGCATCCGTTGGCCTATCATCCCCATATGACCAAAGATCGCACCCGGTGCCAGCGTCGCAAATACTAATTTGCGCCCATCCGGGGAAATTCGGTAGAGTTGCACCCGCCCATGCTTTAGAATGAAAAGGATTTCGCCGGGATCATCTGGCATGTAAAAGATGTGATTGTTCTCGTATAGGCACATCCGCGTCATCTCACTGATCTCGTGAATCTCATCGTCGGATAAATCCTGAAAAATATCGACCTCACGTAAATAATGGTATTTTTCATTTCGGACCGTTTGACGGTGGCGCGATTGAGAACGCAGCATATGTATAATACCTCTATTCGGGTAAATTACGCATTGGTAGTGAGTGCATTTCAGATGATTGGCGAGCTAGCCGGGTTTCTACCCCGCCCCGCACCACTTTTGAAAGAAGTGGACAAAAACTTTCCCGCATCAAACGCAGAGCGTTCGATGTCAGCGCGGTAAGTGGGCAATACTCCCTTGCGGAGTGTGGGGTAGTTCCCCACTAAACGAAAATCGCCAAAAGATTGAAACACACCCATTTGTAGTCAGCACGACATCTCGATCAGTTTGTAAATTGGAGGGTGCTTTGTCATCAAAACCTGAACAAAACCTATTTCGTCAACAACTGCGGCATACGCCAGTGTGTGATGTTGCAAGTTGGCTCTTGAGAATAGACGGGTTCACACGGGCTTCTCTTACAATTAACTATAACACGCTGCTCACCCTCCCTGCGATGAATATTCACACAATGTTAGTTTGCCGGGGGCATCACCCGGCAGCCCCCCTAACGGCGCGGGTTCGCTGGGATGGAGCCAGTTTACGTCCGCTACTAGATCGTGCTATGCCCACACCCCGCGCCCGCTTCGTTAATGTGCATAGCGCGGACGGCTACGCGACCAGCTTCCCGATCTCCGATATGGACGAGGCGATCTTGGCCCACACGCTAAACGGTGACCCTTTAACCGCCGATCATGGGTTCCCGGTGCGGTTGGTGGTCCCAGGCCGTTATGGGTACAAGCAGCCCAAGTGGTTAACGCATATCATCCTGAGTGACGCCCCCGTTTACGGAGAAATGGAGCAAAACGGGTGGGATGCCACCGGTAACGCCCCACCCACCGCCACCGCCGCCCAACTCACTTTACGGACGAGCGCCAATCAACCTGTCACGCTCGGCGGGGGGACCAACGCGCCGCAGGTCGATATTGCGGTTGATGGCGGCCCCTGGAACTCGGCGGCGGTGATGGATGGGCGCTGGCAAGCCGTCTGGAGGCCGCCCGGCGTCGGGCATTATCGCTTGCGCGTCCGGGCGAAACGACACGGGTCCTACCAACCGAGCGCCACCCAACCCGTGATTGATATTGAGGCGCAATGATGAGCGTATCGCGTCGGCAGTTCCTACAGGTGATGGGCTTGAGCGCGTTTGGCCCGCTGTTACCGGCTTCATCCATAACACAGGCCATCGAGGGGCCTTTAACCGGGCGTATATTGCACCCCACCCCGGCTTACAGCCCATCGGATGGCGTTACGCAGTTATGGGCCGATACCCGCGTGCAACTGCTGCGGCGGGCGGCGGACTGGTACGAAACCGAACAGGGGCGGGTGGCGGTGACGGCAGTCCAACCGATGCTACCGACCCCAACGCCGGGCAGAACCAGCCCGCCCTTTGCAGCCCAAGTGACGGGGCCAGTAGCCGTTATCCATGCTTATTGTGATATGCGTGCGCCCCGTGTCACGCGGGTCGGGCACGGGGGGGTGCTGACGGTTGTTGATCGCATCCAGTACGAGCAAACGGGGGCATGGTACGCGCTGGCAGATGCAACGGGCCAACAGATTGGCTGGTCGCAGGCGGTCCACTGGCAGGCGGTGCAGGTTGGGCCAGGCCCGCAACAGCTGGCGCTTACGCTGGACCGTGAGCAGCGCAGCTTAGAAGCGGGGGGGCATCGGGTGCGGGTGAATGTGCCGCCGCGCTTAGCGGCAGGCACAACAACCGTGATCAAAACGGCTATCGGTGGGGGGACGGTCATAGATGCGGGTGAGAGCTACACCGGCACACCGTACCATATGCACCTCCCTACAGGCACGGCCTTATATGGTGTCTATTGGCACAATGATTTTGGACGGGCAGCAGATCGGGCGTTAGAGCTGCCCGTATGGGCGGCGGCGCAAGTGTGGGCGGCCCGCGACGTTTATCTAACTATCATATAGCAGTGTACCCCGGATCACATTCGCTTACAGAGACACCGCTTATATTGAAGATGTAGTGATGTCCAAACAGAATGTAAAGTGCGTGCGTGTCGGCGCGTCTAATAGGTGTGAGTGGATAAAAAGAGGTAATAAGTATGGAATTGTCAATAGGATTAGCATTTGCGGCGGGGTTGATCTCGTTTATCTCGCCATGTGTGTTGCCGTTGGTCCCGGCATATATTACGTACATGGGCGGGCGTGTGACGCATACGGTCGCGGCCCAAGCGGGGGGCGGTACACAAACTTTAGGGGGCGGGCCATCAACCCTAACGCGCATCAGCACCGGGTTACACAGCCTGTTCTTCGTGCTGGGCTTTTCGCTGGTGTTTGTGGGGATTGGCCTACTCTCGACAGCGTTTGTCCGGCAGGTGGGCGGCTCTAATATTAGTGCGCTCACACAGATTATCGGGCGAGCCGGCGGGATCGTGATTATCGTGTTTGGGCTGCATTTCATGGACGGCCTGATGTGGATATTCGATAAGGTCCGAAAGCGCAAAGAAGCGATTAACCTGCTAACATCGGTACTGGTGACACTGGTCGGCGGGGCTTTGATTTTCTGGGCGTTCGACCGTCCGCCGGGGCCATTCGTGGAAGATGCGAATATCTTTTATCGGACGATTGCATCACTGCCAGTCTTTACCGGGTTTATGATCTGGCTGCTGCTGAGTGGTGCCTTTACACAGCCACGGGCGTTCTGGCTACAAACGATGAACCAGATTGAGTTCGCGCTCTATGCGGATACACGCCAGGACTTATCGCAGGCGGGGCAAAGTGGGTTTGGCAGTTCGGCCTTGATGGGGATTGTCTTTGCCGCCGGCTGGACGCCCTGCATTGGCCCGATTTACGGGGCGATTTTAACATTAGCTGCCAATGGCGGGAGTGTGCCTCAGGCCGGGGTCATGTTGTTGGCGTACTCGCTTGGGCTGGGATTGCCGTTTGTGGCAACCGCCCTGGCAATGGATAGCGCCCAGGGGGTTTTGAAAAACCTGAATCGCCATATGCACACGGTTAAGCTCGTGAGTGGCGGCTTTTTGATTGTGATCGGGCTGTTGGTTGCCAGTGGGCAATTGCAACGCCTGAGTACGCTCGGTGGGCAGGGGCAGCTCGGCGAAATTTCGTTCCGCCTGGAAGAATGTTTTACCGGGGCGGTTGCCGGGAATGTCCCCTGGGGCCAGCTAACGCCATGCGTGAATGGCAACTACGAACTGAGCAGTTATAGCGGCAATGCTGCCGAAGCCCCCGCCGCACCAGCAGCCGAAACGCAGCCGTTGTCAATTGAGGGGGCGGCAGCAGCGGCCAATGAGGTCACGCTATCGGTGGGGACGAACATTGGAGACATCGCGCCAAATTTTGAGACGACGACGCCGGGCGGTGACCCCATCGCCCTAACGGACTATCGCGGCGAGTCGGTGGTGTTACTCAATTTCTGGGCGACGTGGTGCGGCCCGTGCCGGGTCGAAATGCCGGATTTCGAGGATGCGTACCAACAATATCAAGATGATGGCTTTGTTATCCTGGCGGTGAATAATCAGGAACGCCCAGAGCAGATCGAGCCGTTTGTAGAGCAACTCGGTTTAACCTTCCCGGTGGCGATGGACCGTCGCGGCGACATTAACGCCCAGTATGGGGTGGTCAACTACCCTAGTACGTATTTAATCGGGCGGGATGGGACGATTTTAGACCGGCATCTGGGGCCGCTGACCTCAGAGGCCATCAGCCAGATGATCAACGCGGCTTTTTAACGCTGGTCGCTTAGTTTAGAATAGCGCGTCGGTGGGGTGGTGCGCCCATCGACGTTTTTTGTTGGCTGGAGGATACAACGTCATGACGGAAGAAAAACAGCAGCCGAATGCAACAGCAATCCGGCTGAATTTAGGGTTATTGTGGTTTAGCAAAAACTGGTTGCCCGTTATTCTGGTTTTCCTGGGCATATTTGTTTCGCTGCCGTTTGTAGCGCCAACGCTGATGCACCTGGGGTACGAACGTGCCGGGAATGCCATCTACATTATGTATAAGCCGTTTTGCCATCAATTCGGGTTTCGGTCCTTTTTCTTATATGGGGAGCAGTCGTTTTACCCGCGTGAAAACACCGGAACCGACTTGGTGAGTTATGAAGCGATGATCGAGCGCACGCGCCCGCCACAATTTGATAATGTAGCCGACCTGTACGCGCAGTCTAGCGACGACCCGGTAGAGCTACGAAGCTGGTTAAACCTGCAATGGGCGGCGCGGGAGTTCGTCGGAAATGATGTGATGGGGTATAAGGTGACGGTGTGCGGGCGCGATATGTCGATCTACCTGGCGTTATGGCTAGGTGGGGCGTTGTACTGGCCTTTCCGCCGGCGAGTGCGTCCGGTACCGATCTGGTTGTGGTTGTTTTTGGGGATCGGGCCAATTGGCATTGACGGGTTTAGCCAACTGTTGAGCTATCCGCCGGCGGAATGGTGGCCTGTGCGCGAAACGCTGCCGATGTTCCGGGTGTTAACCGGGGCGACGTTCGGCTTCATGAATGCGTGGTTGGGCTTCCCGTATCTGGATATGTCGTTCAAAGAAACGCAGTGGGAGATCGAACGTAAGCTATATCGGGCTGGGATCAAATATTAAACCCCAAATCGTAACTACTATGGGGTTTTGCCCCAGGGTAGTTACGGGGAGATACTGATATGTGGCCTAACGGCGTATCGCAGCTTCTAGGCAAGTTGCCCCCTGGAGGCCGGTGATCACCCCATGACGCACCCGCGACGGGATTTCAAGTCGATCCCCAGATTTTAGTTTGAGGCGTTGGTTAGCATCCGGCAAGGTGACCTCAATCGCGCCATCGACCACATACAGGATTTTCGTATATCCGTGGCTACGGACAGCAAATCGCTGATTCGGTTTGGTCTCCCACTTGTACGGGCGTAACCCGTTCTCACGCATTTCTTGCGTGATCTTCGAGAGGGTCGGATGTTGCCCACCAGACCAGCGCGTAAGTCGGATAGCTGCTTGTCGTGTTGCCATACAATAAACCTCTAACGCTATTGTCAAAACCGAAGGAAACATATCATGAAATAGGACGTTTGTCACGTCCGTGATAGATTTCACAATCAATGCCTAGCTACCCTGACCTGTTCTGACCTCTTATCCGTTATCTTGGGGCAATAAACTCACTTTGTGAGAACTTTCTCAAGAATCCAGCACGGCTCATTCATCCGATGGGTGCGCCCCAGATGATCCGTATAGCTCCAACGCCCGGCATCCTCCCGAATTATGCAGTAGTTCAGCCGTTGGTATAAGCGGAGCGCCCCGGTATTTTCTTTTGCAACGGCAATCGTCACGAACCGAAAGCCGCGCTCGATCAGTGTTTGCTCGGCATAGCGGATCATATGCGTGCCTAGCCCCATCCCACGGAAAGCCGGCAGCACATAGAACGAATACAGGTAAGCGCGTGTTTTGCCGTTGGCGATACTATCATCCCCGCTGCGAAATAGAATAAATAACCGGGCTACCACGGTCCCATTGCACGCCGCCACCAACATGAGCCGCTGCCCGTGCTGCATCTCGCGGTAGGCCCGTCGGAAGATGTTGCGAAATTTCGTGAATAGGCCCTCCATTTCCAATTGGGGTAGGTCCGCTTGTGTCGCGGGCCGAACCGTCACCGTCATGTTGACCGCTAGCCGTTCGGGTTCCGGGTCTACGTTCGTCATGGTTGCCCTAGTCGCTTTCTCTCAGCAATTGATCGAGATAGTCGCTTTCCTCGGCCTCGCTACCGATCTCACCATCGAGCCAGGCCGCCCGTAATTGTCGCAACACCGTTTTATAGATCGGGCCGGGCGGCACCCCGCGCTCTCGGAGTGTGTGGCCGTTGGCGCGGGGGTGGATGTGCCGCCAGCGCGTCAGGTAGTGATTAAGCGTGTCGCGGTATTCGGGCGCGGTCAGCACCTCCCATGCTGTGACAATGCTAGTCAGCTCCAGCGCATCCAGCCGAAACGTGACATCGCTGGCAGCCCCCGTCAACCATTCCCCCGGTTGCTGGGTTAGTCGGGCCGTCTGCTGCATGGTGGTTATGCTGTTCTGGCGCAACAATAACCGCTTACCGATAGGCTCGATGGCATCTGATGGTAGGCAGGCCGCCAGCCATAACCACCGATGTAAATCCCCGTCGATCTCGACATCCTCGCGTGTACGCTCACGCCCACGCCGGACGATCTCCGGCGCATCCTCCGATAGCTGGAAAGCCGGGTGAATCGCTCTTAGCACGCCCATTTGTTGCAACCGAGGGAGCGCCGCCTCCGGGTTGGGTTCGTGTAGTAGCAGCGTGATCTCGTTCTTGAGCCGTTCACCTGTCACACGGGCGATCATCGGTAACGCGGTATCGATCAGCTCTCGTGTACGGGGTTCGATCTCAAACCCCAGCCGATGCGAAAAGCGCACCGCCCGTAATGTGCGCGTCGGGTCGTCAGCAAAACTGAGGCTGTGCAATGCCCGGATTCGCCCCGCCTCCAGGTCATCCAGCCCGCCGAACAGGTCGATCACCGTGCCACCGGCATCGGCCACACCCAACCGGACCGCCAGCGCGTTAATCGTAAAGTCTCGGCGGCGCAGGTCCAGCTTGATCCCGCCGGTGTAAACGGTCGGTAACACCGCCGGTTCGTCGTAGAACTCGTGGCGGGCTGTCACCAGGTCGATATAGGGCGGTAGGCTCGCTAGCGGCTGCCCGATGTGCGCGGCGGCAACCGCATCAAAAATCCATTTGGCCGTCCCGAAAGCGTCGTGTTTTTCCAGGTCGCCGCCAAAATCCGCCACCAGTGTTTGCGCCAGCGGGATCGCGGCCCCTTCTAGCACAAAATCTAAATCCAGGTTGCGGCGCTGCAACAGCAAATCGCGCACGGCCCCGCCCACCATGTAGATCGTCTGGTTGTGTTGGTGCGCGTGGCGGGCGATGAACGCGATCAGCGCGGCGGCGGGGTCACCAAAGACGGATCGTATCTCATCCTGCGTGACCTGCCGCGCCGGGGTAGTCGCTGCCTCCGCTTGGGCATAAAACCGGATAACATCTGTCCGCGTCACAATCCCGATCAGCACGTTATTTTCGATCACCGGGAGCTGGCCCCACCCGCTATCGATCATATATTGCGGCAGCAGGCGCACCGGGGTTACGGGGGATACGCTGACCTGCCCAGCCAGCATCACATCGGCCACGCGCAGATGAGCCAGGTTGTTGGCGTCGGCCCGGTTCATATCCCGCGATGTTAACAGCCCGACGACCTGCCCCGCCGCTACCACCGGATACCCCTCATGCCCCACCCGCCGCAGCTTGTCAACCAAGCCTGATAACGATTGCTGCGGCCCGACCGTCAGCACGCCGAAGGACATAATATCGCGTGTAGTTGTCATAAAGCGCATCCTTTCTCACTCAGGGCCGGATCAAAGGCCAGCCCGTTTCCGTGAACGTTAGTGGCCGTTCTGTTGCAGCTCGGTAGCTCAGCGGCAGCCTATAAAGCGGCATGTACTGTTCCCTAGTTAAGGGGATGTCTGGGGCCGGACCGAGCATCAGGTGGATATTGGGCGTCCCTGCTGGGACGCGCACGAACGTTATCCGCGCCGCGTCTAATTGTGCCACCACCTGCCCGACCCCCGGCGCGGGCACGATCACCCCGTATACCGTCACGCCATCGGGGAAGCCTGCATTTGCCAGTAACGAACGCGCCTGGGCCACATCCCCCGCCGGGGAGTGCAAAGCCTCCGCGCCAGGGATGCTAAGCTGCGCCAGCACATCCGACGGGGAGATCGCGATCTGTACTGCATCCCAGACGGCGGCGTTGTCCAACGGGACCACCGTCCGATCAAACCCCAGCGCCACCGGGGGCGGTTGGGCCGGGGCCAGCTGCCAGCCGTCATATTGCCCGTAGCCTGTCAGGATGTCGTAGGCGTTCGGGTCTTGTGCCGTGTCGATTACCGTCAGTTCGATCCCTGGCTGGGTGGCAACCATCGGGGGGATGTCATCGGCGGCGTTAGGGAGTACACCATATTGTACCGGGGGCTGTGTCGCTATTGGGCTAACATCCGGGGCCGCGTCTGTTGGTACCTGTAGTAAGATCGGCGTCACCGGGAAGGGCGTTGGGGCTGGGCCGCACCCGACCAGCAGCAATAAACCCAACCCTACCCAACGACCCAAGGCCCGACCAACCCCCGCGATTGCATACTCAGCCCGACAAACAAGTTGAACACGCTTAACATGGCAAAGGCGAGCGCAGCCGCGGAATCGTCCCGCCCGCGTAGTTGTGTGAACATCCCCGGCATGATGATCACCAACCACGCCATATAAATATAATACGTCCCCAAGCGCCCACTCACAGGGATCGCCCCTTGCAGCGACAGCATCACGCCGATGACGGTTGTAACCGCCGCTAACCCCGTCAGGATCGCCACCGCCCCCCAAAACCCGCCACTAATGCTCCGATTACGAGCCGCCATCACAACCCCCCATACCCCCATAAACCCGGAAAACCATAAGATCGCGTTGAATAACACGCCGTGTATATCTGATAAGATCGACATAAACCCCTTTTGACGTTATCTTTGTTTGTGTTCCTCCCATTATCGTATGCCATGCAAAATTTGCCAGCCCCCGTCATCTGGCTGTCATTTAGTCAGATATGTTTCTTACTCCTCATCTTCTTAACCTCATTGGTAACTCCGCTAAAGCGGCGATAGTGGGGGAGGGGTGGCGCTTTACTGCCGGGGTGGGGGGCCGGCTGAGTAATCAGGTCTTTTCTTGTAACTACTCAGGTAGAAATTAGGATATTGTGGGGTTTCACCCCACACCCCACCACTTTTTCCATAAGAAGTGGACAAAAAGCGTCCATTTTGTCATCCAATAATGAAGGTTTAGACGATTTTCACAGCTAAAGCTTTTGTCAAGCTTTTGCAAAAGCTTGTGGGGGTTCGGGGGTGAAGCCCCTGAGCAGTTACCTTTTCTTGCAAATATTTCGCAGGGCCATAATAATACCATCTATATTATGAGCAGTGAGATTGAAAAATGAAAAACCTTATTGATCGTTTAAGCAATAACCCCTTACTTTCTGTTGTGTCACCGGAAAAGTTATCACAGGTTTTACCAGAGCTAGAGCAACAGATTTTTGATAGCCAGGAAGTTATTTTTAACAAAGGCGATGCCGGCGACGCCTATTATATTATTGCCGATGGCGAAGTTGAAGTGAGCGACGGCAATACGATACTTAATGAACTTACGGCGGGGCAAGGTTTTGGCGAGATGGCGTTACTCAGTGGCCAGCCGCGTATTGCGACCGTCACAGCCAAAACAAACGTGACACTCATCCGGGTATCTCGGCAAGGCTTCACCGATCTACTGGAGGCTGAACCCGCTTTAGCTACCCATCTTTACCGACTCATGGAAAAACGAATGCGTCATTCGCTGCTCGTGATGACGTTTAAACGCCTGATGGATCATGTTGATGCAGCTATCCTGCAAATGATCCAAGATACGATTGCCTGGGAAGTTTATTCACCCGGCGATGTGCTTATCCGGCAGGGTGATATTGGCACCGATGCGTTAGTTTTGATCACCGGGCGAGTTCGCGCTAAGTATCATGACGGCCTGAACGAACGTATCTTGGGAGAAGTTGGTAATGCGAGCCTTGTCGGGGAACTTGCTCTGTTGAGCGACCTCAAGCGCACCGCAACCATAACCGCTATCCGAGAAACAACGGTTGTGCGTATCGACCGGACGACATTTGAAAACCTGATGCAACATGCCCCGACCTTTGCAAGACGGCTGATGACGATTATTGTCCAACGCCAACAACAAAACATCGATCAGCACTATGTCACCAAACCTACCAGCCTCAATTTTGTTTTGGTACCCACCCAACCCACCGTGGATACCGCTAAATTTGCTAACAACCTTCAGCCCTATCTGGCAAATCATGGGCGCGTGTTGGTTCTCGATGCACACGCCTTTGATGATCACTATGGTATTGAGAACGCTATTAAAAAAATGCCTGATATTTTCTTGCGACAGTGGTTAAACGAGCTTGAACACACTTACGACTATATCTGTTTTTTGCCCGATGACAGCTGGACCGACTGGACACAATGGATCATCCGTAATGCGGACCGGGTGTTGCTCATTGGTGAGACCAACGGTGATCCGCGCCCTGGTGAGCTAGAGAAACAGATCGATGCACAACTCAACCAACAACATCATGAACTCGTTTTGTTGCACGATGAAACCGTCAAACAACCATCGGGGACCGCCCAATGGTTAACACCACGACAAGTCAACCGACATCATCACATCCGTAAAGGGGAGGCGGCGCATCTAGCACGCCTGGGCCGCTTGCTAACAGGCAACGGGATCGGCCTGGTACTGGGTGGCGGCGGGGCGCGTGGTTACGCCCACATCGGGGTATTGAAAGCACTAACCGAAGCACAGGTCCCGATTGATGCCATTGGGTGTGTCAGCATGGGCGCGGTTGTCGGCGGGGCGATGCTAGGGTCGATGCAATCTGACGATGTGATCTCCCAAATCATGGAAAAAGGGCGCACATACGGATCGAAGAAAGCCTTGCTAGATACAACCATCCCCATTAGCGCGATGATGGCCTCCAAGAAAGTTAGCCGGGCGATGCAGGGGGTGGTCGGTGATATTAATATCGAAGATGGATGGGTCCAATTTTATTGTATTAGCACGAACCTGAACCGAGCCAGTCTCAATGTGCATCGCCACGGTAAATTGCATGAGGCCGTCCGAGCTAGCCTGAGTATTCCGGGAGTTTTCTCGCCGGTGGTACGTGATGGCGACCTAGTTGTTGATGGTGGCGTGATGAACAATTACCCGGTAGACCTCATGCGAGAATATTTAGAAGGCGGTACCGTCATCGGCACCTTAGTCACCAGTACCAAGGCTTCCAAACCATACGAGATAGCCGATCATATTGACGGCCTCGCTGTATTTCTAAGTCGTCTTTTGCCCTGGAAACAGAAACAACGTGTGCCGTCCATTGTCAAAACGATTCTGGCGGCACAATCTGTCAATGCCTACAGCCAGCAAGCAGATTATCGCCAACGGACGGATTTTTTGATTGAAACCGATACAACCCCCTATGGCACGCTCGACTTTGATAATATCTGGGAGTTGGCAGAAATTGGTTACAACGCCAATCGCGAGCGTGTCCAACAATGGTTAAGCCAGCATATTCATCTCATCGACCAGCCACCACCGTTGGCCGTCAAATAAGCAGCTTCAGCACATGCACCGGATGTTCTGTCTGTGGTAACGTGATCGTGCCATCAACCGGGGACGGTCCTTCATCGCGGCCCAACACCACAACCTGCCCGGCAGGGACATCCGTTAGCGTGACTGCCGCGCCCGGCCCAGCAAACACCAGCGCATAAACCATCCCGTCCTTTTGTGTGAAACGCACCTCATGCCCTTCACGGGTGATGCCCTCGGCCCGTTCCCACGGGCGCGTCCCGTAAATCGCCTCGCCGTAGTCGGCTAACCACGCCCCAAGCCCCGCCAAACGCCGCTGCTGCATCGAGATGATCCCCCCGTCCGCCTCCGGCCCGACATTTAACAGCAGGTTGCCGTTCTTACTCACAATGTCCGCCAACATTTGCACCAACGCCGGCACCGATAGATAGTTCTCGTCTGTCTCGGCACGGTTATAACCGAACGAATGACCGATCCCCCGGCAGGCCTCCCACTTAAACGGCTGAATGTCTTTGTAGCTGCTGTACTCTGGTGTACGGAAGTCGTTGTGAGTCCCGGCGGGGTTGATGATGATGTCGTGCTTCTCGTTATCGGACGTATCGCCGTGCTGTGCGAAACGGTCGTTAATCACGCCATCTGGCACAGTATTATAGTAAGTTGCCATCAGCGGCAGCGGGTCGTCGTCGCGGGGCCAGCCAATATCGTTCCACATCAAATCCGGCTGATAGCGGTCGATGAGTTCGCGCCACTGGGCATTGATATAACGGATGTAGGCCGGGCTGTTCGGAATACCGCTGTAAACCTGTTGATGATGGCGTACCGGGTCCGTATTAAACGTCCAATCCATGCCGCCGCAGTAGTAAATGCCGAAGCGCAGGCCCTCGCCGCGTACTGCCTCCGCCAGTTCTCCCACCAGGTCACGCTTGGCATGATATAACCCCTTGTCGGGGTGAGGCGTGCTGGTGGGCCACAGCGCGAAGCTCTCGCAGTGACGCGACGTAAGCACCACATAACGCGCCCCCGCCGCTTTGAACTGCTGTGCCCAGGCGGTGGGGTCCCATTGTTGTATCGCGTCGTTAAACATCGGCACGAAATCCTCATAAGCAAAGCCTGTGCCATAGGTGCGACGGTGATACTCGTAGGTCGGGTTCTCCGGGATGTGCATCGAGTTCAGATACCACTCTGCGTAAGGCATATTAGCAAAGAACGCCTCCCAGCCTTTTTCCTCAACAACCTGTTGCATATCACCAAATGGGGGTGCCCACGCCGGGACAGAGTACAACCCCCAATGAATGAAAATGCCCAGTTTCGCATCGTGGAACCAGTCTGGCACGGTGTGTTGGCGCAACGATTCGAGTGTCGCGGTGTAAGTCGTCATGATACATACTCCGGGATAGGTGTAATGGTAAGTGTGTGCGCCGGGCTATCCGGTAGGGCGGATGACACGTCCGCGCTAAGCGAGCCGTCCGTCACCTGCCACGGCACCGCTTCATCCTGGCCGAGCCAGCGAATACGGCTGTCAGCTTGTGGGCGCAGGCCCGGCAGCGTGACCTGCCCGGCAGTTGGCTGGCCCAGCAGCACCGCGTTGAGCGTGTCGCCCTGGCGGGTGTAGCGCACGCTCAGCCCGTCCGTGGTTTCACCGTCGGCCACCACCCAGGGCCGCGTCCCGAAAATGGCACTGCCGTTCACATCCAACCATCGCCCGATGCCCTCCAACCGTTCGACTTGCAGCGCCGGGATCGTGCCGTCCGCCATCGGCCCGACATCCAACAGCAGATTGCCGTTCTTGCTCACGATGTCTACCAGTAGATGAACCAACTCGGTGACGCTAGCGTAATGTTCGTCCGTTTCGTTCTGGTTATAGAAGAAAGCATAGCCGATTCCCCGGCACGTTTCCCATTTTTCCTGCTGGATCTCCTTAAACGCGGTGTATTCCGGGGTGCGGAAGTCATAATGCGGGGCCGATGGCGGCCCGATGATGCCCTCGTCGCTCGTGTCACGCTCCGGTACGATCTGCGCGAAACGGTCGTTAATCACACCGTCCGGGATGCTGTTGTAATAATCCGCAAACAGCCGGGCAACATCCGCCTTGGCCGGGTGGCCGATGTCGCCCCATATCACATCCGGTTGATAACGCTCGAACAGCTCGCGCCAGTGCGCATCCACATAAGCGATGAACGCCTCCGATTGCACAATGGTCGTGAATACTTTGTTGAAGTCGTCAATAATCGCGTCGTTGAATGTCCAATCCAGGCCGCTAGAGTAGTACAGGCCGTAGCGCAGCCCTTTTGATCGCACCGCCCGCGCCAGTTCCCCGACGAGATCACGCTCGGTTTGATAGCCAGGTTGGTGTGGGTTGGGGTGGCGGCTGTTCCACAATAGATAACCGTCATGATGCTTAGACGTTAGCACCACATACCGCGCATGGACCCGGGCGAACAGGTCGGCCCAGGTATCCGGGTTCCATTGGCTAGCCGCCTGTGCGAACTGCGGCCCGAACTGCTCGTAGGCGAAGCCCGCGCCGTAGGTGGCGTCGTGATGCTGGCGTGTTGGGCTATCCGGGAAGCGCAGCGAGTTCTGATACCAGCCCGAATACGGGTTATTCTTAAAGAGTGCCTGCCAGCCCTGGTCTGAGATAATCTGGTCTATACTTGCATTCGGGACCGCCCAACCTGGTACAGCCGATGGCCCCCAGTGGATGAAGATACCGAACTTGGCGTCGTTATACCACGCCGGGACCGGGTGCCGACTGACCGACTCAAATGTAGGTTGATAAGTAGCCATCGCTTACGCCCCCCCGCTGAGCTTGAGCGCATAGGCCGGGCTTTCCGGTAGGGGCGGTAAGTCTACGATCAACGAGCCATCTGTGCTTTGATGGTTTAGCGGCGTATCGTCCCCCAGCAGATGCACCGCCCCCGGTGCGTCAATGTCGTGTAGTGTCACACGCTCACCGGCTGGACGACCGAGCAGGATCGCGTATAGGTCCGCACCGTTGCGCGTAAACCGCACCGAAACCCCCTCGGCGGTTGTCCCTTCGGCGCGGGTCCAGGGGCGCGTATGATAGATGGCCTCGCCGTTAATAGCCAGCCACGCGCCAAAAGCACGGTACAGATCGGCCTGCACCGCCGGGATAGTACCATCCGCCATCGGCCCAAAACTAAGCAGCAGATTGCCGTTTTTGCTGACAATATCCGCTAGCAAATGCACGAGTGCTTCTGGGGATAGCATGTTATCCGGGTTTTCGTTCTGGTTGTAGCTGAACGAGTTGCCCGTGCCCCGGCACGTCTCCCACTTGAGCGTTTGAATACCGGGGAACTGGGTATATTCCGGGGTACGGAAATCGTGATGGCCCCCCGGCGGCGGACCAAATACCCCTTCGTCGTCAAAGTCCTGCGGGGTATCGTCTACGTTCTGGGCGAAGCGGTCGTTAATCACGCCATCCGGCACCGCCGCGTAATAATCGGCAAAGAGCGCGTTCAGGTCCGATTGACGCGGATAGGCAATGTCGTTCCACATCAGCGCCGGCTGATAACGCTCGATGAGTTCGCGCCAGTGGGCATCGGCATAAGTCGCGTATGCCGACGTGTGCGGCACGTTCTCATACACCCCACCCAGGCTTTGGATCGTCTCGTGTTTGAACGTCCAGTCTAGCCCGCCAGAATAGTAGATGCCGAAACGGATTCCCCGATCACGGACAGCAGCCGCTAGCTCGCCCGGCACATCGCGCTCAACCTGATAGCCTGGTTTGTGCGGGTTGGGGTGGCGGCTGTCCCACAGCAAAAACCCGTCGTGGTGTTTGGTGAGAAAAACGGTGTACTTGATCCCGGCCTCTTGGAACAAGTCCGCCCAGGTTGCCGGGTCCCACTGGCGCACAGCCTGTTGAAACTGCGGGATAAAATCGTCGTAGGCGAAGTTCTCACCGTAAGTCGCTTTGTGGTGGGCGGCGGTCGGGCTACCGTCTACCTGCAAGGTGTTCATGTACCACTCGGCGTAGGGGTTATGCTTGAACATCGCGCCCCAACCTTCCTTAGCGATAATATCGGTGATGTCACGTTCTGCGGGTGCCCAACCGGGGACGCTGAACACGCCCCACACAATCATCACGCCGATTTTGTCGTCCTCGAACCAGTTCGGGATGCCTCGTGCTTCAAAACTCATGCGCTGACACTCCCAGTTAGTTTAAGCGTATAGGCGGCGGCGGGTGGCGTGTCTGGCGGTAACATGACATGCAGTTGATCGCCATCTTTGCGCCAGTCAAGCGGTCCATCGTGCCCTAGCAATTCCACCTGGCCGCCGTCGCCCAAGTTGAGCGCCTCCAGCGTGACCGCTTCGCTGGCCGGGGTATCGAGCAGTGTTGCATAGACCGCCCCCGGCTTCTGTGTGAAGCGCACCTCAACGCCATCGGTGGTGGCGGTTTCGGCACGTTGCCATGGGCGCGTTTCAAAAATCGCCTCGCCGTTCACATCCAACCAGGCCCCCAACCCGCGTAAGCACGCCTCTTGTAACGCGGGGATTTCCCCCTCGGCAGTCGGCCCGACATTCAGCAGTAGGTTGCCGTTCTTGCTGACGACATCCACAAACGAGCGTATCGCCTCTTGTGCGCTCATATAGCTGCTTTCGTTTTCGGCCCGGTTATACCCGAACGAGAAACCGATGCCCCGGCACGTTTCCCACTTTTCCGGCTTAATCTCTTTGAAGGATGAATATTCCGGCGTGATAAAGTCGTAATGTTCCGGGCGTGGGTTCACCACCACCTCGGACCCCGCCTGATACGCTTCTGGCACATGCTGCCCGAACCGGTCATTGATCACCCCCTCCGGGACGGCATTGTAATAGTGGGCGAACAGCGCCCCCAGGTCGCCATCACGCGGGAACCCAATATCGTTCCACATCAAAGCCGGTTTGTATTTGTCGATCAACTCGCGCCAGTGGCCGGTCGAATATCGGATAAACGCATCGGATTGAACGATGGTGGTATACACCTTCTCGTATTCGTCAATGCGCTCATCGTTAAAGCTCCAATCTAGCCCACCGGAGTAATAATAGCCCATACGCAAGCCCTTCTCGCGGACGGCTTCTGTTAGTTCGCGCACGATGTCTCGTGACGCTTTATAGCCTGGGCGGTTGGGGGCGGTGTTCGGGCTATCCCACAACAAAAAGCCGTCGTGGTGTTTGGTGGTTATCACAACGTAGCGGGCGTTAATATCGTGGAACAACCCGGCCCATGCTTGCGGGTCCCACTTTTGAATAGCCTCGTTGAACAAGGCGACAAATTGTTCATAAGTGAAATCTTCGCCGTAAGTCTCATCATGGTAATGGCGGGTCGGGCTATCCGGGAAGCGCAGCGAATTTAAATACCATTCGGCATAAGGGTTTTTGGCAAAAAAAGCACTAAAGCCTTCTTTCTCGATCATCTCGTGTAATGTCCCGGTGACGGGTGCCCAACCGGGTACACTGTACAGCCCCCAGTGAATAAAAATGCCTAGCTTGGCATCGTGATACCAGGCCGGCACCTGATGCTGTTTCACTGAGTCTAGCGTGGGGTCGTAGGGTTGTATCATATCGTGTTGTTCCATTATTCGTGTGTAGGTGATAGCGGGTTTTCTTCGCGTTCGGCCAGCCAATCTTCAAGCCGAGCGACACGTTCTGGGTGGTGGTAACTGCGGGCCAAGAAACCGACACCGTGCTGGGGCATGGGGTCTTGGTCGGTGGGTTGATAACGCAGATCGACGCTCCAACGGACGGTGCGCTCGCTCTGGTTGAGTGTGGACATATGGATACAACGGTCGTTAAACAGCAGGATGTCGCCTGCCGCCATGGGGAGTTCGACCACCTGCTTCTCTTTAAACTGCGAAATATCCAGTTCGGTATAACTTGTACCAGAATAGCTTTCGCTGCCATGGGCGATCAAACGCTGTTTGTGGGTTCGTGGCATGATGTGTAAGCAGCCGTTTTCTTCCGTTGCCGCCACCAACGGCACCCAGACCGTAATGACCGGGTTGGCGCTAGCGTCGGGCCAGTACGAACGATCTTGATGCCACGGGACAGCCCCCGCAGCTACACGCGGCACTTTAGGCCGAATGTTATAAACCGGGTTGGCGTATATCTCGCCACCAATCAACGACTCGACCGCACCTAAAATTTTAGGGTTTGTCAACAGGTCGAAGTAATTCGGTACACGATCTCGCCAGCCGCGCCCATAGCGCAAGAAGTGTGCTTCCGTCAGGCCGGCAAACAGATCGGCGAGGCGGTGTTCAAAAGGGCTATCTTCATACTTGCTGGTGATCTCACCGCGCTGGTAGAGGTCGTTAGCGATCTCATCCACTTTGGCGGCGACCGCCTCGCGAGCCGGGTTAAGGTCCGCCGGCGAGAGTAGACCACGTATCATCAGGTAGCCTTCCGTGTGATAAAAAGCGACCTGTTCGGGCGTTAGTGTGCCTCCGGTCATCGTGTGAACATCCTTTCAAAAAAACGTAAGTAAAAATAAGCTGTGTGAAATTCAAAATACATAAGGTTTGGTGTGGTTTTACCCCTCACCCCATTAATTTTTCCAGAAAAAGTGGACAAAAAGCATCCATTTTGATTGAACATAGCCCCCCTGATCGCTCTCTTTGCTCAGCCAAGACTGAGGTTAAGCGAAAACGGCACTCGGTGTAAAACTCAAAAATCCGTGTGTTGCCGAAACACACCGCGTCAAGGGCGGGGGACACAGGTTCCCAAATCCGAAAGCATCCAGTTCTACCTAGCGGAAAGCGCCCATGCTAAATCCTTTGGTGATCTGCCCCTGGAAGATAATAAAGAGGATCACCATTGGCATGGTTGCAATCGACATCGCCGCGAAAATGCTAGACCACTCGGTTGCATACTGCCCCTGGAAGGCCAGCACACCAACCGTAATGGTTTTCATATTGGCATTATTGAGGATGATGAATGCAAATAGCAATTCGCTCCACAGCGTGATCATATTGACGATACTCACTGAAAAGATCGCCCCCTTAGATACCGGCACCGCAATACGGAAGAACGCCCCCAACTCGGAGCATCCATCAATCCTCCCGGCGTCGATGAGTTCGCCGGGGAAGCTCTCAAAGTGGGCACGCAGTAGCAAAATCGTAAATGGTAACCAGAACGCACCGTACAGCCCGATAATGCCGATGTACGAATTACGCAGGTTTAAATCGCCCATCAAGTGAAATACCGGGATCAATACCGCGTGAACCGGCACCGCCAAGATAAAAAACAACCCGCCGTTGGCAATCGTAAGCCCAGGGAAACGAAAACGGGCCAGCGCATACGCCGCCAACGCCCCGATCAACGCCACCAACCCCGCCGACCCGGTTGTGATAATCAGGCTATTGAGGAAGTAACGCCCCAATGGGACGCCCACGTTACCGCCCTGCCACGCCGTCCAGTAGTTGCCGAACTGTGGGACCGCCGGTAACGTCCATGGCGACGCTAGAATCTCCGAACTTTGCTTCAGCGAGTTTGAGATAAGGAAAAAAAACGGGTAAAGTTGCGCAAACGCCCAGAACAACAAAAACCCGTACATAATCAACACCGTGACTTTGAAGCGCGGTTCTTGCGACCGGCTAGTATTTTGAACTGCCATAATAATTTTTCCCTTTAATAATATTGTTCAAAGCGGACGAAACGCAGGTAGATCAGCGTGAAAAACATGATGATTACCGTCATCACCACCGCCACCGCCGACCCATAGCCGAACTCGGTGAAGCGAAAGGCCGTTCGGTACAGCATAATCCCTAAAACATTGGTTGCATCGCCAGGGCCACCGCCCGTCATGGCGAAAATCAAGTCAAAAATCTTAAAGGAGAAAATAATTTGTAACATCGTCCAGACCGCAAAAACCGACTTTGTAAGCGGCAAAATGATAAAGCGTAAACGCTTCCACCAGCCGACACCATCTAACGTGGCTGCCTCGTGAATGTCGGTCGGAATCGCTTCCATCGCGGAAAGAAAAATGATCATCGAAAATCCGGAAAACTGCCACACATTCACCGCGATTACGGTATAAAGCGCCAGTTTCGGGTTCCCGAGCCACTCCGGGCCAGCAATGCCAAAAACCGCCAGCACCGCATTGATCGGGCCGAACGTTGGGTCTAGCAACAGGCCCCATAACAGCCCAACCACCGTCCCCGACATCATCACCGGTAAAAAGTAAACCACCTTGAACACCATCCACCCACGGATTCGGCGTTCTATCGTGTAAGCGATGCTAAAGCCAATCACCGTCGTTCCGATGGTTGAGAACAAGCTAAACTGAAAATTATTCCACAACGACTTGTAAAATGTGGTATCGCTGATCAAAATCTCAAAGTTCAGTATGTTCACAAATTCTCTCGGACTAAGGCCGTTCCACTCGAAAAAAGCAAGAACTAGTCCCTGATAAAGTGGGTAAGCAATGAATAAGGCCATCAGTAGTGTTGCCGGGGCCAGGAACATATAAGCCAAACGGTTTTCGTTAATCTCTTTTAGTAAACGTCCCAGCCGCCCCGCTTGTTGTGCATCGCTGGGGGTTCCCGATACCGGGAACGATTGGTCTCCCTGAAGTTGAGCCATACTTTTCTTCTCTCAGATTGTGGGTATTTGTGAGTGAAGCACAACCGGAGCAGATCGCCCCGGTTGCGCCATATCGTTTCGTCTGTTTTGTTAACGACGGCTGCGTGCAACAACACGCTCAAGCTGAGCGCCCACATCTGCTGGATCGATTGACCCCGTTAGCATTTCACCGTAAAGCACATGGGCACGCTGGGCCAGGTCCGCCGGGATAGGATCGTCCCAACCGGTTGTCGTACCAACTTCGACCAGTTTTGGCTGCATGTCTGCCACATGCTCACCCGTCATTGCGATAACTTCTTCGGGGATGTCGGTACGGGGGGAGAAGGCAATCTGGTTTTCCATCATCTGGACGTGCTGTTCTTGCGAGAGCGTATGCCGCACAAATTCCTTGGCCAGCCCCAGGTCGGACGGGTCTTTCGGAATCATGATCCCGGCACCAGCATAAACCAGGAACTTCGGATCGATCTCTTCACGGATACGCGGGTAAAGCATCCAGCCGAAATCCAAGTCCGGGGCCTCCGCATACAGGATGCCCGCGCTCGGTGCCCAACTACCGTCCTGGTACATAGCGGCTTCTTCTTGTACGAACAGCGCGCGGCCTTCGGGGTAGCCACGGCTCAAGTAACCATCCGCAAAGACCCCAGTCTCATGCCATTGTTGGAGCATTTCCATCACTTCTGCCCACTCCGGCCCGTCATAGTTGATCAACGGCTCGGACCCAGGCGCGTAGTTCACCAGCATATCACTGTATAACGGTTCGGGGATCATCCGCTGTAGCAACGTATCAACCGTGTGGCCAACAATCCACGCAGCCGAGCTATTCCCACCGATAGACACCGGTTGAATACCCGCCTCGCGCAGCGTTTCGATCACCACCAACCACTCATCCAACGACTCGTAAAAAGCACCATTCGCTGGTTCGGCAATACCGAGTTCATCGAAAATCCGACGGTTATAATAAACCTGCGGATACCATCCGAACTCCAGATTACCCGAATAGTACGATCCGTCTTCGCTGGTATAGCGATCAACAATTGCCTGCGGATACACGTTCTCCAGGTCCATTTCTGCCCACAGATCATCCAGCGGTTCAAACGCGCCGATGTCGGTCAGGTCGCGGTACTGCCGCCCGTCAACCCAATACCAGGCCACATCCGGGCGGTCGCTGGAAATAGCGATCTGAGGGAAGGACGACTTGTAGGTTTCTTCATCCGGTTGCAGGTTGACCACGATTTCTACATCCGGGTTATCGGCCTTGAAGTTATCCGCCATGAAATTGAGAATATTTGCCGCCGTACCAGGGATGGTCGTCAGCGTTAGGGTTTTGGTCGTCTGAAAGTTGACGGTACGGAGCTTATCACGATAGGGATTGGATGCCATAACTTTTGATGCGCTACCAGTGGCGGTAACTGCAAAACCGGCAGCGGCCATCCCCTTGAGAAATTCGCGACGAGAAAGTTTCTTCTTCATAAATGTTTAAATCTCCACAATTCGTAAGTAAATGAAATATTTGTTGATGTGATTTGACAGCTAACATAAATATAACGCAGGTATCATAACCGCCTACGAGATACTCACCTTCTATTAAATTATCGAAACCGACCCCGCCAGCCGTAGCCCATGCGCTGGCTCATCTGGCAGCGACCCCGGCAGCATAACGCGAACCCCACCTGCGACCGCTTCCCATTGCAGCGGGTCTTCGTGGCCCAACAGATGAATATTGGTTTCATCCCCGGCCTGTAGGCCCTGTAGCGTGATCGCTTCTGTGGTTGGTGTACCCATTAAAAAGGCATACACGTTTTCATCTTTGCGGGTGAAGCGCACTTCCAGCCCCACATCGGTTTGACCTTCCGCCGCCTGCCACGGGCGAGTCCCGTAAATCCCCTCACCATTGACATTGAGCCATTTACCTAACGCCAAGAATCGCTCACGCTGGTAAGCCGGCAAGCTCCCGTCTGCCTCTGGCCCGAAGCTCAACAACAAGTTGCCGTTTTTGCTCACAATATCCACAAATAACTGGATCAGCGTATCAACCGGAAGATAATTCTCATCCGTTTCGTTCCGATTAAAGCTAAAGGTATGCGCCAGGCCGCGTGTAGACTCCCACTTTACCTCTTGCGTTTCTTTGAATTGAGTATATTCGGGGGTGCGGAAGTCATAGATTTCACCGCCGGGGTTGGCAATGACCCCATCATTTTCCAGCCCCGGCCCATCCGGGATGTATTTCGCAAAACGGTCGTTGATAACGCCTTCCGGTACGGTATTCAGGTACTCGGCAAACAGTACCTTCGGGTCGTCATTGGTCGGATAACCAATATCGCCCCACATCACAGCCGGCTTATAACGTTGGATCAGTTCGAGCCAGTGAGCGTGCGTATAGCGAACGTAGTCGTCGCTCTGCGGCATTTTACCCAGGATGCCTTCCGCATCTTTAACAAGGAAGTCGTCCTCAAACGTCCAATCCATACCGCTGCAATAGTACACCCCAAAACGGATAGCTTGCTCCCGCATGGCGGCGGCGGTTTCGCCTACCAAGTCGCGCTCGGATTGATACTTGCCTTTGATGGGGTGGTGCGTCTCACTGGGCCACATCAGATAACTATCGCAGTGCTTTGTCACCATTACGGTGTACTGCACCCCGGATTGCTTGAATAGGTCCGCCCATTCGGTAGGGTCCCAATTTGCTAACGCCGCTTCAAACATCGGCACAAAGTCATCATATTTGAAGTCTTCGCCGTAAGTTTCGCGGTGATGCTGTTGAGTAGGGCTATCGGGCATGTGCATCGAGTGCAGATACCATTCGGCATAAGGGTTGTTACGGAAATAGGCTTCCCAACCCTGTTGCGCAATGATTTCACCCAGATCGCCTGAAGCCGGTGCCCATCCTGGAACAGAATACAGCCCCCAAACGATCAGAGCGCCGAGTTTCGCATCATGGAACCAATCTGGCACTTGATGCTTCTTCAAAGACTCAAGCGTAGCAGTATAAGAAGTCATGGTAAAAAAATCCTAAAAAAACTATTGAGTAGTAATCGGTAACGATATGTCAACGTATCTAAGCCAGAATACGGCGTTTAGAGTACCCAAGATTTATTAAGTTGGTTATCTGCATCCCAGAAATAGTAAAATTAAATCACGCTGTGAGTTGCTAAAATAACCTTTTTAATTATTTTACCTAAAAAAACTCTTTTTACAAGTAAAAACATACCGGTCAAAATTTTCGCATATGGCAGTCATGGCAAGTCATCTCTGTTGGGGTTCCGCCGCAAACCCCGCCACTTTTTGCAAAAATTGGACAAAAACTTAAAGTTTTGGCCCGCTCTCGTATGAAAACATAGTGTCGAGGGATGTAAATCCCTGGTGGGGTGGGTAAAGCCACCACAAATCTATATGTGATTGCCCTGGTACAACGGTAGTATATCGAAAGCGGTTGAAAAGCCCCCTTGCGGGAGTTTGAGGACAGCACCCTCAAGAACGAACTAGAAATCAAGACATGGCCCTTGTCATGCAGGTGGCATTGGCTTACCTATCGGATTATGATACGTTCGTTTTGCTAACCGTCCCCGGTCGGAGAGTGCCATGCCCCATCTGATCAAATTGTGTCTGTTCCTGATAACCGGTTGTAGCCTGGGTGTAGCGCAACCGCCAACACCATTCCCGACGGCAACGACCGTCCAGTCCGTGCCATCACAACTGATCCCCACATCGGCTCGCATTACGGCCCCCATACCCACCCCGGTACACACGCCAACCATGACGGCATCCCCCCCGACCGAAACGCCCTGTCCCCCAATACCACCCCTGACGCGCCATGATGTCAGGGCTACGGTCGATTATGAGTTGCGCCAGGTTAGCGTTCGTCAGCATATCACTTATCACAACCCGGCTGATGAACCACTTTCCATGCTCACCCTCAACGTAGAGCCAAACCGTTGGCTAGAGGTGTTCACGTTGACATCGCTTGCCCTAGGCACCTCTCCATCTCCAGCGGACTTCGCGCTTACCGGGCGTCGGCTGGATGTCTCGCTCGCCAAGCCCTTGGCCCCCGGTTGCCCGGTCCAGTTGACCCTCGCATTTGAATTAGCCATCCCACCCATTATCGGAGGGCGCGAATCTTTCCGGGGCTATTTCGGGCAGTCTCCGCGTCAGATGAACCTGGGCCACTGGCTCCCGACGGTGGTGCCCTATCAGGCGGGGGAGTGGCTGCATCGCCCGTCAATTCTGATCGGAGAACAACTTGTCTTAGACCCCGCCGACTGGTACGTGACGATCACCATAGAAAATGCACCCGATGGGGTGATGGTCGCCGCGCCGGGCCAGGTGGATACCCCCGGCCCGAATCAGTGGGCGTTTGTTCATACCGGCGGGCGCGAGTTTGCCGCCAGTATCAGCCATGTGTTCCAGGTGACACGCCGCACCACCGACCAGGGCGCTACTGTCGAAGTCTACACCTTCCCGGATGCCACCGTGCCCGATGGTAACGGCGGCTGGATCGACGGTGCGGCCTTCGCTGCCGATGTCAGCGCCCAGAGTTTATCCCTGTTTGCCGAGCGTTACGGCCCCTATCTGCATGATCGCCTGGTTGTTGTGCAGGGGGATTTCCCGGATGGCATGGAGTTTAGCGGGTTTGCTTTTGTCAGTACGGACTGGTTCACACGCTACGAGGGCGACCCAGCCAGCTACTTAATGCTGATCACCGTGCATGAGGTCGCTCATCAATGGTGGTACGACCGAGTTGGTAGCGACCAAGCCCTGGACCCCTGGCTTGATGAGGCGCTATCGACCTATAGCGAGTTCGTTTACATTGAGGCCGCCTATCCGTCTTTGGTGGATTGGTGGTGGTGGTTCCGGGTGAATCGGCTTAACCCCGCCGGCAACGTCGATAGCGCCGTTTACGACTTTAACCAGATTCGGCCCTACATCAACGCGGTCTACCTGCGCGGGGTGCTGATGCTCCATGAGATACGCCTAACGTTAGACGATGACCCGTTCTTTACATGGCTAACAACTTATGCCGCATCAAATACGGGCGAGATCGCCCAGGCCGATGACCTCTGGGCGCTGCTCACCCCAGAACAACACGCGCTGACCGCGTTTACGCGCACCAACTTCTTACGCACTCCCGGCCTTCGCTAACTCGTGTCGTCTACCGGGCGATACTGGATCGCCTCCGCAACGTGCGGCACCTGGATCACCTCGGCCCCGTCCAGGTCCGCAATCGTGCGGCTGAGTTTTAACACCCGATGGTAGGCGCGGGCGCTCAGTTGCATCCGCTTAACCGATAGCTCCAACACCTTTTTTGCTTCCGCATTTAACTGGCACATTTCCTGGATTTCACCGACCCGCATATCTGCATTGGCGAACAATTCCGGGTGATCCTCAAAGCGTTCTAGCTGGCGTTTGCGGGCCGCCTCCACCCGATCCCGGATGCTGTAAGATGATTCGCTGCGTTCTTCACTCATCAATTTGTCGTAATCGACACGCGGCACGGTAATATGAATATCGATCCGATCTTGCAGCGGGCCGCTTAACTTGGACTGATAGCGCGTGATCAAATGCGGCGTGCATGTACACGCCTGGGTCGGGTCGCCGTAATAGCCACACGGGCAGGGGTTCATCGCCGCCACCAGTAAAAAATTCGCCGGGAACGTCACCGACCCCTTAGCCCGGCTGATGGTCACGATCTTATCTTCAATTGGTTGGCGCATTACCTCTAGCGTTTTCTGGCTATACTCGACAACCTCATCCAAGAACAACAAGCCCCGGTGCGCTAAACTGATCTCGCCCGGTTGCGGGATCGTCCCCCCACCGACCAGCCCAGCCTGGCTGATCGTGTGATGCGGTGCCCGGAACGGACGCGCCCGCACCAACGGCTCGCCGTTCGATAGCTTGCCCGTCACCGAGTAGATACGGGTGACTTCCAACGCTTCCGCCATCGTCAGGCGTGGCAGAATCCCCGGCATGGCACGCGCCATCAAGCTCTTACCGACGCCAGGGCTACCGACCATTAAAACGTTATGGTTCCCGGCGGCGGCGATCTCTAGCGCCCGTTTGATGTGCTGCTGGCCCTTAATATCCGCAAAATCGGTTATGCCGTCCTGTAGCGGTTGCGTTTCTAATGAAGGTGGCGGTAATTGGTAGGCGGGGATGCGGTTTAACTCGTAGGCGTGTTCGACCAGTTCGCCCAACGACCCGACCGGGATCACGTCAATCTGCGGGATCAGGGCGGCTTCGGCGGCATCTTCGGCTGGTACATAAATCGTATCATACCCGGCCCGTGCTGCCGTGTACGTCATCGGCAAAATGCCGTCCACATGCCGCACGCTGCCGTCTAGCGACAACTCGCCAACGAACATGGCCCCTTCTAAAATAGGCGGCGGTAGCTGGTCGGTAACGGCAAGCACCCCAACCGCTATCGCCAGGTCGTAGGCTGGGCCTTGTTTGGGTATATCTGCCGGAGATAAATTGACAACGTAACCCTTGTTGACAAAGTTTAGCGAGCTGTTCTTAATCGCCGCCCGCACACGCTCCCGGCTTTCTTTAACAGCGGAACCCGGCAGCCCCACAATCGTAAACGACGGGATCATTGTCCGGGGGTTGAAGTCGGTTTGAACCTCTATCGGTGTACCTTCTAACCCGAATAGGGCACAGGCATGGACAGTCGCGAGCAAGAGATGATAACCTTTACTTTAGTGATGTCATTTGACTATAGCCTGAATCATATCTCATGCCGTTGCACAGGGCAAAACCGCCGTCGTACAGCCCCCACTACCGGAGTTGCAAAAAACGTCATAGCATGTAAGGTTATAGATATGTCTTTTCTAATCCAAATGGAGCCTAAAACCTGCATGAGCGATCTGATTCTGGTAGTGGACGACAACGAAATGAACCGCGATATGCTATCTCGGCGGCTAAAGCGCCAGGGTTATCAAGTGCAAATGGCAGAAAACGGACAAACCGCTTTGGATATGCTCCACGAAAACCAATATGCTTTGGTTCTGCTAGATGTCATGATGCCCCGCATGAACGGCTATGAGGTCTTAGAAACCGTCAAAGCGAACCCAGACACGAAACATATCCCCATCATTATGATCTCGGCGGTCGATGACCTGGATAGCGTGGTGAAGTGCATCGAGCTAGGGGCCGACGATTATCTGTTCAAGCCCTTTAACCCTATATTGCTCAAGGCACGGGTACAGGCCTCTCTACAGCGGATAAATAACCGCACCCCAACCGAGATGTTAAAGGCCCCAATTGAAAAAATTAGTGCATTGGCAACGAACCTAAAACAAAAATATCCCGATGACGATCAGATCGACAACTTGGCACAGCAAGTCCGTGAGTTAAACAAATTAATAACCAACTAGCCGATGTCTTGTCACTTTTACACAATAAAGTGTAGGTAAACCTGTCATTCTAATGTATTTCATGTGAG